>DAHUZQ010000058.1 GCA_027306495.1 Actinomycetota bacterium | reverse complement strand
ACCACGCCGAGGCGAACCAGAATGGTCGCCGCCCCGGAAACCGCGAGTTGGTCTCCGTTATGCCGATCACCGGGGAGCCCGTCTTCATATGATCCTGGGCCACGGTCTGGAAGACGCCGAGCAGATCGGCTGGGACCGCGGTCCCGGTGCTGGAGTCGTAGACGTCGCAAGCGTAGAAGTCGAGATCATCCGCCATCCACGGACTGATGGTGCATGCGAGATCCGATGAGGTGGCTTTCGACACGACCTCGATGGCACCCACCAGCACATTAGCGTTCAATTTTCTTGCCTTCTTTTGCACGAAGACCTGTGCCTGCGTCAGGAGACCCGCCGCTCCGCCCTGACTGGGAAACTGACTGTCGAGGGAGGCGAAGTATGCCGAATAGATCCCGCCCGGTCCCCTGCACACGAGGTTTTTATTTGGGCCGCAGTCTGCCTTGGGCGTCTTATTGCTGCACGACCAATTATCGCCGGACGCCTCGTGCCACAAAGCGATCAGCGAGGGAGCTCCCGCCGGCGCGGCCGTGAGGAAATGTTTCAGCTCAGACGCCAAAGCGGGATACTGAAGCGGGTTGATCAGCTCCCAGAGCGGAGGACGAATTGAAATGCAGACACGCGGGTTGGACGCGGGCAGCGAAGGCCAGCTGAAGACCGCATTCGGGTACGTACCATCGTTATCGTAGATACGCTCGCCAGTAGGATTCAGGGACACGGCGGAGGCCCCGATGTCAACCTTGGCCTGCGTCAAGTCAGTGAAGAAGTGATGATTGGATCCGGCGAATGCCACAATTGACTCCCGGCATGCTGATGACTGCCAAGCGGCCAATGAGCAGGTTCTTGCATTGCCGTACCGCCCACTCGCCGGGTTGCTGGAGGTCACGCTAGGTCACCCCTCGGACAGGAGTCCATGTGGTCTTACCGGCAGAGTTACCGGCAGAGTTCGCCCATCACCGGGAAGGGTCCTGCGTCCCAGGTGCTGTCCCGGCTTGGTGCTGAACCTAGTGTCCAGACCGCGGGTCCACAGGCCCAGGCCGCGGGTCTACAGGCCCAGCGCGAAGTTGAACTTCTCGGTGTAGACCGCGTTGCGCACCGGGGTCAGCTTGGCGAAGTAGTGGCCCCGCGCCAGCATCTGCGCGCAGGGGAAGACCAGTTCGTCGTGGGCGAATCCGGGCCGGCCCCCCGGCAGCGCCTCGCGGGCGCCGACGACGGGACAGACGAAGAACTGCGACGCCGCGACCCGCGCCGCGACGGCTGGCTCGTAGTAGTAGTTGATGAGCTGCTCGGCTTCCCGCTGATGCGGGGAGAGCAGGGGAATGAGCATGTTGTCGGTCCAGAGCATCGCGCCACTGGCCGGGATCACGAAGTGGACGTCGGGGTTGCGCTGGCTCTCCGCCAGCACATCACCCGCCCAGGCCACGCAGGCGGCGATTTCCCCCCGCCGCAGGGCCGACCGGTACTGAGTGGTTACGGTGCGGATCTGCCCCGCCTGCACGGCGCGTTCGAGTTCACACAGCGCGAGATCGAACTCCACGGGCGTGAAATCGAGCGGGTCCGTGCCGCGTTCCAGCATGATCAAGCCCATCACGTCCCGCATGTCCGCCGTCAGCGCCACCCGGCCGGCCAGATCAGGCGAGGTGAGCAATTCCGACATGGCCGTGACCGGGCGGCCGCTCGCGGCCATGTTGTAGGCGATGCCGGTGAACCCCGCCTGCCAGGGCAGGGAGTGGCTGTCCACGTCGGCCAGCGGTGACGCTCTCAGCACGGGCAGCAGGTTCGCGGCGTTAGGCACCGCGTCCGGCGACAGCTTCTGAGCCCAGCCCAGCCCAATGAGCTGACCGGCCATCCAGTCGGACAGCACGACCAAGTCGAAACCGGGGTTGCGGCCCATCGCGGCCTGCCCGCCGATCAGGGAAAAGAATTGCTGGTTGCCTTCGATTGGCTCGCTGTACTCCACCCGGATGCCGGTCCGCCGGGTGAACTCCGCCAGAGTCGGCGAGTGATGCGGGCGCGCTGGGTCGGTGTCGATGTAGTCCGGCCAGTTGGCGAACCGCACGACGGGCCCCGTGCCCTCGCCGCCAGCCTGCTCTGGCGCCGCGGGCGCACCCTCCACGCGCCCGCTGGGGTAATCCGAATTCTCGTCGCGCCAAGTAGTCATCTATTAGCCGAATGTATACGACCGGCGGCTCGCCCACGCCTTGCCACCGGGCCCTTGGTGGACCTTCGAGGTGACCTCTGGTCATGTCATCGCACTGCCCCACCAGGGTAGGAAGAGGGAAGAGGGGGCAACGATGGCTAACACGGCTTCGATCACGTATGAGGACATCCGGGTCACCCTTGGAGACTCGGTGCCGGAGGAGGCGGTCGAGGAGAGCCGGCGGCGGGTGGGCGCGGTGCTCGCCCACATCCGCCAGCCCGTCCTGTCGGCCCGGGTCAGGGTCACCCGGCACGGCGACCCGGCGGTTGCCACGCCTTTCTCGGTCCAGGCCAACGTGGACGTCAACGGCCACCTGCTCCGGGTGCAGGCTGTAGCCGAAACCCTCAGCGAATCGCTGGCAGTGCTGGAGGACAAGCTCAGGCATGCCGCCGAGCGACTGGCGGCGCGGTGGAAGGACCGCAACGACCGCCGGCCGAGCGGTGGGGAGCACGAGTGGCGTCATACCGACGAGCCGAGCCACCATCCCTCGTTCTATCCCAGGCCACCCGAAGACCGGCGGATCGTCCGGCACAAGGCGTTCGGGCTCGCGGTCAGCACCGCGGAGGAAGCGGCGTTCGACATGAACTCACTGGACTACGGCTTCCACCTGTTCACCGAACTCGGCACCGGCCAGGACAGCGTCATCTACCGGGCTGGTCCCACCGGCTACCGGCTCGCCCAGATCCACCCCGAGCCGGACAGGATCGCACCGGGCGCCCTCCCGCTCACGGTGAGCGACCAGCCTGCCGCCGTGCTCACGACGGCTGGGGCGGTGAACCGGCTCAACCTCTCCGGACAGCCGTTCCTGTTTTTCCGCCAGGCCGATGGGCGGCAGCGGGGCCGGATACTGTACCGCCGCTACGACGGCCACTACGGCCTGATCACGCCCGCCGGCTAGCGGGCCCCACCTGCTCCCGCGCGTTGCTGACGAGGCGACCCGGTGCGGACCGACGATCTGGTCGCCGGCCTGCTCACCGAGTGCGCGGACCCCACCGCGATCACCGGAAGTGACCCCTGCCGCGTGCGGGTGTACGAGAAGGCGGCCCGGTCCGTCGCGGGCGTTCCCGAGGATCTGGCCGGCCCCGGCGAACGGGTGTGCGCCGGGCATAACACCGGCGCCTTCCTGCGCGCCACCCGGTGAGCGGGGAGGTCAGGTGTGCGCGACCGGGTCGCGCGACGGCGCCGCAGGCGCGGACTGCCCGGCCGCGCGCGGTTCCCCGGCCGCGCGCGATTCCCCGGCTGCGCGCGATTCCCCGGCTGCGCGCGATTCCCCGGCCGCCGAGTGCGCGGCCGCCCGCTGACCCGCACTCGTGGCGCGATCGTGCTGCGATTGCGGCGTTCCGGCCCCCTGGTCGGCGATTTCCCCGCGCGACCAGCCCGCCAGCAGATGCTCCAGCACCGGCGCGAGCCTGCGGATCTCGTCCAGATGTGCTGGCGCCAGCCGCGCCAGCCGGGATTCGCCGTCAGCGGTGAGCAGCACCCGGGTCACCCGGCCATCCTGATAGTCGCCCTTGCGTTCCACCAGGCCGGCAATGGTCGCCCGGTCCACCAGTTCCACCGTGCTGTGGTGGCGCAGCAGCAGATATCCGGCCAGATCGGAGATGGTGGGGTGCTGCGGGCCGGGGTGGCCCTTGATCGCGACGAGCAACTGATGCTGCGCGGGCGTCAGGCCGACCGTGCGAGCCTCCGCCTTGCTCCAGTGCAGGAACCTGCGCAGCCCGGTACGGAAGGCAAGCAGGTTCTCGAAGTCCGCCTGGGTCAGTTCGTGCACCTCCTCAACGTATGCGAGCCCGTCACGGCGTGGGCATCCCCCGCCTAGCTCCCGATCTTATATCGCGATACGATGTATACGTCGCCAGGAAACCCTGGCTTCCCGGCCGGGCCCGGCCGGGAAGCCAGGGCACACCGACTCCGGGAGGCGCAACTTCTGGATATGAAGCGATACAGGTATCAGGCCCTCCTCACCCGGTACCTGGTCGAGCGCGGCGGGCTGGTCGCCGCGCCACCGGGAGGAACGTGATGCCGCACACCCATGAGGTTCGGCTGGCGCGTGTCTACGACCGCCCGAGCGCGGCAGATGGCCGCCGGGTGCTTGTGGACCGCCTGTGGCCGCGTGGCCTCGCGAAGGCCGCCGCACCCATCGACGAATGGGCCAAAGCGGTGGCACCATCGGAGGAACTGCGCCGCTGGTATGGTCACGAACCCGCCAGGTTCGGGGAGTTCAGCCGACGGTACACAGCCGAACTCGCCGGCCCCGAGCGGTCAGCCGCCCTCCATCACCTGCGCGACCTCGCGGACCAAGGGCCGCTCATCCTGCTCACCGCCACCAAGGACCTGGCGCACAGCCAGGCCGCTGTCCTGGCCGATCAACTCGGGGGGACCCGATGACCGATCAATCCAGCCGGCTCGGTGAGGCCAGCCCGCCGGGCCGGACCACCCTGTCCGGCGACCTGGGCCCACCCGCGGCGTCCGGCGGGGCGGGCACCGTCGATGAGACCCCGGAGCGGCCCGGCGATCCAGCCTGCTGGATGCGCCGGGTGTGCCCGGCCTGCGGAACGATGGCGGACTCGGACCCGCCGACGCGGTGCCCCCGGTGCCATGCGGAGATAACCGGCGAGTGAGGCCAGCCGACGCGGCCCGTGCCGCTCCCGCCACTTCGGCGGCGAGCGCCTGAAGGGCGCCCGAAACCCTGACGGGAACCGGGACCGGCTCGCGGATGTCCCGGGCGGCCGCCGGGAGTGCGGCCAGATCTTCTGTCAGCCGTCCGCGAGCTTCGGCTACCGAGCCCAGCGGCTGGCACCGGACCCCGTTCCGCATCACCGGCACCAGCAGCGGATCGTGCGCCGGCGGGCCCGGCTCCGCGCGCGTGGCCAGCAGGTCCTGGCTGGCCGGCCGGGTGCGCCACGCCTGCTTGGGGCCGGGCAGCGTCGCTTTGCCCGGGGACAGTTTCAGCACCGGCCGGCCGTCGTAAGCGACCAGCTTGTAGGCGCTGTCCAGGGACGGGGCGTCTGCGCAGACACCCAGCCTGGTCCCGATGCCTGCCGCATCGATAGGAACTCCCCGCCTGCGGAAGCGTTCGAGATCGTACTCATCGAGCCCACCGCTGACGAAGATCCGCACGTGTGGCAGTCCCGCCGCGTCGAGGATCTGGCGTGCCTGCCTGGCTAGGACCGTCAGATCTCCGCTGTCGAGCCGGACCCCGACCGGCCCGGTGAGCCCCATCTCAGCGATCACGGCGGCCGCCTTCCCCACCCCGGTCGGCGTGTCGTAGGTGTCGACCAGGAACGTGAGCCGGGTGGGCAGGTCGGCCGCGAATGCCCGGAATGCCGCCGCTTCATCGCCGAACGCCTCGATGTAGGAATGCGCCATGGTCCCGGCCGGGGTCAGGCCGTAACGGCGGGCCGCCTCGACATTGCTGGTGGCCGCGAACCCGGCGATGGCCGAGAGCCGGGCGACCGCCATGCCCGCCTCCACGCCATGGGTACGGCGCAGCGCGAAGTCGACCAGTTCTATGCCGTCCGCGGCCAGCACGCAGCGGGCAGCCTTGGTCGCGATCGCGCTCTGGTACGTCACCTGATTGAGCAGGAACGTCTCGACCAGCTGGGCCTGCGGAAGCGGTGCGGTGACCTCCAGCAGCGGCTCACCCGCGAAGACGACGCGCCCCTCCGGGACGGCGTGCACATCACCGGTGAATCGCAACCCCCGCAGCGCCTCGATGATGCCGGGCGGGAAGCCCTCCTGTCTCAGCCAGTCCAGGTCAGGCCCGGAGAACTCCAGCGATTCCAGGTAGGCCAGGCAATCCTCGAGCCCGGCCGCTACCAGGAAGCCACGGTGCTCGGGGAGGCCGCGCACGAACAGGCTGAAGGTGGCGGGAGCGGTCATGCCCCGGCGCAGGTAGCTGGCGACCATGTTCAGTTCGTACAGGTCGGTGATCAGCGCTTGGCCCACGCAGTCCCCCGGCCGCCCGCGAGCATCTCCAATACCCCTTCGACGATCTTGCCGGGCGCAGGACTGGTATCCACCTCAAGTGCCGAAGGCCAGGGACTGCGCGAGGCCGCCAGCCTGCGCACCAGGTCTGCGGTGGCATCCGAGGGATCGCCTTGGCGGGCCCGGCCGGTGACGCGTTGCAGGATGACGTCAACGGGCAGTTCACAGCGGAGTTCGATCAGTTCCGCCGCCGTCTGGCTCGCCACCTCCCGGGCCGCCCCGCGCCAGGCCGGGTCGTGCCAGGAAGCGTCGGCGATGACCGATTCGCCGTGGGACAGCGCGACGCGTGTGCGCGCCAGCATGGCGCGGTAGGTCGCCTCCGTCATCTCCGGCCGGTACAAGCCCTGACCGAATGGTGCGGGAGCAGGGGTTGACGGGTCCACCCCGGCCAGTTGCTTGCGGACCTCATCGGAGCGGACCACCGAGGCGCCCCACGCCCGGCCGAGCCCGGCGGCCAGTGTTGATTTTCCGGTTCCGGGCAGCCCGCCGATGACGATCAGCCGCACCTGCCCAGCGATCAGGTGCCGGCGTGCCAGATCGAGCAGGGACCGGGCCGCGCGGTGGTCTTCGCCGCGGTCGGGTGCTCCGGGCCCCGCCTGCTCCCAGGCCAGCGCCGTGACCTTCGCCCGCACTTGCGCCCGGTAGGCGATGTAGTGGTGGGCTAGCGATTCCGGCCATGTGTCACCAGTGAATTCGCGGTAGGCGGCCAGGAACTGCGCGGCCAGATCGGGCCGGCCGAGCCTGTCCAGATCCATCACCAGGAACGCGACGTCCGCCAGCACATCACCCCAGCGCAGACGATCGTCAAATTCCAGGCAATCGAGCACCGCCGGCCCCTCCTCCAGCAGAAATATGTCATCGGCCAGCAGGTCCCCATGGCCGTCGCGGGCGCGCCCCGCGCTCACCCGGTCGGCGAACAGATCCGCCCGGCCGGCCAGGTACTGGCGCGCCAGCGCGGCGACGTCGGCGAGCGCCCGCGGGTCGAAGACCGGCCCGGTGAACCTGGCCATCTCCGCGTGGTTGGCCTCCCACCGGGCGGCCTGCGCGTCCCGGCTGGCGGCGGAGTCGATGTCGGCCGAAGTCTCTGCTTTCGCGTGGAAGGCCGCCAGCACCCGGGCGAGGTGGCGCAACTGGCCCGCGGTGACCAGCCCCACCGTGGCCAGCGTGCTCAGCTTCCGGCCGGCCGGCAGCCGCCGCATCACCACCAGGTGCTCGCAGGGCGTGCCATCGGGGTTGCACACGTCGGCGACACCGAGGTAGACCTCGGGGGCGAGGCGCCGGTTGAGCCGCACCTCGCGGTGGCAGGCCGCTTCCCGCGCCTCCCGCCGCCGGTAGTCCAGGAAGCCCAGGTCCAGCGGCTTCTTCTGCTTGAACACCCGGTCGCCGGAGAAGTAGATGATCCCGGAATGGGTCTCGACGACAGCCGCGGCGCGATCGTCATGCCTGGGCATGAGTGCGCGCCAGCCGGTGGATGAACCAGTCGCGGGCCAGGACGGACACCCGTTCCAGCGCCCCCGGCTCTTCGAAGAGATGGGTCGCCCCGGGGATCACGGCGAGTTCGCTCTCACCGCGCAGATGCCGCTGCGCCTCGCGGTTCAATTCGAGCACGAACCGATCATCGCCACCCACGATGAGCAGGACCGGCGCCCGGACCTCCGCCAGGCGCGACATGGCCAGGTCCGGTCTGCCGCCGCGGGACACCACGGCGCTCACATCCCGCTGCGGTTCGGCGGCCGCCCACAGGGCAGCGGCGGCGCCAGTGCTGGCCCCGAAGTAGCCGAGGTTCACCCCGGCGGCCAGCGGCAGTGCGCGCAGCCAGTCCGTCGCACCAGCCAGACGGCCTGCCAGCAGGCCGATGTCGAAGACGTGCGCGCGATCGCCCGCTTCGCCGACCGTCAGCAGGTCGAAGAGCAGGGTGCCGATCCCGGCGTCGTTGAGGGAGCGTGCCACGTACTGGTTGCGCGGGCTGTGACGGCTGCTGCCGCTGCCGTGAGCGAACAGCACGATGCCGCGCGCGGCCGCCGGCACGCTCAGGTGGCCAGCCAGTTCGGCGTCCGCCGCCGGGAACCTCACCTCGCCGTCGAAGTCTTCCGTCACAGTCCCAGACGGCCCGGCGGCCTGTGCCAGCAACTCCACGACCTCTTCGTCGCTGGTCTGGCCGAAGTCCTCATACCATTCGCCGATCGCCAGGAAGTGTTCGGGCGTCTCCAGGCAGATGATCTCATCGGCATCCTCACCCACCGGCCCGAGCGCCTGCGCCGGTGCCACCGGCACCGCGAGCACCACCTTCGCCGCTCCCTGCGCCCGGGCGACCTGGCACGCGGCTCGCGCGGTCGATCCGGTGGCTATGCCATCGTCGACGATGACTGCCGTCCGGCCACGTACGGTGGTGCGTTCCCTGGCCCCGCGGAACCGGCGGGCACGGCGCTGGAGTTCGGCGCGTTCCCTGGCCTCCACACCAGCGATCTCGGCATCGGTGATCCGCGCCGCGGTCAGCACGTCGGTATTGAGCACCCGCACGCCGCCCTCACCGATGGCCCCCATCGCGAGTTCTGGCTGCACGGGCACCCCGAGCTTGCGGACCATGATGACGTCCAGCGGGGCGCGCAGCGCAACCGCCACTTCGGCCGCTACCGGCACCCCTCCCCGTGGCAGGCCCAAGACCACGACCTGCGCTCCCCTCAGGTGCCCAAGTCGCTCGGCCAGTCGTCGGCCGGCCTCCCGCCGGTCCCGGAAAGGCATCGTCGCATTCCTCCGCCAGCCTTCGTGAGCCGCCGGCGCCGGCGCCCGGGCGAGTCGGGCCAGGCCGGCACGCCCTGCCCCCGATCGCACCGACGGCGCGGGTCCGTCGCTGCCCCACCTACCGCAGCCAGGTGCTTTCAGTCTGCGCAGGTGGAAAGCCACCGACCAGAGGCAATGGTCCCTAACTCGGGGCCCGCTCGCGGTCCGGGCTCAGCTGACGAGCGAGCGCAGCAGCGCCCGGGTCCGGTCGGCGTCCGCGCCCCGGCCGAACTCGCCGGCCACGAAGTCGGTGACACCAGCCTGCGCGAGCCCTGCGATCAGTTCCTCGACCGTGCTCTCCTGCCCGATGATGGCCACGTCGGCGGGCCCCGCCGCACCCTCCCGGTCGAGCATGGCCCGGTAGGAGGGCAGCTGGCCGTAGATGGAGAAGATCGTGGCGGCGCGCTCACGTGCGGCCGGCACATCGTCGGTGACACATACCGGGAGGATGCAGACCACCCTGGGGGCCGGGCGGCCGGCCGCGCTTGCGGCCAGGGCGATGCTGGGGGCGATGTGATCGCGGACGGTGGCCGGGCCGGTCATCCACAGGACCGTGCCGTCCGCCTGCTCACCGGCGAGCCTCAGCATCGCCGGGCCGAGCGCCGCCAGCAGGATCGGCACCCGGCCGGGCCGCGCGATCGACAGGCCAAGATGGGCTGAGACGGTCGCCCCCGTGACGTCGGCGGGGTCGCCATCCAGCAGTGGCCTCAGGACAGACAGGTAATCGCGCATGTGCTGCAGTGGCCGGGCAAAGGAGTACCCGAACATGTCCTCGATCACGATTTTGTGCGAGACCCCGATGCCCAGAGTCAGCCTGCCCTGCAGGGCGGCCGCGGCGGTGAGCGCCTGCTGGGCGAGGGCGGCCGGGTGACGCGGATAGGTGGGCATCACGGCGGTGCCGAGTTCGATGCCGGGAATGGCGCTGCCCGCGACGGCAAGTGCGGTGAGCGCGTCCACGCCGAAGATGTTGCTCATCCACGCGGACGCGAAGCCGTCTTCGGCCGCGCGCTCGATGTCATGCCGCAACGTCGCCATGGGGTCCGCGCCGCCTGGCTCCGGCAAAGACACACCGATCCGCATGCCGCTCTCCTCCCGCCGAGTGCATCCTGGCGTGCCGGGCGAGCCCACACGCCCTGTCACCATGATCCTCAAGGAATCTCAGGGCCATTTCCCGGAAATCCGCCAGAATCAAGTTCATCATGGCCGGTGCCCGGGCCGCAGTCGGGCGGGCACAGTGGGGAATGCGGCGCGGGGTAGCTCGGTTCATACCCCGTGGGGTATCCGTCACCAGCCGAGGAGGGCATATGGCAACCGTAGAACTGACCACCGAGAACTTCGAGTCCGTGATCGCTGGCAGCGACCTGGCACTAGTGGACTTCTGGGCGGCATGGTGCGGGCCCTGCCGGACGTTCGGGCCGGTCTTCGAGAAGGCATCGCAGAAGTACCCGGATGCTGTCTTCGGTAAGGTGGACACCGAGGCGCAGTCGGCGCTCGCGGCCTCGTTCGGGATTTCCTCGATCCCAACACTCATGATCATCCGTGACCAGGTTATCGTCTACGCCCAGCCGGGAGCACTTCCCGAAGCGGCGCTGACCGAACTCATCACCAAGGCACGCGAACTGGACATGGAGAAGGTCCGGGCCAGCATCGCTGAGCAGGAGGCGAGCGGGCATGCAGGCACCTGAGGCTCCGCCCGGGTCGGGCGGGGCGGACGGCACGATGGAACGTGACGTCTGGGACGAGCGGTATGCGGGGCCGGAGCTGGTCTGGTCGGGGCAGCCCAACAAGTTCGTGTTCGACGAAGTCGCGGGCATGGCCCCGGGCCGGGCACTGGACCTCGGCACCGGTGAAGGGCGGCATGCCATCTGGCTGGCCTCGCTGGGCTGGCAGGTCACCGGCGTCGACTTCTCCCAGGTGGCGCTGGCCAAGGCGGCTGCCCTGGCCTCCAGCCAGGACCTGAGCATCACCTTGCTGCTGGCGGACATCCGCTCCTACCAGCCCGCGCCGGGCGCCTTCGACCTCGTGCTGATCGCCTATCTCCAGCTGCCCTGGCCGGACTTCGAGCCCGTTCTGCACAGGGCCGCGGCGGCGGTGGCGCCCGGGGGCACCCTGCTGGTGGTCGGTCACGACATAGAAAATCTCAGCAGCGGCTACGGCGGGCCGCAGAACCCGGCGTTCCTGCACCGTCTGCCCGAGATCGTGGCGGCGGTGCCGTCCCTGACCATCGTCCGCGCCGAGCAGGCTTCCCGCACGGTCCCCACCGAGGCGGGGGAACGGGTGGCGATCGACACCGTGGTCCGCGCCGAGAACCGCCCGCCCACAGCTTCCGCCTGAACTCCGGGGCTACTGTGCTCAGGCTCCGGCCAGTGCGTCACGGACGTGTGCCAGCGCATCGGCGACGGCCACCTTGACGGTCTCACCGGTGGCGCGGCGGGTGATCTCGACGCTCCCCTCGGCCAGCCCGCGCTTGCCCACGGTGACCCGCACCGGGATCCCGGTCAGTTCCGCGTCCCGGAACTTGACCCCCGCCCGCTCGTCCCGGTCATCGATGATCACGTCGATCCCGGCCGCGGCGAACTGCTCGTAGAGGGACTCGCCGACCTTGGCGGACTCCGGGTCATCGACCTGGGCGATGGTGACCACGACGGCGAACGGCGCGACTGCGGCCGGCCAGACGATCCCCCGCTCATCGTGATGGGATTCCACGATCGCGGCCATCGCGCGCTCGACCCCGATCCCGTAACAGCCCATGATCGGGTGCACACGCTCGCCTTCGGCGTTGAGCACGGTGATGTTGAACGCCTTTGTGAACTTGTAGCCGAGTTTGAAGATGTGCCCGATCTCGATCGTGGCCAGCAACTCCAGCGGGTGGCCACACCGCACGCACGGCTCCCCCGCCGCCACCTCTCGAAGGTCGGCCCAGGCGCCCACGGCGATGTCCCGGTCCACATCCACTCCGCGCAGGTGGACGTCATCGGTGTTGGCACCGGTCACCATGTTCTGCCGGCCGCGCAGTGCCTCATCCGCCACGACCGGCAGATCGCTCACCGCCACCGCGCCGAGGCTGCCGGGCAGTGCGCCGAGCGCTTCGCGGATCTCCTGCGGCTGGGCGGGGCGGACCGCGACAGCGCCGGCCGCGTCCATGAGCTTCTGCTCGTTCAGCGCGTGGTCCCCGCGCAGCAGCACCAGCATGAGGCGCCCGTCCACCACGTAGACGAGGGTCTTGATCTGGCGCGTGGCCGGGGCGTCGTAGGCCGTGGCGAGGTCCTGGATCGTGCGCACACCGGGAGTGTCGAACCGCTCCGGTGCCACCGGGCCGTCCGCATCGATGACCGGGAAAAGCGCGGAGGTGGCCTTCTCCACGTTGGCGGCGTAGCCGCAGTTGGCGCAATGGGCGACCAGGTCCTCACCCGCCGATGACGGGCACATGAACTCGGTGGAGTCACGCCCGCCCATGGCGCCGCTGGAGGCCTCCACCGGGATCGCGGGGATGCCGAGCCGTTCGAAGATCCGCAGGTACGCCGCGCGGTGCCGGTCGAAGGCGACATCGAGCCCGGCTGCGTCGAGATCGAAGGTGTAGGAGTCCTTCATAGTGAACTCGCGCACCCGCAGCAGGCCCGCCCGGGGCCGGGGCTCGTCCCGGAACTTGGTCTGGAACTGGTACCAGGCCTGCGGAAGCTGCTTATGGGAGTTCAGTTCCTGGGCGAGCAGGGTGAAGATCTCCTCGTGGGTCACTGCGAGCACGTTCACGGCACCTTTGTGGTCGGTGAGCCGGAACATGACCTCCGCCATGGTGTCCCACCGGCCACTGCGCTGCCACACTTCCGCCGGGTGCATGGTGGGCGCGAGCATCTCCTGGGCACCGATCCGGTCCATCTCCTGGCGGATGATGTCCATCACCTTCACACGGACCCGGATTGCCAGCGGCAGCAGGGAGTAGTGCCCGGCCATCAACTGCCGGATGTACCCCGCGCGCACCAGCAGCCGGTGGCTCGGCGCGCCGGCATCGGCCGGATCCTCTCGCAGCGTCGGGATGTGCATCTGTGACCAGCGCATGACAGCGGGCTTCCTTGTCGTGGGTCCTGCCCGGCCAGCGGCCGTGACCGGGCGAGAGGACTGTGAGCTTACTGGCCGGTGGCCCTGGCTGTGCTCTCACCGCGCGGTTCGCCGATGGATCCGCGGGCACTATGACGGGGCGTGCCCGGCTCCGGCGGCGGGGAGCCGACGGCACACCAGGTACGGCACTGCGGTTCGGGCACCGGATGCCCGGCGACCTCCCGCAGCACGTTGTTGTCGATGGACACCGCCGCGGCCACCGCACCCGCCGCGAGCAGCCCGGCGCAGATCAGCATGGCTTCGCGGAATCCCGACGACAGCACCGCCGGGTCGCCGTAGCCGGACCCCGTCAGGCCCACCGCGAACGGCAGCCCGGCCACGGCGAGCAGGCTGGCGGCCCGTGCCACGGCGTTGTTCACCCCGCTGGCGGTGCCCGCGTGCTCCACATCCGCGCTGGCCAGGACGGTAGCGGTGAGCGGTGCCACAGTCATGGCGATCCCCAGACCGAACGGGCCGACCGCTGGCAGCACGTCGGCGGCGTAGGAGGCGTGCGGGCCGATCCGGGTCGCCAGCACCAGCCCCACCGCGGCCACAAGCGGACCGCCCGTCATCAGCCAGCGCGGGCCGGTGCGCTGGGCAAGCCCGCCCATCCGTCCGGACAGCGCCAGCATGATCGCCGTGGACGGGAGCAGGGCCAGGCCCGCCGCCATCGGCGAGTAGCCCGAGACCACCTGCAACTGCAGCACCAGCAGGAAGAACGTGCCGCCAAGAGCCGCGTACACCAGGAACGTCACCAGATTCACAGCGGAGAACTGGCGGGAGGCGAAGATGTACAGCGGCAGCATCGGTGCCACTGGCCGGCGCCCCGCGGGCTGTCCCGGGCGCTTCCACGCGCTGGCCGCGCGTCCTCTCCGCCGCTCCACCGCCAGGAAAGCCACACTCGCGAGCACCCCCGCCACCCCGCCCACAGCGGCCCTGGCCGCTCCGTGCGCCGATGCCTCGATCAGGGCGTACGCGATACCCGCCAGGGCCAGCGCACCCAGCACCGCGCCCGCCACGTCGAACTTGCCATCGGGGGCGGGCGCGGTCGTCTCCGGGACATGCCGCATGGTGATCAGCACAACGGCCGCCGCCAGCGGCAGGTTGAGGAAGAAGATCCACCGCCACCCCACCGCGCCCACGATCCAGCCCCCCAGGAACGGCCCGACGGCGGCGGCGATCCCGCCCAGTCCCGACCAGGCGCCGATGGCCCTCGGCCGGTCGGCCGCGGCGAACGTCGCCTGGATGATGGCGAGCGATCCCGGGGTGAGCAGCGCCCCACCCACTCCCTGCAGCGCCCGCGCCGCGATCAGAGTGCCGATGGTGGGCGCGAAGCCGCAGGCCGCCGACGCGAGCGCGAACCAGGCCACGCCCACCACGAAAATTCGCCGCCGTCCAAGCCGGTCACCCAGCGACCCGCCGAGCAGGATGAGCGCGGCCAGGCTGAGCGCGTAGGCGTTGACCGTCCACTGCAGCCCCGCCAGCCCAGCGTGGAGTTCCCTGCCGATCGTCGGCAGCGCGACGTTCACCACCGTGGAATCGAGCAGTGCGATGCTCGATCCCAGGACGGTGGCGGCGAGGACCCACCGTCCGGACCTGCTCACCAGCCGCAGCCCTGGTACGGCCCCGGACCGCTCGGTCACCTTTCGATCGTCTCACCCTCATGGCCGGGCAGCGGCACAGCGCGGGCAAAGTCCGCGCGCTGCGATCACTGACGAGCGGAGCGCCAGGCCTTCCCGGTGGACGGTCTGCCTGGACCGTATCCACCATGAGGAATGAGATCACCGTCACGGGTAGGCGAGCACGACCCAGACCTGGCCGCGGGCGAAGGTCATCCGCCCGCCCGACAAGAGGGTGTACGTGGTGCCGCCGTCGGCTGAGGGCCGGGACCACCGCACCTGGTAGGCCCGGCCGTTGCGCAGCACCAGAGCCGCGCCCGATCCGGTGCTCCGGGCGTACGGTGGGCGGCTGCCGTACTCCAGGAAGCGCGAGGTCGTGACAGTCGTGTGCTGGATCACCACGGTCGCGGCCGACAGGCGGCCGCCACCAGCCTGGTCCGCCGGGGCGCCGTCCATCGAAACCAGCCACCGCCCGGCCCGCGCTGACCAGGTGAAGGTGAACGAGGAGGCCGGGTAGGAGACCGACTCGGAACCGGCCGGCCGGCCTCCGGCGGGAGGTGCCCCGAAACGGAAGCCGATGTCGTGCGCCCTGCTGGCGTCACGGGCCTGGGCAAGCAGCGTCCCGGTCCGGGCATACAGGTTGTAGGGCGCGATGCGGCGGTTGTCGCGGAAGTAGCCGTTGTGGGTTCCCGCGTACAGGTCCACGATCCGCGCGTGGCGGTGGATGTAGGGGAGCAGGACCGGCGTCGCGCCCGAATAGGCGAAGGCTGGCCTGCCGAACTGGCGCAGCAACTCCAGATCGTCCTCGCGCGCGCTCCGGACCGGGCCCACCACCGGGGGATAGTGCGAGGAATAGATCGCCATGATCCTGCTCAGCCCGCCTTCGACGGGCAGCAGGTACACGATGTCCGCCGCGGAAAGCCCAGTGGGGGGCCGGGCGTACACGATGTTGTCGATCTTGACGGCGAGAACCCGCCGCAGCGAGGTCACCCGCTCGCCTGTGAACGGGGACGTCAGAGCCGTCCTGGCAGGCGGTGAGGTCGCCGTCGTGTCCCCGCCGGACCCCGGCGGACCGCCGCCAGGCAGCAGCAGCACGCCCGCCACCACCAGGCCCACGACCGCGACAGCCGCGCTCACCGCAACCACGATCAGCCGCCGCCGCCTGCTCACCGGGCTCACCCCCGTCCAACTGGCGCACCGGCCAGTCACGCCCCGCGCCTACCTTGATATGCCGGCTCACTCAAACCCGCCCCGGCCGAACGGCCCGAAGAATCCGGCAACCGTCCCGGTGTTCCCCGGTCCCCGGATGTCGCATCGGCACGCCGGACCCCTGGAACGGCGCGGTACCCCCTTTCGTTCCCCTGGTGTCCGGCCTGGGCCCCGACGTGGCCACCCAGCCACCCGCACGTCCCGCAGGTCGTGACAAGGGCATGAAATCATTATGTTTCCATCAAAAGAGGCAAAAAACTTCGCCGGATCAGCGCCTTATCTGCTCCTCCGGACGGCACTATTCGAGCGGTATCGCCATCATGTCGCCGGCGCGCCCGGCCGGACAGGAGGGGCATGCGCGACCAGTACCGGGGCGCACCGCGCCGGGACCAGTACGGGCACTCCCGCGGGCGGCCACCCGCCCGCAGGCCCCGGCGGCGGGGTTGGCGGCACGCCAGCCTGCCGGTGAAATTCGCCTATGTGGCCGGTACGGTCTTCACCGTCCTGGCCATGGCGCTGACCCTGGGCGTCTACGGCGAGTACCTGCACCTCAGCAGCAACATCAAGTCAGTCGTTGTGGGTGGCCTCACCCACCGGTCGGTCTACGGGGTCCAGAACTTCCTGCTGCTCGGCTCGACCAGCAGGCTCGGGCAGGGGAAGGGGTTCGGGCACAACGGCAGCAAGTACACCGCCAACTCCGACAATCTGCTCATCGTCCACCTCGACCCCACCCACACACACGCGCTGATCCTGTCTATCCCCCGCGACACGATGGTCTACGAACCCGGCTGCAAGGCCCGCAAGCACATCGGGTACGGGATCTGGGGCCCCTATCAGTCGGCCATCATCGACGGCGCGATGAACATCGGCGGGCCGACGTGTGCCGTGGCCACGGTGAAGGACCTGACCGGTATCAAGATCGACCATTTCGTCGAGTTCGACTTCAACTCCTTCCGGGAGATGGTGAACGCCATCGGCGGGGTGGAGGTGTGCGCGCCACCGGGTGGCTACCACGACCCGTACACAGGCCTGAACATCAGCGGCGGCAAGCATCTGCTCAGCTACAACCAGGCACTGGCCTACGTCCGGACCCGGCACGGGGTCTCGGCCGCCGGAGACGTCGGCGGGGACCTGCCCCGGATCGAGCTTCAGCAGGCGTTCATCTCCTCCATCATCCAGAAGGTGAACAGCCAGGGCATCCTGAGCAACTCGTTCCAGCTTCTCAAGATCGCCGACACGGCCACCAAGGCCCTGACGGTAGACAGCGGCATGGACTCGGTCAGCAAGCTGCTCGGGCTGGCCAAGACCCTGATCCACCTGCGGGCTTCCCACGTCACCCTGATCACGATGCCCACCACGCTGGACCCCGCCAACACCAACCGGCTCATACCCCTCGAGCCGCAGGACGACATCCTCTTCCAGATGCTCCAGGACAGCCTGCCGTGGCACCACACGCTGCCGACGGTGCCGTTCGGGAAGGTGCAGGTTCGGGTCATGAACGGGACCGGCACCCCCGGCCTGGCCCATCGCACGGCGGTCCGGCTGCGGGCGCTCGGCTTCGATGTCGTCGGGACCGGCAACGCTCCGGCCGCCACGACCACGACCGTGACCTATTCGGGGACGGTGCAAGCCGACAGCGCCTACACGCTGATGACCGCGTTGCAGGCGACGCCCACCGCCCAGGACCTGCTGGCGGCGCCGGCCCCGCAGACCGGGACGCCCGGGCCGGTGACGCTGGTGATCGGCCCGGGCTTCACCGGGGTTAAGACACTCGCCGACCTGGCGCCCCACCACCACCGGCGTCACCATCACTCCTCGGGCGGCAGCCCCGCCTCGATCCAGTCCCGCAACGCCGGCGCCAGCATCTGCTCCGGGCTGCCAAAGGCCAACCCCAACCCCGGGAAGCCCTGAACATCGGCCACAATGGGCCGGGGCCGGGAGATCCGGCACCGGTGCCGGCCAGACAGGGAGCACGAACATGGAGCCGATGCCCGAGGACTGGGAACGGGCGGTGGCCGTGGTGGCCCACCCCGACGACCTGGAGTATGGCGTCGCCGCGGCCATCGCACGGTGGACCCGGCAGGGCAAACATGTCAGCTACCTGCTCGCCACGCGCGGTGAGGCCGGCATCGAGGGCATGGCCCCAGCCGTCGTGGGCCCGCTGCGGGTGGAGGAGGAACTCCGCAGCGCGGCGGTGGTCGGCGTGCGGGAAGTGGAGTTCCTCGATCACCCCGACGGCCTGGTCGAATACGGCATCCCGCTGCGGCACGACCTGGCGGCCGGACTGCGCCGCGCCCGGCCGGACATCGTCATCACCATGAACTTCGACCTCACCTGGGGTGAGGATGGCCCGGTCAACCACGCCGACCACCGGGCCGTCGGCCTGGCCACCCTGGACGCCTGCCGGGACGCGGCCAATTCCTGGCTGTTCACAGATTCAGGTGCCGCCTGGCAGGGGATCAAGGCCATCTACGTGGCCGCCAGCGGGAATCCGACGCACTTCGCCGATGTCACCCAGACCATCGACGCGGGGATCGCCTCGTTGCGGGAACACCAGGTCTACCTCGCGGGCCTGGGCGGAGAGTTCGATCCGGACGAGTTCCTGCGGAACATGGCCGGGTTCACCGGACTGGCGGCCGGATGCGAGTACGCGGTCGGCTTCCGGCGTTACTAGCGGGCCACGCGCGCTATCCCCAGGCCTCCACCGCCAGCAGGTCCCGCATGGACAGCATGCCCACCACCTGGTCGTGATCGACAACGGGCAAGTGCCGGATCCCCGCGTCAAGCATCCGGCGCCCGACCGCCCCGGATTCTTCATCCAGCCTCGCCGTCTCCACCTCTGAGGTCGTGTACTCCCCCACCTTCACCGCAGCGGGATCGTCCTCATCGGCCATCGCGAGCACCAGGTCACGTTCGGAGATGATGCCCATCAGGCTGAGCGCCTCATCCACCACCGCCAGCGCTCCCACCTCCGCGTCGGCCATCTGCCTCGCGGCTTCCGGCAGGGACGCCAGGTGGCTGCACGCGCGCACATCAGGCACGTACACATCCGCGATCTTCATCGTGAATCCTCCGGATAGCTCGCACTCTCGCCCCGGCACGCCCTCACAGCCGGGGTCGCGGTCCTAACCACAGTCCAGCGAAAGCGGCCCGGCGCGGTAAGGGCCGAAAGACCTGCCGGGTATGCCGTCCGGTCCGCCGCCTGCGCCGGCCGGTCCGGCGGGAGCTCAGCCGACGGGCCAGCCGTGGACCGGTTCGCCGCCCCTCATCAGGTCCACATATCGGCGGGTCATCCCGGTCAGCGCGGCACAGCGGTCCATGCCCCGGCTCCGCTGAAGGTGGTGCACCATATCGGTCTGCCAGGTGGCACCGTTCCGGCCGGTGAGGCAGCGTTGTTCGATCACATCCAGCAGCCGGTCGACGTCGGTGACGGCGACCTGCCAGCTCCGCAGGCCCTCGCGGGCAAGCGGAAGCAACCGCCGGAGCACCAGTTCGGTGGCCGGGATTTCGCCAAGCCCTGGCCAGAACAGGCTGGCGTCGATGCCGTGCCTGGCCGCCTCCAGCAGGTTGTCCTGCGCCGCTGAGAAGGACATCTGGGTCCAGATCGGCCGCTCAGCCTGGGACAGCATGTGCACCAGGCCGTAGTAGAACGCGGCATTGGCGAGCATGTCGATGATCGTCGGGCCGGCAGGGAGCACTCTGTTCTCGACGCGCAGGTGCGGTTCCCCGTCCTCGACCGCGTAAATGGGCCGGTTCCACCGCCAGACAGTGCCATTGTGCAGGGTCAGTTCGCCCAGTGCCGGGGTCCGGCCCCGCTTGAGCTCGAGTTCGGGATCCTCGTCCTCACACAGCGGGAGCAGTGCGGGGAAGTAGCGGATGTTTTCCTCGAAGAGATCGAAAACCGAGGTGATCCACCGTTCACCGAACCAGACCCGCGGGCGGACCCCCTGCTCCTGCAGTTCTTCCGCCCGGGTGTCGGTTGCCTGCTGGAACAGGGTGACCCGGGTTTCGCGCCACAGTTCGTGGCCGAACAGGTAGGGCGAGTTCGCGCCGAGCGCGAGCTGGACTCCGGCCACCGCCTGCGCGGCATTCCAGTAACTCCCGAACTCCTCGGGGCTGACCTGCAGGTGGCACTGCAGGCTGGTGCACGCGGCCTCGGCCATGATGCTGTCGGCATGTGTGAGCAGCCGTTCCGGTCCCTCGATGCAGATCCGCACCTCTTCGCCCCGGGCAGCGCACATCTGCTCATTGAGCAGCCGGAAGCGGGGGATGGGCGACATCGCCGATTCGACCGCGTCCACCTCGCGGACGCTGGGCAGGATTCCCACCATCACCAGCCGTGCGCCGGATTGGCGTGCCTGCCGGTCGGCATCGGCGATCGTCGAGTTCAGGAGTGCCTCCAGCTCAGCCAGGGCACCTCCGATCAGGGGCCGGGGCGACAAGTTCACCTCGACGTTGAACTTGCCTAATTCGGGAGCCCAGTCCTTCCTGCCGATCAGGGCGAGCACCTCAGTGTTGCGCATGGCCGGCCGGCCGTCCTCGTCGATGAGGCTGAACTCCAGTTCCAGCCCAACCTGCTGCGGCGATTCCTTGAACCGCGACTCCTGCAGCATCCGGGCGAACACGTCCAGGCAACGCCGTACCTTCTCACGGTACCGGCGCCGGTCCTGGTAACTGACGGTGATCGCCGGGACATCCCTGCCCATACGGCCCTCCGCATCCGGACCATGGGGATGGCCTCAGACACAGCCTTACATGCCAGGTCGCGTATGAACAGACGGCATATCCGACCTCATATCAGACACAGAGGATGTCTATACCGGCGGTTACCGCGGGGCCGGCCAACCCCACCCGGTCAGGTGCCGGCCCCGCGGCCCGCGCCCCTCCCTTACCGCCGGTGCGCCCGCCGGAACCTCAGGCCGTCCTTGCGGCCCGCGAGAACCAGCGCCAGCGATCCCGCGACCGCGAGCCCGAGAACCAGCTTCCACCACTTCATCTGTGCTTTCCCCCTTTTGCGCGCCGGGT
>DAHUZQ010000057.1 GCA_027306495.1 Actinomycetota bacterium | reverse complement strand
CAGCGGCCCGCGCAGCCGACCCGGTTCGAAGCCGCGCTCACAGCGCTGCTGGGACGGCCGTTCGGATGGCTGGTCGTGGCCGAGCCAACGGGGCTGCTCGACTCCGAAGTGGCGAGCCTGCGGACCCAGGTCACGCTGGAGCGCCGGCACGAGACGGAGCGCTCCCGCTTCAGCGCCGAGCGTGCCGGGCGCCGCCTGGCCGAACTCGACGCCTACCGGGAGGGCGGCCTGTGGTCGGTACGGGTGGTGGCCGGCGCGGCGTCCAGTGCCGAACTGGCCACGGTAGCGCCTGTGCTCGCCGGCTCGGCCGCCACCGGGCACCATCCCTACCGGCTCATCCACACCGGCGGGAACGAGGATTTCGCCACCGCCTTGTCTGTTACCTGGCAGGACGCTGAGACGGCGGGCGGCGTGCCCTTCCTGGCGACCGCCGGGATACTGGGGGCACTGGCCGGGCTTCCGCGAGCGGAAGTCCCCGGTGTGCGGGTGGTGGAGCAGGCCCGGTTCGACCTGACCCGGGAGAGCGCCACCACCTCGCCTGCCGCCGGTGGCGCCGGTGGTGGCCAGCCGGCGGTCAGCCTGGGCATGATCCTGGACGGTCTCGACCGGCCGGTCGGGGCATTCGAGGTGCCGCTCGCCACGCTGAACCGGCACGCGTTCGTGACAGGAGCCACCGGCTCGGGCAAATCCCAGACGGTGCGTCACCTGCTGGAGCAACTCACCCGTGCGGGTGTGCCCTGGCTGGTGATCGAGCCTGCCAAGTCCGAGTACGCGGCGATGGCAGGCCGGCTCGCGGACATCGGCGCTACCGGCGCGGTCACGGTCATCCATCCGGCCGATCCGGCGTCCATTCCCCTCTCGGTCAACCCGCTCGCGCCCGAGCCCGGCTATCCGGTGCAGGTGCATATCGACCTGGTCCGGGCGCTCTTCCTGGCGGCGTTCGCGGCGGATGAGCCGTTCCCGCAGGTGATGTCGCAGGCCCTGGAGCGCGTCTACCTGGAGGCCGGCTGGGACCTGGTCACCGGCGGCAGGGCTCCCGGCGCCGCCACCGCACCCGCCGTTCCCACCCTGGCGCAGTTGCAGCGGGCCGCCGCGGCGGTGATCGAGGACGTCGGGTACGGCCGGGAACTCCAGGCGGACGTGCGGGGCTTTGTGGACGTGCGGCTCCGGTCGCTGCGGACCGGGGCGGCCGGGCGCTTCTTCGAAGGCGGCCACCCCGCCGACGTGGGCGCCCTGCTGCGGCGCAACGCGGTGCTCGCCATCGAGGACGTCGCCAGTGACGAGGACAAGGCGTTCTTGATGGGGACGTTGATTATCAGGGTCGTGGAGTATCTGCGGTTGCGGGCGCGGTTGGGGCGGGCTGAGGGGCTGCGGCACGTGCTGGTGATCGAGGAGGCTCACCGGTTGCTGCGTCAGCGGGACCGGGGGCCGGGGGCGCATGCGGTGGAGTTGTTCGCGGGGTTGCTGGCGGAGATCCGCGCTTATGGGGAGGGCCTGGTGGTCGCCGAGCAGATCCCGGCCAAGCTGGTTCCCGATGTGCTGAAGAACACCGCGCTGAAGGTCGTGCACCGGTTGCCGGCCCGCGATGACCGGGACCTGGTGGGTGCGGCGATGAATCTGGCCGAGGACCAGGGGCGGCAGGTGGTGTCGTTCCCGCCGGGTGTGGCGGCGGTGTTCGCTGATGGGATGGACCGGCCGGTGCGGGTGGCTGTGCCGGGTGGGGAGCATCGTGAGCATGCCCGGCCTGGTCCGCCGCCGCCCCTGGCGGGGCGGCGCAGCCCGGCGTGCGGGCCGTGCTGCACCGGCGTGCGGGCCTGCACCCAGTTGGAGTTGCGGCGGGGGGAACTGGCCGCCGGCGAGGCTGATCCCGGGGGCGCCTGGCTGCGGATCTGGGCGGAGACGCTGGTGCTGGCGTTCCTGACCGATCAGATCCTGCCGGCGGTGCCGGCCGGACTGGCCCGCTGGTGGCGGGATCAGGAGCCGCGGACCGGTGAATGCGCGCTGGCGAGTGTGCTGGAGGGGGTGGTGGCCGGCCGGGCGCCGGCGTTGCGCGCCACGGCTGATCCCGCCGCGCTGTGCGCCGCCGCCGCGGGGGTGGCGCACAGCTTGCTGGAGGGTGGCGCCCCGGCCGGGCAGCGGCCGGGGCAGGCCGGGGTGATCCCGCAACTGCGGTGGCTGCACGAGATGGAACGGCTCTGCCCGCTGGCGGGCCCGGCTCCGGCCCCGCGGCGCCGCGCACCGGCGCTGGACTTCGAACTGCCCGGGCTGGCGGACTGGGCGGGGATGCTGGTGGGTCAGCGGATCCGGACGCTGCGGCGGCACCCGTTCTCATGTGAGTTGCCCCACAATCAGGCGGTGGCGTGGCTGGCGCTGCTGGGAGCCGACGATCAGCGTGGCTTCGCCTGCGATCTGGCCACCGTGGGTGTGGGGACGCAAAGCCGGGAGCAACTGGGCCGTGCCGCCGCGGCGATGGGTGTGGGCGGCTGGCTGGAGGTGGTGCTGTCCTGGCCCCGGCGCTTCCTGGCGGCAGAGTTGCCCTGGCCCGGCGGTCCCGAGTCCGGGGAGCCCTCGCAGGCGCCCAGCGAGGCACCCGCCCGGTGAGGGCGGCGTCCTGACGTGCCCTCCGCAGCGGGACTGTGCGGATAGCATCATCGCCCATGGGCAAGCTTCCCCTCCGAGCGCGCCTCGCGACCAGCCTGGGCGGTGCGGCCGGCCGGATGTCGCGGATCGCCGGGCGGGGCGACGGCTCGGTCATCGGCGGGGTGATCGGCCTGCGGCTTGAGCCGGACCTGCTGGCGCTGCTGGCGGCCGGCCGCCAGATTGTCCTGGTGACCGGGACGAACGGCAAGACCACCACAACCCGCCTCATCACCGCCGCGCTCGGCGCCCTCGGCCAGGAAGTCGCCTCGAACGCGTTCGGGGCCAACATGGAAGCCGGCCTGACGTCGGCGCTCGCCCAGGCGCCGGATGCGCCGCTGGCCGTCCTGGAGGTGGATGAGAAGTACCTGCCCACGGTGCTGACGGCCACGAAAGCGCGGGTGGTGGCCCTGCTGAACCTCAGCCGCGACCAGATGGACAGGGCCGCCGAGATCTGGCTGGTGGCGCGCCGCTGGCGGGAGGCGCTCGCGGCCGCGCCGGATTGCCGGGTGATAGCAAACGCCGACGACCCGCTCATCGTCTGGGCGGCCGGCGGGGCCGCGCAGGTCACCTGGGTCGCGGCCGGCCAGCGCTGGCACGAGGATTCCTGGTGCTGCCCGCAGTGCGGTTCCCATCTGCTGCGCGATGATCTCGGCTGGCGCTGTGGCGAATGCGCCTTCGCCCGGCCCCCTGCCAGGTGGGTGCTCGGCAGGCAGTCGGTCATCGATTCGGGCGGGCGCATCCACGAACTGTCACTCTCGCTGCCCGGCCAGGCCAACCGGGCGAACGCTGCGGTGGCTCTCGCGGTCGCCAGCGTGTTCGGGGTGGACCCCGCGCAGGCCCTGCCGTGGCTGCGGGGGGTGGCGTCCGTCGCCGGCCGTTACACGGCCATACAGCGGCGCGGGCGCAGAGTGCGGCTGCTGCTCGCCAAGAACCCGGCGGGCTGGCTGGAGGCGTTCGACGTGCTGGACCCGCCGCCCGTTCCGGTGCTGCTCGCGGTCAATGCCCGCGAACCGGACGGCAGGGACACCTCCTGGCTGTGGGACGTCGACTACCGGGTACTGCGCGGCCGCCCCGTCATGGTGAGCGGCGAACGCCGGCTGGATCTCGCGGTCCGGCTGGAAGCCGACGAGGTGCCATTCATGCTGGTCGAGGGGGTCGATGAAGCGGTGGACCGAGTCGATGGAACGGAACTCAACGTGATCGCCAACTACACGGCCTTCCAGCAGATCCGGGTGACCGTGGGAAGGGCGGTCTGAGGTGGCGGCCGGCCCGGGCGCGCACCGCGGTCCCAGCGCTGTGCGGCTCGTCTGGGTCTACCCGGACCTGCTCAGCACCTACGGTGACCGCGGGAATGTGCTCGTCCTGGAGCGCCGGGCGCGCCTGCGGGGGCTGGCTGTGGAGTCGGTCGTGGTCAACGCCGACCAAGCGGTGCCCCAGCAGGCTGATATCTACCTGATGGGCGGCGGCGAGGACCTGCCGCAGGTTCTCGCGGCCCGCCGACTGCGCGCCGATGGGGGCCTGAAAGTGGCCGCCGGGCGCGGCGCGGTCGTCTTCGCGGTGTGCGCGGGCTACCAGTTGCTGGGGACTGAGTTCGGGGGCGTCGACGGCGAACCGCTGCCGGGACTGGAGGTGCTCAACATCTCCAGCGGCAGGGGCGAACGGCGGGCCGTGGGGGAAATCGTCGCCGATGTCGATCCCGTGCTCGGGGTGCCGCGGCTCACCGGCTTTGAGAACCATCAGGGCGTCACCCGGCTGGGCCCGGGGGTCAAGCCGCTGGCCAGGGTGAGCGCCGGCACCGGGAACGGGGATGGCACAGAGGGCGCCTACGCGGCCCGGGTGCTCGGGACGTACCTGCACGGGCCCGCGCTCGTCCGCAATCCCGGCTTGGCCGACCTGCTGCTGACCTGGGCCGTCGGCGTGCTGCCGCCGCTGCCGGAGGCGGCGGAGAGCTGGACCCGCCAGTTGCGTGAACAGCGCCTCGATGCTGTCGCCAGCATGTCCGGCTGAGTGCCGGCGGATCGATGCGTACACTGCGGTGCATGCAGGGGATGATCAGCGGGCTGCTGCTGGGGGCGGGCTTCGCCGCCGCGGCGGTGGCGGGCTCCCTGGTGGCGGTGCGGCTCTACCGGGGATCGCGGCCGCAGACCGCCAGCCGTCCCGCCGCACGGTCCGCGCCGGGCTCCGGGGCGGGATCTGCCGATGACTGACGCCACCGGGAGCGGGCAGGTTCAGGTGCACGATGATCTTGTTCCGCTGGCCTTCCTGCTCGGCCGCTGGGAAGGGGCGGGGGTCGGTGGCTATCCCACCATCGAGAGCTTCCGGTTCGGCCAGGAGATCTCCTTCAGCCACAATGGCAAGCCGTTCCTTATCTACACCAGCCGCACCTGGCTGCTGGACGAGGACGGAGTGCCGGGCCGGCCGCTGGCGACCGAATCGGGATACTGGCGCGCGCAGCCTGGCGGGCACCTGGAGATCCTGCTGGCGCACCCGACCGGCATCGCCGAGATCTATGTTGGCGAGATCACCGGGACCAGGCTGGAGGTGGCCACCGATGTGGTGGCTAGGACCTCCACGGCGAAAGAGGTGACCGCGGGCCGCCGGCTCTATGGCCTGGTGGACGACGACCTGGCCTGGGCCTACGACATGGCGGCGGTGGGCCAGTCGTTGCAGCCGCATCTGTCGGCGCAGCTCAAGCGGGTTGGCTAGCGCGCGGATTTTCACTCTGGGGGCGGGACGTACCGGTCAGGTGCCTATTAAAGCGCGACCCTGTCCATGATCACGGAATCCTCTCAGTGAATCTGACTGACACGATTCCGCGATCATGGAAAAGCCCCCGGGCCTTTCCTGGAGGGTGGCACAGACGGGCCAGCGGCTCTGGTTGCCCGGAGCCTGGCACGTGCGGCGCTCCCACCAGGGACCGACTGGACGAAGGCCGGTCAGCCCGGGGGGTCGGTGTCTGCCGTGTATTCGCCGGCCGCCGCCTTGCATATCCGGGTCGGAACGAACCGGCCCGGGGCGGCCGATGAACGCACCCGCGGCGCTTCCGCAGGCACATCGGCGGGACGGCGGCTAGCTGACAGCCACCTCACGAGTCCTACTGCCATGCATGCTGTTGGACCACCTCCTTTCCCGCTTAGCCGCAGGCTATGGCACCTCCCCGGCCGGGGCAAGCGGATTTTGTCCGGGCTGCGGCTAGGCTCACAGCATGGCGCAGGCGTGGGACAAGGAGTTGCGTGCCCGCGGCTACCGGGTCACGCCCCAGCGGCAACTGGTCCTGGAAGCGGTCACGAAACTGGAGCACGCCACCCCGGAAGAGATCTGGGAGGACGTCCAGCAGACCGCCAGCGGCGTCAACATCTCTACCATCTACCGGACGCTGGAACTCCTCGAGCAGCTCGGCCTGGTTTCGCACACCCACCTGGGTCACGGTGCGCCCCGTTACCACCCGGCCGGCCAGGCCGAACATGTGCACCTGGTGTGCTCGGAGTGCGGGGCCGTGACCGAGGTGGGCCCGTCCGAGGTGAGCGAACTCGTCTCGGCGCTGGAGCGCGCCCACGGGTTCTGGACCGATGTCGGCCACCTCACGGTCTTCGGCAGGTGCGCGGTCTGCCGGAGCGGGTCAGCCCGCGCGTAGCCTGAGGCCATGGAAAGCCCATTGCTCGCACACGCCGGCGCGGTAGCCGCCGCACCCCCCGACGCCGGGGTGGCGGCACACTACGGAAGCCTGCACGCCGAGCAGCGCGCCCTCGCCCAGACGGCGGGACTGGTCGACCGATCGCACCGGGGAGTCCTGCGTATCAGCGGAGCTGACCGGCTTTCCTGGCTGCACAGCCTGACCACGCAAGATCTCAGCGATCTGCCGCCCGGCGACACGCGCCAGGCCCTCGTGCTCAGCCCGAACGGCCATATCGAGCACCACCTCACCGTGACCGAGGACGGCACCAGTGTCTGGGTGCACGTCGAGCCAGGGACAGCCGGGCCGCTGCTGGACTTCCTGCTGTCGATGAAATTCCTGCTGCGGGTCGACCCGGTCGATGTCAGTGGCGAGTTCGCCGTGGTCAGCCTGATGGGGCCCGGAGCGGCGGATGCGGTGCCGGGCGATGCGGTGGCCGTGATGCGCGAGGAGTTCGGTATCGACGTCGTCATCCACCGCGACCGGCTGGCGGATGTGGTGGCGCAAGCCGAGCGACGGGGCGTGATCCTGGCAGGCATGTGGGCCTACGAGGCCCTGCGGATCGCCGCGCACCGGCCACGGCTGGGGCTGGACACCGACCACCGCACGATCCCGCACGAGGTGGGCTGGATCGGCAGCGCCGTCCACCTGGACAAGGGGTGCTACCGCGGCCAGGAAACAGTGGCCCGGGTCCACAACCTCGGTCACCCGCCACGACGTTTGGTGTTCCTGCACCTCGACGGCAGTGTGGACCGCCTGCCCGCCCATGGGGATCCGGTCAGCCGCGACGCAGACGAGGTGGGGTTCACCGGGTCGGCCGCGCGTCACTTCGAGCTCGGGCCGATCGGCCTGGCACTGATCAAGCGGACGGTCCCGGTGGACGCACCGCTGCGGGCCGGCGGCGTGGCCGCGGCCCAGGAGGTGATCGTGCCGCCCGACGCCGGCGCGAACGTGACGGTCACGCTGAAGCGGCGGGGCATGCTCGCGCCACCACCGCGCCGGTGACGCAAGCCCGGGTGGCGTGCGTACCTCCAGCGGCCACCTGCCTGCCGGCATACCGACGTTGCGACACATCTGGCTATGAATCGCACAGCACGGGACCAGCGTGCCCCCCGCGAGTAACCTAAGCCGACGGCGGGCAGCGCTGCCGTGGTGGCGGTGTGCAGCGCCGAGGGAGGTTGTGCGCAGTGTTGCGCAGCGTGCTGTTGGCTGCTTCCCGCAGCGACCGGATGCGGCAGTTGATCATTTCGGCCCCGTACACCCGTGACGTGGTCGCCCGGTATGTGGCGGGGGATGACGCGCAGGACGCCGTGGAGGCCGCCAGGCGGCTTTCGGCGGACGGCATGCGGGTGACGATCGACCATCTCGGCGAGGACACCACGGACCAGTCCGCGGCCAGTTCGGTCGCCGACGAGTACACCGAACTCTTGCGGATACTGTCCGCAGCCGGGCTGACCGGCAGCGGCGCCGCCGAGGTGTCGGTCAAACCGACGGCCGTCGGGCTCGGCCTGCCCGAGCATGGCGAGAAGTCGGCGACCGAGAACATCGCGCGTATCTGCGCCGCAGCGCGAGCGGCAGGCACGACGGTCACCGTCGATATGGAGGATCACACCCGGGTCGATGCGACTCTGCGACTGGTCGCCGAACTGCGCCAGGATTTTCCGGACCTCGGATGCGTGATCCAGGCACAGTTGCGCCGCAGTGCTGACGACTGCGAGGCGCTGGCCGGTCCCGGTTCGCGGGTCCGGCTCTGTAAGGGTGCCTACAACGCACCGCCGGAGGCCGCCTACCCCTCGCGCGCCGAGGTGGACCTTTCGTACGCGCGTTGCCTGCGGATACTGATGGCAGGTGGTGGGTACCCGATGTTCGCCACCCACGACCCCAGGCTGCTGCGGATCGCGGCGGCCCAGGCGACGCTGTCCGGGCGGGGGCCGGGGGACTTCGAGTACCAGATGCTCTACGGCATCCGGCCGGCAGAACAGCGGCGGCTGGCTGCCAGTGGCGCGACGGTACGGGTCTACCTGCCTTACGGCAGCGACTGGTACGGATATCTGGTGCGGCGGCTCGCGGAGCGGCCAGCCAACGTGATCTTCTTCGGCCGCTCCCTGCTGACCCGGGGCTGAACCGCGCAGCGGCGCTGACCTCCGGCTGAACCCCAGCGGCGCTGACCCGCGGCTGACTCCCGGCTGAACCGCAGCGGCGCGCTGGCAGCGGGCCGGTGCGTGCCCATGGCACCTTCGGGGGGCCGGTCCCGGTACGGATAGGCTCACCAGGGTGATCGGGATTCTCGGTGCGGGGAAGATGGGCGAGGCGCTCATCTCCGGCCTGCTGCGGGCCGGGCGCAGCCCGGGCGACGTCATCGCGGTGGTCCGGCGCGAGGAACGGGCCATTTACCTGCGGGAAACCTACGGCATCGAGGTGATGGAAGCCGCTGAGGTGGCGAAGGTCGCGCACACGCTGGTGATCACCGTCAAGCCGCAGGACATGGGCGGGTTGCTGGACGTGCTGGCCCCCCACTTGCCACCGGACCGGCTGATCGTGTCGGTGGCCGCGGGGATCACCACCGCCGCGATCGGGGCCAGGCTCAGCGGCCAGGTCCCAGTGGTCCGGGTCATGTCCAACACGCCCGTCCTGGTGGACGAGGCGATGAGCCTGATCTCGGCCGGGAGGTATGCGAACGAGGAGCATCTGCGCCGTACCGAGGAACTGCTCAAGCCGGTCGGCAAGGTGCTGCGGATCCCCGAGTCACAGCAGGACGCCGCCACCGCTCTGTCGGGGAGCGGTCCCGCTTATGTGTACTTCCTGGTGGAGGCGATGGTGGATGCCGGCATCCTGCTGGGCATGCCCCGCGGCACCGCGCTGGAGATGGTGAACCAGGCTGTCTATGGCGCCGCGACGATGCTGCGTGAGACGGGAGAGCATCCGGTGATCCTGCGAGAGGCGGTGACGTCCCCGGCTGGGACCACCATCGCGGCAATCCGCGAACTGGAGCGCCATGGTGTCAGGGCCGCGTTCCTGGCCGCGATCGAGGCCGCCCGCGACCGTGGCGCCGAACTCGGGAACGGCGGCTGAAGATGCCCGCTGCCACCTGCGCCCTGCGTTTGGCCTGGGACAAACGGCTGACTGGCTATGACTTCGGGCCCGGGCACCCACTGGCACCCGTCCGGCTCGAACTCACCATGGCGCTCGCCGAGGCATTCGGGTTGCTCGCTGCCCCCGGCGTCGCCGTCATCCCGTTCGACTGCGCGAGCGATTCCGAGCTTGAGCTCATCCACGAACCCCGCTACATCTCAGCCGTCCGGTCCGGGCTGGCTGACCCCGCCTATGGCCTGGGCACCCCGGACAATCCGGTGTTCCCGGGGATGCATGACGCCTCGGCACTGGTGGCCGGGGCCACCTTGGCCGCCGCGCAAGCGGTCCACGCCGAGCCCGGCATCCACGCCGGCAGCATCGCGGGGGGACTGCACCACGCGATGCCGGCCATGGCCAGCGGCTTCTGTGTGTATAACGACCCGGCGATCGCGATCGAATGGCTGCTCCGCCAGGGCGTGGAGCGGATCGCTTACGTGGATGTGGATGTTCATCACGGTGACGGGGTCCAGGCGGCCTTCTATGACGATCCCAGGGTGCTCACCATCAGCCTGCACGAGCACCCCATGACCTTGTTCCCGGGGACCGGCGTGCCGCTTGACATCGGTGGGCACGGCGCCGAGGGGATGGCGGTGAACGTCGCCCTGCCCGCTGGCACCGGCGATGCGGCCTGGCTGCGCGCCTTCGACGCCGTGGTGCCGCCCCTGCTGCGCGCATTCCACCCGCAGGTGCTGGTCAGTCAGCACGGTTGTGATACCCACCGGCTTGATCCGCTCGCGCATCTGGAACTGAGCATCGATGCCCAGCGGACCGCACATGCCTGGCTGCATGCCCTCGCGCACGAGACAGCGGACGGGTCCTGGCTTTTCACCGGTGGCGGTGGCTACGAATTGGTGCTCGTCGTTCCCCGGACCTGGACGCATCTGCTTATGGAGGCCGCTGGCCGACCCGTTGATCCCGGCACTGCCATCCCGCTGACGTGGCAGGAGTTCACGCGCCTGCGCACCGGTGCACAGGCGCCGGTCATTATGACCGATGGCGTCCAGGCATCATTTCGTTCATTCTCATCCGGATACGACCCAGCGGATGCCGTGGACAGGGCGATCTTGGCGACCCGCACGGCGGTGTTCCCCCATCACGGCCTGCTGCCAACGCCCTGACCTGCACGGCCATTGCCGGCACGGCTGCTGTCCGCTCCTGTGACGAATAGTGGCGGCCGTGAGTGAAGGGTTGCCGTTTTCAGCACAGGACTTACGCTGGGGACGGAGGTGACTGATGCGCCCAATACCGGCCAGAGCGCACGGGCACCATGCGGAAGAGGGCAACCCATGACTGTAACTGAGACCCGCCTGAGTGATGTCAAGTTCCTGACCGTGGCGGAAGTCGCCTCGATCATGCGCGTGTCCAAAATGACCGTTTACCGACTGGTCCACTCGGGGGAACTGGAGGCCATCCGGGTAGGCCGTTCCTTCCGGGTTCCTGAACAGGCTGTGAACCAGTACCTGAGAGGTTCATTCGTCGCCGCGAGTTGACAGACTGACCCCGGAAGCCGGCGGGGCCCCTCCGGCGGTGGGTGGCAGGTACTTTTCCGGCGGTGGGTGGCAGGTACCTCCCGGCGGTGGGTGGCAGGTACTTTTCCGGCGCTGGGCGGCCGGCGGTGGGCGGTCGGCCCGCAGTCGGTCATGATGAGGAGAATCAGTAGGCAGCGGGGGCTCGGGACCGGACGGCCGGATCGCCGCCGTGTGCGTGCCGCGGCGGCCGGGGGCGCCCGCGATGACCACGCCACTGGACAGCACGGCACCGTGAGGGCGGTACGCTTCCGTTGGCGTGTGCCCGTGGCCAGAGTCGGGCGTGCACACATGCCCGGTGTGACCAAGCAGACAGACCAAGGGTGGTTCGGTGGGCTCCGTCATCAAGAAGCGCCGCAAGAGAATGGCCAAGAAGAAGCACCGCAAGCTGCTGCGGAAGACCCGCGTGCAGCGCCGTAACAAGAAGTAGGCACGCCCGGCGGGCGCACCGCCGGAGTGTGTTTCACAGGGGCCGCCCTGCCGGTGGGGGATATCCCTGGGGATGCGGTAGCCGTCGGTGTCAGCGAACGGGTTCGCGAAGCGGCACGCGGGGTGCCGCGGCGATGGCAGCTACCGGCGGGATGGTGTGCCGCCTGGAGAGGGGGCAGCGTGACCGGGTCCTCGGCGGCTGCCGGCAGCTTCGCGCACCGGCCGCCGGAGGGTGCCGCGGCCCAGCCTGCGCCGCACAGCCTCCATCCGGCCCCACTCCGGCGTGAGGTCCCGGTGCTGGCCGCTGTTCCGGATCTGACGGGCGACCGTGCGGGCAGCCCGGCGGATCCGCCGCGCGAAAGCACCGGACACGGTGCACAGCACGACGGCGCGCTGCCACCTGCGGCCCGGGAGAGCGGCGGACCGGCACGTGGGCTGCTTGATCGCGCGGTGGAGACCTGGCACTTCGCGCGCCGGCAGGTGAGCGGAGGCGTGCCCACCGACCAGTTCGGGTTCGACCCTGAATTCAACGCGCGTGTCCTGCTGCCACTCGCCCGGGTGCTGTACCGGTACTGGTTCACCGTCCAGACCCGGGGAAATGAGCATGTGCCCGCGCAAGGAGCGGCCCTGGTGGTCGCCAACCACTCGGGCACTCTTCCGCTGGACGCCGTCATGCTGCAGACGGCCATACACGACGACCATCCGGTGGGCCGCAATCTGCGCCTGCTGGGTGCGGACCTGGTCTACGAGATTCCGTTCCTCGGGCCGATCACCCGCCGGGGCGGCCACGTGCGCGCCTGCCCCGCCAACGCCCACTCGCTACTGCGTTCGGGGGAACTGGTCGGTGTCTTCCCGGAAGGGTTCAAGGGAATCGGCAAGCCCTTCAGCGAGCGGTATCAGTTGCGCCGGTTCGGGCGCGGCGGCTTCGCCGCCACCGCGATCCGGGCGGGCGCACCGATCATCCCCACCGCCATTGTCGGGGCCGAGGAGATCTATCCACTGCTGGGCAATGCCCGGCGGGTGGCCGATCTGCTACGGCTGCCGTACTTCCCGATCACGCCGCTGTTTCCGTGGCTGGGGCCGGTCGGGGCGGTGCCGCTGCCCTCGAAATGGATCATCGAGTTCTGCCCACCTGTCCCAACCGAGGGGTATGCCAGAGGCGCGGAGGATGACCCGGGGGTCATCAACGACCTGAGCGGCCGTGTGCGCGGCACGATCCAGCGCAGACTGAACGAATTGCTCGCCGAACGTGGCCCGGCCTTCGGCTGATCATCACGGTGTCCGGTCGTGGCTGGGTTGCCGGGCCGGTGGCGACACTGGTAGGGCCGAATCCCCGGCCCTGGCCGGGCTGCCGTGCCCGAGGCGCCCCGGGTAGGACCGGCCAGTGGTGCGCAGGGAGCCTCGTAGCTGGTGATCAGGCGTGGGCCTCAGCGGTGGCCGCGGCGCCGCATGGCGATACCGGCTGCGATGCCGCCGATCACCGCACCCGCGCCCACGGCGGTGGGTACCGCCACCCTGGTGGCTCGTCGCCCGGAACGGAAGTCATGCACGGGCCAGCCTTCCGCGCGGGCCCTTGCCCGCAGTTCGCTGTCCGGGTTGACCGCCGCAGGGTGCCCAACCAGGGTGAGCATCGGCAGGTCGTTCACGGAATCGCTGTAGGCGGAGCATCTGGCCAGGTCCAGGCCCTCCCGCGCAGCCAGTGCGCGGATCGCCGCCGCCTTGGCCGGGCCGTGCAGCAGGCCCCCCACCAAGCGGCCGGTATAGACACCGTCGGCCGTCTCGGCGACCGTCCCGAGCGCCCCCGTGAACCCGAGCCTGCGGGCGATGATGCTGGCCAGTTCCACCGGAGTGGCTGTGACGAGCCAGACCCGCTGACCGCCATTCATGTGCTGCTGCGCGAGTTCGCGCGTACCCTCCCAGATCCGGTGCGACATCGTCTCGTCGTAGATCTCCTCGCACAGCGACACCACATCGGCGACCTTGTGACCCGCGACGAAGGCGAGGGCGGCCTGGCGCGCGGCGTCGATGTGATCGGAATTCTCTGTGCCACGTACGCGGAACGACGTCTGCGCCCAGGCCATCCGCACCAGGTCGGCCGGCCCGAACATCTTGCGCGCGGCCAGTCCACGGGCGAAGTAGTAGATCGAGGCGCCCTGCATCAGCGTGTTGTCCACGTCGAAGAAGGCGCCTGCGACAGGGTCGGGGACCGGCGGAGCTTGCTTGACCTGCGCGGCCGCCGCCGATGCCTCACCGGCCAGCGTGGCTTGCCCCCGCCACCGCAGCCGTCCATGCACCTGGTCGGCAGCCCGGACGCCCGGTCCGCTCACCCTTGCCGGGTCGCTGGCGTGGGCCGGGTCATCGGGCCTCGCGGGGCCGCTGACGTGGGCTGGGCCGTTCGCCTTGGCCGGGTCGCCCGCGTGGGTGGGGTCATCAGGCCTCGCGGGGCCTCTCGCGTGGGCTGGGCCGCTCGGCTTGGCCGGGCCGCTCGCGGCCGATGGAAAGCAACCACCTGTCACCGGCCTGGCCCGGACCGGTGACAGAAGCCGTCCCCGTTGCAGCTCCATACCACTTTTATGGTATCCAGATCCGCGCTATCACGCTGGACACGCACACGAGTGTGGGCCTCTGCGGGCTCGGGCACAGCCATCTTGGCGGAATCACCGCCAGAAGTCAGGCAACATAGGCTCGATGTCTACTTCCCTGCTGGCCGCCGCCGTGTCGACGCTCATCGCCGCGGCGTGCACAGGCATGCTGGCACTTCGCTGCGCTCACGGTCCCCGCACCGACCTCGTCGCCTGGGTCGTCTCGGCGGCCGCCCTGACCATCTCGCTCGCTGCTCAGGCTTTTGGCTTCAGCCGCGGCTTCGGGCCGACCACCTTCCGGATCGTTCAGGTGAGTGCCCAGGTGATCGCGGTGATCTGCATCCTGTGGGGCGCCTCGGAACTGGCGGGCAAGAACACCGGCCCGAGGTTCTCCGCACGGCTGGGCCTGGGGGCACTCGGTGTGGTGGGCGGTGTGATCCTCGCCACCGACCTGCTGGGTTCGACCGCCTTCAGCAAGGCATGGCCGGCCACGGACACCTACTACCAGCTGATCCCCGTCTATGTGCTGGACCTGATCGACATCGTCGCCGTGATCTGGGGACTAGCCGTGATCGCCACGGTAGGGGCGCGGTCCGGCCGGGACCCGGCGTGGCGGCGGGTCTTCCCGGCCACGCTGGCCGCGGCGCTCGCCGCCTGGGTCACGCTGGGCCTGCGGGTCTCGCTTCCGGTGAACTCGGCCTACCCGGCTTTGTGCCTGCTCGCGGTCGTGCTGATCTGGTTCGCCGGCCGGCGGGCGAGCGGCGTCCCGCTGGCAAGGCTCCGTGGCGCTGACTATCGCGCCGCGAGCTGGGACGACGAACGCCAGGCATACGGCGGCTATGGCGATGACACCGGGTATGGGGACCTGTACCGTCCCGGTGCCGGCGGCCTCGGTGGCGAAGACGGACCCGACACCGGGTACGGGTTCTACCGGGCCGACACGGGCGCGATGGCGGTGGACACCGGTGAGTTCGGCCCCGACACCGGATACAGCCTCTACCGGGCGGACACCGGCGAATTCTCGGTGATCAGACCGGACGACTCGGGCACCTTCGACCGGCTATACCGCGATGAGCCAGCGGGCCGCCGGGCCACCGGTGCCCGGCCGGCGGAGACCGAGCCACCTGCTGGCCTGGTCGAAACCGGCGATGTGCTGCCCGGCATGGGCGGGCTCATCCATACCGGCCCGCTGCCAGCCGGTGTCGACACCACCCAGCTCTACGGTCAGATCGCCATTTACACCCTGCTGGAAGGCCAGGCCGAGGAGTTCGACCGGCTCGCCAAGGACGTCGTGGATCAGGTCAAGCAGCGCGAGCCCGACACCCTGGTGTACGTCATGCACGGAGTGCCGTCCGCGCCGATGCAGCGCATCCTGTACGAGGTGTACCGGGACAGCGCGGCCTTCGACGAGCACTCCCACCAGCCCTACGTCGAGCACTTCGAGGAGGTCAAGCAGCCGTTCGTGCTTGCCACCAACGTGATCGAGCTCGGTGTCCGGCAGGCCAAGGTCATGCCGCTGGAGGAGGGCGGTCCCGCCCCGGGCCGGTACCACCGCGACATCTGGGGCCAGGACGTGTCATGACAGCGGGCCACCCGCATGTCATCACGCTGCTGAGCAGGCCGGGCTGTCACCTGTGCGATCAAGCGCGCGAGGTCATCGCCCGGGTCGCCGCGCAGGCCGGCGCCCGCTTCGAGGAGCGGGACGTCACTGCGTCCGCCGACGACCTGCAGGTGTACGGGGAGATGATCCCGGTGACGCTGATCGATGGTGAGCAGCACGATTTCTGGTTCGTCAACGAGGAACGCCTGCGCACGGCGCTGGCCCGCTAGCACTTCGGGACCAGCCGCCCTACTTTGTGCAATCGTTCACAAGGGCGTACCGTGAAAGCGCCGCCCGTCTCCGGACGGCACCGAGCCTCGCCCAGTCCCGTTGCCTCGACCCATCAGGAGCACTGGCGAATGTCCCGCCGCCCAGTCCGGCCTCGCGGCGACCACGGCATACCAGAAGCTACGATCGCGCGGCTTCCGGTCTACCTGCGGGTGCTCACCGCCTGCGCGGAGCAGGGAATCGCCACGGTTTCCAGCGAGGAACTGGCCACCGCGGCCGGTGTGAACTCCGCCAAGCTGCGCAAGGACCTGTCCCACCTTGGGTCCTATGGGACGCGGGGCGTCGGCTATGACGTGGATTACCTGGTGTACCAGGTTTCCCGGGAGCTTGGCCTCACCCAGGACTGGCCGGTCGTGATCGTGGGCGCGGGCAACCTCGGCCGGGCACTGGCGAACTACGGGGGGTTCGCGACCCGGGGCTTCCGCGTCGCGGCGATCCTCGACAGCGACCCGGCCGTCATCGGCACCGAGATAGCCGGCTTCTTCGTCGAGGGTGCGCGCCAGATCGAAGCCGTGGTGGCGCGGCACGAGGCACTGATCGGGGTCATCGCGACCCCGGCCAGCGCGGCGCAGGACGTGTCTGACCGGTTGGTGAACGCGGGCGTGACGAGCATCCTGAACTTCGCGCCTGTCGTGCTTAACGTGCCAGCGGGTGTTGACGTGCGTAAGGTCGACCTGTCAATCGAGTTGCAGATCCTCGCCTTCCATGCGCAGCGGAGGTCGCTCGTGCGCCTCGCCCGGGACGGACAGCGTCCATATCGCGACGGCATAACGCCGGACCGGGCCGGCGTCGTGCCAGGCCGTGACGGCGCGGCGGCCGTGGGTGGCCTGCCCCTGCCGGCCGTCAGCCATGCTGGCTCTGCGCCGCTCCCTGGTGAGACGATCAGGCCGGCCGTTGGCCTGGGCACCCTGGGCCGGGCAGCCGACGATCCCCCGGTGCAGGCTCCGGCGGCCCTGCCATGAGCGTGCTGGTCGTCGGGCTGAGCCACCGCAGCGCGCCGGTGCCGGTGCTGGAGCGGGCGTCGGTCAGCGGTGACGCCCTGCTGAAACTCCTGCGCGACGTATCGCAGTGCGAGCAGGTGGCCGGCGCCTTCGTCGTCTCCACCTGCAACCGGGTCGAGATCTACGCCGATGTCGACAAGTTCCACGCCGGCGTCTCGGCCATCTCCGAACTGCTCGCCCGCCATTCCGGTCTGCCACTGGCGGACCTGACCCAGCACCTGTACGTGCACTACGAGGACCGGGCGGTCCAGCACCTGCTTGCGGTGGCCTGTGGACTGGAATCGATGGTCGTGGGGGAGAGCCAGATCCTTGGCCAGGTGCGGGCGGCCCTCGCACTCGCCCGGGCGCAGGGCACCATGGGCCGGGCGCTGGAAGACCTCGGCTCACTGGCTCTGCGCACGGCCCGGCGCGCCCACGCGGAAACCGGTATCGACCAGGCCGGCGCCAACCTGGTGAGCGTCGGCGTACGACTGGCGCTGTCCGCGTTCGGCTCCGCTGGCCTGCCCGGCTCCGCTGGTGGCGGCCACCCCGGCGTTGCCGGCGCCGCACCTGGCCTGGCACCAGACGGTGCGCCGGTGGAGACCGCCGGCCCGCTGGCAGGCCGGCACGTGCTAGTGGTCGGCGCGGGCTCGATGAGTGCGCTGGCGGTCACCACGGTGGCCCGGCTGGGGGCGGCCCGGATAGCCGTGGCGAACCGGACCGCGCACCGCGCCGAGCGGCTCGCCGGGACGGTTGGCGGAACCGCCATCGCCTGGGCCGACCTGCCTGCCGCGCTGTCCGCCGCCGACCTCGTCATCTCCTGCACCGGAGCGGTGGGCCTGATCATCACGCGCGAGATGGTCGCGGCCTCGCGCGCTGCCGGCGCTCAGCCTGCGAAGGTCATTCTCGACCTGGCACTGCCGCGTGACGTCGATCCCGCTGTCGCGGACCTGCCCGGGGTCACCCTGCTGGACCTCGATTCGCTGGAGGAAGCGGGGCTCGCTGTCGCGGCGGAACGGGCGCAGGATGTGGCCGGAGTGCGGGCGATCGTCGCCGAGGAATTCGCCGCCCGGGCATCGGCGCGGCGCGCTGCCCGGGTCGCCCCGACGGTGGTCGCGCTGCGCGCCAAAGCGGCCGGAGTGGTGGAAGCCGAACTGGCCCGCCTGGCCGGTCGCCTGGGCGGCCTGGACGAGCGCGCGCACGGCGAAGTTGCCCAGGCGATGCGCCGGGTTGTCGACAAGCTGCTGCACTCGCCCACCGTCCGAGTCAAGGAACTGGCGGGCTCGCCCGGCGGTGATTCCTATGAAGCGGCGCTGCGGGTGCTGTTCGACCTGGATCAGGATGCGATCGAGGCGGTGACGAGAGCGGACGCAGCCCTGGTGTGCGGGGACAGCGCCGCCGGGGAGGTGGAGCCATGAGCTCTTCGCGGCTGCGGCTCGGGACGCGCAAGAGCCCGATGGCGATGACCCAGTCGGCTTTCATAGCCGAGCTGATCACCGCCCGGACGGGCAGTCAGGTGGAACTGATCGGCCTCACCTCGTTCGGTGATGTCACTCGCGCCCAGCTCGCGCAGATCGGGGGCACGGGCGTATTCGTGAGCGGGCTCCGGGAAGCCCTGCTGGCCGGCGAAATCGACCTGGCTGTGCACTCGCTGAAGGATCTGCCCACCCTCCCGCTGCCCGGCGTCGCGCTCGGGGCTGTCCCGCCGCGCGACGATCCGCGCGACGCCCTTGTCGCCCGGGACGGCGCGAAGCTGGCCGATCTGCCCGCTGGCGCGACGATCGGAACGGGCTCGCCCCGCCGCGCGGCGCAGTTGCTGCACATGCGGCGCGACATACGCCCGGTGCCGGTCCGTGGCAATGCCGGGACCCGGCTGGCCAAGGTGTCCTCAGGAGAGCTGGACGCGGTGGTGCTCGCCTGCGCGGGGCTCGCCAGGATCGGCCAGCTCGAAGTGGTCAGCGAGGTCTTTGAGCCGCAGGAGATGCTGCCCGCACCGGGGCAGGGCGCGCTCGCGGTCGAATGCCGCGCCGCCGACGCGGACGTGATCGGCCTGCTGGCGGCGCTGGACGATCCGGACACGCGGGCCGCCATCACGGCCGAACGGGCCGTCCTTGCGGCGCTCGGGGCGGGGTGCAGCGCGCCGGTTGGCGCGTACGCGGCGGGATCGCCGTTCCTGCACCTGTCGGCCGGGGTAACCGCCGAGGGCGGGGCCACGGTCGTGCACGCGAGCGGTCAGGGCCCGGCATCCGAAGCTGCCGAACTGGGCAGGCAGGTCGCCGGCGAATTGCTTCGCCGCGGCGCGGGAAGGTACGTCACTGTGCCCGCCGCACACTCCAGCGCGGCAGCACACGCGAACGACGGGGAAGATGCCCAGTGAACCTGACGACCCCGGGGAACACGGCCGAGCCCGGCCCGCTCTCCTCACCCGTCCCGGGCGGACTGGTCGCCTTCGTCGGTGTCGGCCCGGGCGACGCCGATTTGCTGACGCTGCGCGCCGTCGAACTGCTGCGCCGCGCCGATCTGGTGGTGGGCGCTGAAGACGAGGCCGCGCTGGTCGCCGCGCACCTGCCCGCGGGCGCTCGCGTCGCCGACCTTACTGACGTGGAAACCGACCCCGGCCTGCTCATCTCAGCGGCCGCCGCCGGCCACCTCGTGGTCCGGCTGTGCTCCGGAGACCCGCTGCTGTCCGGCCGGGCGGCGAGCCAGGCGGACGCTTGCGCACAGGCCGGGATCCGGCTTGAGATCGTCCCGGGAGTGCCCGTGGCGACCGCGATCCCCGCCTACGCCGGGATCCCGCTCGGCGCCGATTCCGGGGCCGGCGTGCGGGTGGTGCACGCCTGCGACATCAGCCGGATAGGCACCGAGGAGCCGGCGGGCAGCCTGGTGATCCTGGGCGCCGAGGCTGGGCCCGCCGACATCGCCAAGACCCTGGTGGCGGCGGGCTGGGCCGATAGCGTGCCGGTGGCCGTGACCTGGAACGGCGCCACCACCGACCAGCTCACGGTGACCGGTCATCTCGGGACCATGGCGGCGGACCTCAAAGCGGCCGGGGTGAGCATGCTGACCCAGCACGGGCCGGCGCTGGCAATGGTGGGCCCGGCCGCTGCCCATCAGGGGCTGGGCTGGTATGAGAGCAAGCCGCTGTTCGGCTGGCGGGTGCTGGTGCCGCGCACGAAGGAGCAGGCCGCATCGGTGTCGCAGCGGCTGCGAGAGCACGGCGCGGTGCCGGAGGAGGTGCCCACGATCGCGGTCGAGCCGCCCCGGACGCCCCAGCAGATGGAGCGGGCGGTCAGGGGCCTGGTGACCGGCCGGTTCCAGTGGATCGCGTTCACCTCGGCCAACGCGGTGCGCGCCGTCCGGGAAAAGCTGGAGGAGTACGGTCTGGACGCGCGCGCGTTCGCCGGGGTCAAGGTGGCCGCCGTGGGCGAGCAGACGGCGGCATCGCTGGCCGAGTTCGGCATCAAGCCGGATCTCGTGCCCGCCGGCGAGCAGTCCGCGGAAGGCCTGGCGGCCGCCTGGCCGCCGCACGATGACCTGCTCGACCCGATCAACCGGGTGCTCCTGCCGCGGGCCGACATCGCGACCGAAACACTGGTCGAGCGGCTGACCCAACTCGGCTGGGAGGCCGAGGACGTGACCGCGTACCGGACCGTGCGCGCTTCCCCGCCGCCGGCGCCGGTGCGGGAGGCGATCAAGACCGGTGGCTTCGATGCCGTGCTGTTCACCTCCTCCTCAACGGTGCGCAACCTGATCGGCATCGCGGGCAAGCCGCACGCCGTCACGGTCGTGGCGGTGATCGGGCCGCAGACCGCGCGGACGGCCGCCGAATACGGATTGCGGGTGGACGTGACGGCTGCCCAGCCGTCGGTGGCGGCCCTGGTGGACGCCCTGGCTGAGCACGGTGCCCGGCTGCGGGAGGCGGCGCTGGCGGCTGGCGAGCCGGTCCGCAGGCCCAGCGAACGCCGGCGTGGTGCCCGGCGGCGGCTGCGGTAACGGGGGCTCGCGGGCCAGCCGGAAATCTTGTGCGTGAGCCCGCCTCTGGCAAGGGTCCACAGGTGAGAGAGGAGACGCCGTGCCCCCTGAATACCCGGCTGCCCGTCCCCGGCGGCTGCGGCGCACTCCGGCGCTGCGGCGCCTGGCGGCCAGCACGAGTGTGCGCGCCAGTGACCTCGTGCTGCCCATGGTCGTCAAGGAGGGCATAGCACAGCCCCAGCCGGTGCCCTCCATGCCGGGCGTCGTCCAGCACACCCGTGACAGCCTCCGCAAGGCCGCCGCCGAAGCCGTCGCGGCAGGTGTCGGCGGACTGATGGTCTTCGGCATCCCGGCCGTCAAGGACAGCCGCGGCAGTGCCGCGGACGACCCGGACGGCATCGTCCAGCAGGCGCTCGCGGATCTGGTGGCGGAGGTCGGTGACGCCACGGTGCTGATGACCGACCTGTGCCTGGACGAGTACACCGATCACGGCCACTGTGGGCTGCTCACCGACACCGGCGAGGTTGACAACGACGCCACACTGGAGCGTTATGCCTCGATCGCGGTGGCCCAGGCCCGCGCGGGGGCTCACGTGGTGGGACCGAGCGGGATGATGGACGGGCAGGTGGCCGCCATCCGCCGGTCACTGGACCAGGCGGGCTTCGGGCAGGTGGCGATCTGCGCCTACTCGGCGAAGTACGCCTCCGCCTTCTACGGGCCGTTCCGCGACGCGGCCGAGTGCGCACCGCGCTTCGGTGACCGGTCGGCCTACCAGCAGGACCCGTCGGCGCGTGACGCGCTGCACGAGGTGATGCTCGACGTCGGCGAAGGCGCCGACATCGTGATGATCAAGCCGGCGCTGCCTTATCTGGACGTGGTGGCGCAGGCTGCCGCGGCTTCGCCGGTGCCTGTCGCCGCTTACCAGGTCAGCGGCGAGTACGCGATGGCACATGCCGCCGCGGCGAACGGCTGGCTCGACCTCGACGCCGTCGTGGCGGAGACGCTCACCGCCATCCGCCGGGCGGGCGCCAGCATCATCCTGACCTACTGGGCGGTCGAAGCCGCGCGCCGCTTCGGTTAGGCAGCCGCCAGCGGCCCCCGCCGGGCGTGACCGTGGCGGCCCCGCCGGTGCCGCGCGGGTCACCCACTGCCCTACCGTGGGTAGAAGTCAGCCGGCGACAGGGGGGGTGAAGTGTGCCCGGGCAGGGCTGCCCGGCATCATCGGAAGACACAGATGGGCTGGCGGGGAGTGGGGACGGATGGTCGAGGCGATGCTGCGGCGGAGCCGCCGCCGGGAGGCCGGCCGGCTCGCCGCTGCGGCGGGCAGGTACGCGGAACTGGGCTGGCCGGTGTGCGCCGGTGCGCCACTGCGCGAGGAGTCGGGCGGTCCCCGCCTGGGCGGGACATCCCCACGGCGGTGGGCCCGCGATACCGGCCGCGCGTGCTCGTGTGACCGCATCGGCTGCCCCGCGCCCGGCGCCCACCCCATATCGCCGGCTTGGCAGATGGAGGCTTCCGCCGACCCGGCCGAAGTGAGGCGATGGTGGCAGGAGCGGCCGGATGCGAACGTGATCCTGGTCACCGGGCGGGTGTTCGACGTCATCGACGTGCCGGCGGGCGCGGGCGCGCTGGCGCTGGAGCGGGTGGCGCGCGACCACGAGCGGGTGGGGCCGGTGGCGATGGCGGACGGCCGGGCGCTGTTCTTCGTGGCCACGCGGGGGGCGGCCGGTGAGGAAGAGGAGTGGTGGTCGTGCCATCTCGACTGCGAACCGGACACCGTGCCGCCGGTGTCCGGACTGCGCTGGCACACACGCAACAGCTATGTCCTCGCGCCACCTTCCCGCTCAGGCCAGGGGCGGGCCGCCTACTGGCTGCGCGACCCCGATCGCGCGATCCCCGACCCGCTGCGCTTGCTCGGGTATCTGGCCGACGCTTGTGATGAGGTGACGAGGTGAACCGGGCCACCCGATCGGAGGAGCTGTTCCAGCGCGCGTGCGCGGTGATCCCGGGCGGGGTCAATTCCCCGGTGCGCGCCTTCGGGGCGGTGGGCGGCACGCCCGTCTTCATGGCCTCCGGGCACGGCCCTTATCTGGTCGACGCCGACGGCCGGGAGTATGTGGACCTGGTGTGCTCGTGGGGCCCGCTCATCCTGGGGCACGCCCACCCGGAGGTGACCGCCGCGGTCACCGCGGCCGCCGCCCGGGGCACATCCTTCGGGGCCGCTACCGAGGCGGAGGTCCTGCTCGCCGAACAGATCGTGGCGCGCACGCCCGTCGAGAAGGTCAGGCTGGTCAACTCCGGCACGGAGGCCACCATGACGGCGGTGCGGCTCGCCCGGGCCTTCACCGGCCGCCGGCTGGTGGTCAAGTTCGCCGGCTGCTACCACGGCCACGTGGACGCGCTGCTCGCGGCCGCCGGGTCCGGGGTGGCGACCTTCGGGCTTCCCGACACCCCCGGAGTCACCGGCGCCGCCGCGGCGGACACCCTCGTCCTGCCCTATAACGACACGCGGGCGGTGCGCCAGGCGTTCGAAGAGCACGGCCCGGGGATCGCCTGCGTCATCACCGAGGCATGCCCGGCGAACATGGGGGTCGTGCCGCCGGTGGCAGGCTTCAACGAACTGCTCGCCGCGCTCTGCTCCGAACATGGCGCGCTGCTGATCATGGACGAGGTGCTCACCGGCTTCCGGGTGACCGCGTCGGGGTGGTTCGGCCGGGAGGGTGTGGCCGGCGATCTGATGACGTTCGGGAAGGTGATGGGGGGCGGCCTGCCCGCCGCTGGCTTCGGCGGGCGCGCCGACGTCATGGACCGGCTCGCGCCCGCGGGCCCGGTGTACCAGGCGGGCACGCTGTCCGGGAACCCGCTGGCAACAGCGGCGGGCCTGGCTACCCTGCGGGCCTGCACGCCGGATGTCTACAGGCGCCTCGACGGGGCGGCGGCGGCGGTCGCCAAGCTGGCCGCTGACGCCTTCACGGCGGCGGGTGTCCCGTTCCACCTCCAGGAAGCTGGCAACCTCTTCTCGTTTTTCCTGGGAACGACGGACCCGGTGCGCGACTTCGACCAGGCGCGCGCCCAGTCCAAGGCCGCCTATGCGGCGTTCTTCCACGCGATGCTGGCCGGCGGTGTCTACCTGCCACCCTCACCGTTCGAGGCATGGTTCCTGTCGGCCGCGCACGACGGGGAAGCGATCGGCCGCATCGCCGAGGCACTGCCCGGTGCCACCAGGCAGGCGGCCACCGCACTGTCCTGAGCGCGCGCCGGCGCCGCCGGTAGGCTGGGCGGGCGATGACTGAGACGACCATTGTCCATTTGCTGCGCCACGGTGAGGTCTACAACCCAAGCGGCGTGCTGTATGGCCGGCTGCCCGGCTTCCACCTCTCCGAGGAAGGCCGGCTCATGGCCAAGGCCACGACGTCCTACCTGGCCGGGCGGGATGTGGCACTGGTGGTGTCCTCGCCACTGGAGCGCGCGCAGGAGACCGCCGCGCCACTGGCGGCGCAATTCGGCCTGCCGGTCACCGTCGATGAACGGCTGATCGAGCCGGCGAACGTGTTCGAGGGCAAGGCCTTCGGCGTCGGCGACGGCGCGCTGCGCAATCCCGCCAACTGGCGGCATGTGCGCAACCCGTTCCGGCCCTCGTGGGGGGAGCCCTACGCCGACATCGCCGCCCGGATGTTTGCGGCCATGGCCGATGCGGTCCGGGCGGCGCCCGGCCGGGAAGCCGTCTGCGTGAGCCATCAACTGCCCATCTGGGTGGCCCGCCGGTCGGTGGAGGGCCGTCGGCTGTGGCACCACCCGGGCCGCCGTCAGTGCGCTCTGGCGAGCCTGACCAGCTTCACCTTCCACGGCGAGGACATCGTCAAGGTTGGCTACGCCGAGCCGGCCGGCCCGTCCGGCCGCCAGGCAGCCGGTGCCTGAGGGTCGGGCTGCGGCGCAGGCTGGGATCCCGGGGCGGGTCCGGGCCGGTGGATGTGCCGGCCCGATGTCGGGCTTGCCCGGCCAGTCCGGCACAATGGAGCGCGGCACTACCGCTTGTAGGAGAACCAACCTGGTGATGGGCCTGCCGCGGCCAGTCTTCCGCACCGCCGCTGCCGCCGCCGCGGCACTGGCGCTGTCGGCGTGCGCAGCGGGCCCGATCGCGGATACCACCCCCGCGAGCAATGGCCAGAGTTTCGTGTCGGGGCGAGCAAGTCTCACCGTGTTCCACCCGGGGCAGGGCCCGGTCGCACCCGAGGTGTCGGGCAGAACCCTGACGGGCACGATGCTGAGGCTCGGCCAGTACCGTGGCGACGTGGTCGTCATGAACTTCTGGGGGTCCTGGTGCACGCCCTGCCGGGCCGAGGCGCCCGCCCTGGCCGCGCTCGCACAGCGTTTCCACGCGGCAGGCGTCCGTTTCGTGGGAGTGGACATCCGGGACAGTGTCGCCGCCGCGCTGGCCTTCCAGCGGGATTTCCGGATCAGTTACCCGAGCTTCAACGACCCGGGCGGCTCGATCGTGCTGCGGTTCTCCGCCAGCGTGTCCCCGGCGGGCATCCCGACCACTCTCGTGATCGCGCGCGATGGCCGGGTCAGCGCGCGAGTCATCGGCTCGGTCTCCTACAACGGGCTCAGGCAGTTGATCCGGACAGCCCTGGCGAGCCCCGCATGACCGGGCCCACCGCGACGGTGACCCGATGACCGGGGTGCGATCCCAGGGCACGCAGCCGAAGCCTGAGGCAGCGCGGCCACCCGCGGCTGATCCCGGCGAACACGATGCGCAGTCGGCCGGCCCACGCCACCCGTTCCGCACCGGATCTGGGCGCTGGCCGCTCGGCGCACTGGCCGCCGTGACAGCGCAGGGACGCTGGGCGTGGCGGCAGCTGACATCCATGCGGACCGCCCTGGTGCTCCTGTTCCTGCTCGCGATCGCCAGCGTCCCCGGATCGGTGCTGCCCCAGCGGGGGATCGACCCGCTCGCCGTGCAGCAGTACTACACCGCCCACCCGGCGCTGGCGCCCTGGCTGGCCCGGCTGTCACTGTTCGATGTCTTCGGCTCGCCCTGGTTCGCCGCGATCTACCTGCTGCTCTTCACGTCCCTGGCGGGCTGCGTGTTCCCCCGCACGTTCCGGCTGGTCGGCGCCGCCCGCCAGCAGCCCCCCCATGCGCCCCGCCACCTGTCACGGCTTCCGCTTGCCAGCCAGTACCGGACCGCCATGTCGCCCCCGCAGGCGCTCACGGTCGCGTCGGAGATGCTCTCCCGCAAAAGGTTCCGGGTCGCGACCGGTGAGGGCTGGGTCTCCGCCGAGAAGGGCTACCTGCGCGAAGTCGGCAACCTGCTGTTCCACTTGGCCCTGCTGGCCCTGCTGGCCGCTGTCGCGATGGGCGGCATGTTCGGGTACAAGGCGGACCGGCTGCTCGTCGAGGGCCAGTCTTTCGCCAACACCGTCACCGAACTGGACACCTTCTCTCCTGGCCGCGCGGTGTCCGCGGCCGACCTGCAGCCGTTCACGATATCGCTGAACAAGTTCAGCGCCACCTACATCCGGTCCGGCAGCCTGCGTGGCCAGCCGGCCAGCTTCAACGCCTACATCCACTACGCCCCCACCGTGGGCGCGCCGTTCCGCGCCTACGACCTGCGGGTGAATCATCCGCTGAGCGTCGATGGCGTACGCGTCTTCCTGATCGGGCACGGTTACGCGCCGGTGTTCAAGGTCACCGATGGGGCAGGCCAGGTGGTGTTCAACCAGCCCGTGCCCTTCATCGCGGTGGAGCAGGCGGGGCTCACCTCCGAAGGGGTCATCAAGGTTCCCGACGCCCAGCCGCAGCAGCTTGGCTTCGCGGGGGTGTTCCTGCCCACCGTCTATGACTCCGGTGGCGTGCTGCAGTCGGCGTTCCCGGCGCCGCTCGACCCCGCGGTCAGCCTCGTCTCCTACGCGGGCAACCTGAACATGAACGGTGGGCCGCCGCAGTCGGTGTACCGGCTCGACACCGCCGGGATGCACCGGCTCCCGGTCGCGCCCCGGCCGCTGGCGCCCGGCCAGTCCATCACGCTCCCGCACGGCTACGGGAAGCTCACCTTCACCGGCTACCGGCAGTGGGCGAGCCTGGCCATCACCTACGACCCGGGCACCCTGCCAGCGCTGTTCGCCGGGCTGGCCGCACTCGCGGGCCTGCTCCTGTCGTTCTTCGTCCGCCGGCGCCGGGTGTTCGTGCGGGCACACCCGGACCCGGACGGAGTGACCAGTGTGGAGGTCGGTGCGCTGGCACGGTCGGACGCGGCCGGCGGGCTGGAAGCCGAGTTCGCAAGCCTGCTTGACCAGTTTTCGGCCGCGCACCAGGGCATACCGCCCGGCCCGCCCGCAGCGCCCAAATCGCCCGGCCAGACCGCGTCGGTTACGACCCGTGAACCGTCCGGATCCGGTGAGCCTCCCGAACCGTCGGCTTCCGGCGAGCGTTCCGGACCGCCCGTCTCCGCGAGTACGCCGGGGCGAGTCCGGGCGCCGTCACTGAGCATGGGAGGCTCAACGCGGCCGGATGCTACCGGTGATCAGCCGATTCCCAACCCAACCGAGGGGGATTGAGCCGTGCCCATCAATTACGGTCTGGCTAACCTCAGCCACTATGCCTTCCTCC
>DAHUZQ010000055.1 GCA_027306495.1 Actinomycetota bacterium | reverse complement strand
GCCCGGCTCTCACGCCCGGCTCTCACGCCCGGCTCTCACGCCCGGCTCTCACGCCCGGCTCTCACGCCCGGCTCTCACGCCCGGCTCTCACGCCCGGCTCTCACGCCCGGCTCTCACGCCCGGCTGTCACGCCCGGCTGGGGGACGGGTTGTGTCATGGCGGCGGGCCGCTCCGCCCACAGCGGTGGGTGAGCTCCGTCGTGCCCGCTGGCCGATTCGACCACAGCCTCCGGCCCGATTGTCGTACCCTCCCAGTACTGTTCGAACTCAGATTTCAGACAGGTGGACACCTGACCGAAATTATGTTCGAATAGAAGCGGAGCCACCCGGCGGCCTCACCCCCCTCGGCGGCCGGGCCCGGGCCGGGCGGAGCGTGGGGAAGCGCCACGCCCGGCCCCGGCTCCGCGAAGGAAGGAGGCACCGTGAGCACTGTGGTGCAGGTACGGCCGGCCAGGCGGTGCCGGGTCGCGCCAGCGGCGCTGGACATGCTCGAGTCGGCGCGGCGCGGGCTTGCTCACGCGGCGGTGGAATCCAGTCCCGCCGCCCGGTACGTGGCTGCGCACCTGGCGGCCCTCCGGGCTGCGGCCGCAATCGTGGCCGCCCGCCTCGAGCCCGGGTCCGCACCCCGGCGCAAGGCCCCTCGCAGTGTCTGGGAACTGCTACCCAGAGTCGAGCCCGCACTGGCGGAGTGGGCCGCGTTTTTCGCGGCTGGGGCCGGTAAGCGGGCAGCGGCCGAGGCCGGATTGCCGCAGGCGGTCTCAGCCCGGGAGGCGGACGATCTGCTGCGGGATGCGGAGACCTTCTTGTCGCTGGCCGAGGAGGCCCTCGGCGCTTGCGTGCAGGGGGCGTTGCCGCTTCTCAGCGTGGGTTAGGTCCCGCTCAGCGTGGGCTCCGTGCCCGCACCCGGGGCATGGAGCGGTCAGCAGGTCAGAAGACTCCGAGTTCGCTGCGCGCGTCCGAATCGAGGACGCCCCAGGAAATCAGTTCTTCGGTCAGGTCCACCGGCGACTTGTCGTAGATCACCGCGAGGGAGCGCAGGTCCTCCTGGCGGATGGAGAGGACCCTGCCGTTGTAGTCACCACGCTGGCTCTGGATCGTGGCGACATACCGGGCGAGCGGCGCGGCCTTGTCCCGGGGAAGCTGTGACATGCGCTCGAGGTCGATCACCAGTTTCGGCGCCGTTCCCAGCCCGGTCGGCGCGGCGTCGCCCGGCAGCAACTCGGATACCGGCACACCGTAGAACTCGGCGAGTTCAGCAAGCTTCTGAACCGTCACCGACCGGTCACCACGCTCGTAGGAACCGACAACGACGGCCTTCCACCGCCCCCTGGACTTCTCCTCCACCCCGTGCAGCGAAAGACCCTGCTGGGTCCGGATGGCGCGCAGGCGCGCACCCAGTGTCTTGGCGTATTCAGATGGCATGGTGCGGCCCCCTGGCCAGTCGTCGCTTTGAGTAACGGTTACGGACAGTGACGGTAGGCCGCAACTGGGAGCAGGTCAAGCCGAATGGCAAAAAGCGGGCGAAGTCCTGGTCTGTCTCCCCTGTGCTCCCAGACCTCCATCCCGGGTTCACCCGCTGCGGGATGCCCGGCGGGGCTGGAAGCCTCGCCGGGTGGGTGCGCTAGCGCTACCGACCGGCCGGCGACCGACGTGTGGGCTTGCTCACGATGCGTGATGCGATCTCGCGGACCGTGCTGCTCACGGGTGGCCCGGATTCGGGCGGTGCTGCTGGTACGGTGTTAGCGGCAGAAATCCTTTAAGCCCCGTCCGGCGAGGCGGGAAAGGAGGTTCTGGTGATGCCTGCTGCCCAGTCGCCGCACTCAGGCGCCCCGGCGTCCGGTGGCGCTCCCGTCCTGGGTCCTCCCGGGCAGTCCCCCCCGGGCCGTGACGGTCCGGCTGAGCCGGTCCCTGGTCCGGGGCGTACCGGTCCCGCCCCCGGCAAGGTCGTGCTCGAGGAAGCCGAGATCGGCCGGGCGCTCACCCGCGTCGCGCACGAGATCATCGAGCGGACCAGGGGGGCTGCGGATGTGATTCTGCTGGGCATCCCAACCCGTGGTGTGCCGCTGGCGCGACGGCTCGCGGAGCGGATCGGGCAGGTGGAATCCCGGCAGGTGCCCTGCGGTTCGCTGGACATCACGATGTACCGCGATGACCTGCGGCTGCGGCCCGCCAGGGCGCTCGGCCACACCGAGGTTCCCCGGGAAGGTATCGACGGCAGGATCGTGGTGCTGGTCGATGATGTGCTCTATTCCGGCAGGACCGTCAGGGCGGCACTCGACGCGCTCAACGAGCTTGGCCGGCCCCGCGCCGTGCAGCTGGCGGTGCTGGTGGACCGCGGCCATCGGGAACTGCCCGTCCGGGCCGACTACGTCGGCAAGAATCTTCCGACATCCCAGCAGGAACTCGTCCGGGTCCTGCTCAGCGAAATCGATGGCGAGGACGCCGTCTGTCTCGGCGCCGCGCATGGCGCCGCCGGGAGGACACAGTGAACCGTCACCTGATCTCGTCAGCTGACCTGACCCGGGCGGATGCGGTGCGGATACTGGATACCGCCGACGAGCTCGCCCGTATCTCTGACAGGCCCATCAAGAAGCTGCCAACGCTGCGAGGCCGCACTGTGGTCAACCTCTTTTACGAGGACTCGACCCGGACCCGGATCTCATTCGAGGCCGCAGCCAAGCGGCTGTCCGCCGATGTGATCAATTTCTCAGCCAAGGGCTCCAGCGTGGCGAAGGGTGAGAGCCTGAAGGACACGGCGCTGACCCTGGAGGCGATGGGTGCGGACGCGGTGGTCATCCGCCACTCGGCATCGGGCGCGCCGCACCGGCTCGCGGAATGGGTCCGGGGCAGCGTCCTCAACGCCGGGGATGGCTCACACGAGCATCCCACCCAGGCTCTGCTCGACGCTTTCACGATCCGCCGCAGGTTCGGCCGGGACAGCGGTTCCGCCGCCGCCGCCGAATCCGGCGGTGGACTCGACGGTCTGCGGGTGACCATCGTCGGGGACATCCTGCACAGCAGGGTTGCCCGATCGAATGTGTGGCTGCTGCATACGCTGGGGGCCGATGTCACGCTGGTGGCGCCCCCGACCCTGCTCCCCCTCGCGGTCGGCACTTGGCCGTGCTCGGTCAGCTACGACCTGGACGCGGCGCTGCCCAAGAGCGACGTCGTGATGATGCTCCGGGTGCAGCGTGAGCGGATGAGCGCCGCGTACTTCCCGAGTGTGCGGGAGTACAGCCGCCGCTATGGCCTCGATGCGGCCCGCGTCGCGCAATTGCCGGAACGGGCCATAGTGATGCACCCGGGCCCGATGAACCGGGGAGTGGAAATCGCGGCAGGGGTGGCGGACTCGCCACGGTCCACCGTTGTGGAGCAGGTGGCGAACGGGGTCAGCGTGCGGATGGCGGTCCTCTATCTCCTGCTCGGCGGTGCGGAGGAGCGAGCATGAACGGGCAGGGGAGCGCCACCGGTGCGCCGGGGTCGGCCTGGGTCATCCGCGGCGCTCAGCCGCTGGGCGGTCCCGCCACCGACATCGTGATCGCCGACGGCTGCATCGCCGCGATGGGGCCGCACGCGGCAGCGGACGCCGGCCCTGGGGCTCAGGTCCTGGAGGCGGCCGGCCTGATCGCCCTGCCGGGCCTGGTCGATCTGCACGCACATCTGCGTGAGCCGGGCCGGGAGGATGCCGAAACCGTCGAGACGGGCAGCAGCGCGGCAGCCCTGGGCGGGTTCACCGCCGTGCACGCGATGGCCAACACCGATCCCGTGGCGGACACCGCGGGGGTGGTGGAGCAGATCTGGCGGCTCGGCTGGCAGGCCGGCCATTGCGACGTCCAGCCCGTGGGCGCCGTCACGCTCGGCCTGGCGGGTCAGCAACTGGCCGAACTTGGCGCGATGGCCGATTCACAGGCCCGGGTGAGGGTCTTCTCCGATGACGGCCGGTGCGTTGCGGATCCGGTGCTGATGCGCCGTGCGCTGGAATACGTCAAGGCTTTCGACGGCATCATCGCCCAGCATGCGCAGGAGCCCCGGCTCACCCAGGGCGCCCAGATGCACGAGGGCGAGGTCTCCGGCCGGCTTGGCCTGACCGGCTGGCCAGCGGTGGCCGAGGAAGCCATCATCGCGCGGGACTGCCTGCTCGCCGCGCACGTCGGGTCGGCGCTGCACATCTGCCACGTGTCGAGCGCCGGGTCGGTGGAGATCATCCGCTGGGCCAAATCCAAGGGGTGGCGGGTGACCGCCGAGGTGACGCCGCACCACCTGATGCTCACCGATGAACTGGTGGTCGGCTACGACCCCGTGTACAAGGTCAACCCGCCGCTGCGCACGCGCGATGACGTGGCCGCGCTGCGCGCGGCCCTGGCCGACGGGACCATCGACTGTGTGGCCACCGACCACGCTCCCCATCCGGTGGAGGCCAAGGAGTCGGAATGGGATGAGGCGGCCTTTGGCATGACCGGCCTGGAGACCGCCCTGCGCGTCACGCATGCGGCGATGGTGGAGACCGGACTGCTGGACTGGCCGGCGCTGGCCGACCGGATGTCGGCGCGCCCGGCGGCGATCGGCCGCATGGTCGGTCACGGTCACCCGCTCACGGCGGGCTCACCGGCGAATCTCGTCCTCTATGACCCATCCGTACGGGAGGTCGTGGACCCGGCTTCGCATGCCTCGCGCAGCGCCAACTCCCCGTTCGCCGGCATGGTGCTGCCGGGCCGGGTGGTGTCCACGTTCCTGCGTGGCCGCCCCACCGTGCTCGACGGGAAGCTGGCCTGATGGGGGAGTCCCCCGCCAGGGCTCCCAGGCCAGCGGTGCTGGTGCTGGAGGATGGCACGGTCTTCACCGGGACCGGCTTCGGCGCCCCGGCCGACGCGTTTGGCGAGATCGTCTTCAACACAGGCATGACCGGCTACCAGGAGACGCTGACAGACCCGTCCTACGCCCGGCAGATCGTGGCGATGACGGCCCCGCACATCGGCAACACCGGCGTGAACGATGAGGACCCGGAGTCCGGCCGGGTATGGGTGAGCGGGTATGTGGTCCGTGAGCTGTCCCGCATCACCTCCAGTTGGCGCGCGCAGCGCTCTCTCGACAGCGAACTCGCCTCCTACGGGGTGCCGGGCATCGCGATCACCGGGACCAGGGCACTCACTTTGCGCCTGCGCTCCCGCGGCGCGATGCGGGCGGGCATCGGTGGCTCGGGGGCCGATCCGGCGGCGGTGCTCGAGCGGGTCCTGGCTGCTCCGCCCATG
>DAHUZQ010000048.1 GCA_027306495.1 Actinomycetota bacterium | reverse complement strand
CGCCTCGGCGCTCAGCCGCCCGCCTCGGCGCACGGCCAGGACGGAGTCCACCCGCCCAGCCAGTGTCCGCGCGGCGCTCGCCGTGGGCGCGTCCTGTGCCCCACCGGTGCTGGGACCACGCCGACGGTCCCGTGCCGCGGTCAGGACAGCCACCCGTTCCCCTGACGAAGGCGAGACGATGATCTCCACCTCAGCGATGCCATCCCACCTGTCGCCGGTCACACCAGCAGACCGCACCGCCGGATGGGCGATGAGGCAGTCCCCGATGGCGACGACCCGGTGCGAGCGATGTGCGAGCAGGCCGGCCCGGCCGTCCGGGCCGACCGTGTACCTGACCCGGGTGCGCCAGTCCAGGCCGTCGCTGTCGCCCGGCAGTGGCTCGACCTGCACCGGATGGTCGATCCCCGCGATCCGCCGCAACTGGTGGCCGATGACCTCCGCCTTCAGCGCCCGCTGGGCGGGCAGGCTCACGTGCTGCCAGTCGCATCCACCGCAGCCACCGGGCCGGGCATAGGGACAGGGTGGAGTCACCCGGTCCGGTGAGGCGCGCAGGATCTCCACCGCCTCGGCCCGGGCGAACTTGCTGGTCGTATCCGTCACCACCGCCCGGACCCGCTCGCCGGGAAGGGTGTGCCGGACGAACACGACCCGGCCCCCCTCCTCCCGGCCCACGCACCAGCCACCGTGCGCGGGGGCGAGGATTTCCAGGTCGATCATGCGAGCGGCCGACGGCACGCCGGAGCCGGGCGGTGGCTCCCCACCCGCCTGCGGGCCTAGCGCGGCGCCCGGCCAGCCGTCAGAATTCACAGTGCTCCCCTGCCTGCCGATGACCAGTATGCCGGCCGGGGTCTGACCACGACCGTTGGGGCACTACCGTTGGCCGGGCACAGTAGCCACTGGAGGACAGCCGTGCACATCGTGATCATGGGATGTGGGCGAGTGGGGTCCACCCTGGCCCACATCCTGGAGGAGCTTGGCCACTCGGTGGCCATCATCGACCAGGACCCGGACGCCTTCCGGCGGTTGCGGACGGGGTTCAAGGGCCGCCGCATCACCGGGGTCGGGTTCGACCAGGACGTGCTGATACAGGCGGGCATCGAGCGGGCGGACGCGTTCGCGGCGGTCAGCAGCGGCGACAACTCCAACGTCATCGCCGCCCGGGTCGTCCGGGAGTCGTTCGGGGTGGAGCGGGTCGCCGCCCGGATCTACGACCCGCGCCGGGCTGAGGTGTACCAGCGGCTCGGCATCCCCACCGTGGCAACCGTCCGCTGGACGGCCGACCAGATGCTGCGCAGGCTGCTTCCCGAGGGCACCGAACCGCTGTGGCGGGACTCGACCGGCGTGGTCGTGCTGGCCGAGGTCACCCACACCGCCGACTGGGTTGGCGAAAAGGTCAGCATGCTCGAGGAGTCGGCGCGGGCGCGGGTCGCCTACCTCTCCCGGTTCGGCGAGGCGATGCTGCCTACTCCGGCAACCGTCATCCAGCAGGGTGATGTCCTGCACGTGATCGCGACCGAACGTGACCTGCCCAGGATCGAGGCGGTGCTCGCCTCACGCGCTCCGGGCGGCACCACCCGGAAGGGAACCCACTGATGCGGGTCGCAATCGCCGGGGCGGGCGCGGTCGGCCGCTCGATCGCGAGTGAACTGCTGGACAACGGCCACGAGGTGCTGCTCATCGACAAGAGCGCTCGGTCCATCGTGCTGGAGAGCGAGCCACGGGCCGAATGGCTGCTGGCGGACGCCTGCGAGATCACCTCGCTGGACGAGGCCGGGCTGGAACGCTGCAACGTGGTGATCGCGGCGACCGGCGACGACAAGGTCAACCTGGTCGTGTCACTGCTGGCCAAGACCGAGTACGGAGTTCCCCGGGTGGTCGCGCGGGTCAACCACCCCAAGAATGAGTGGCTGTTCAACGAGTCCTGGGGAGTGGACGTGGCGGTTTCCACGCCCCGTCTGCTGTCAGCCCTCGTCGAGGAGGCCGTCAGCGTCGGCGATCTGGTCCGGCTCATGACGTTCCGGCAGAGTGACGCCAGCCTGGTCGAGCTGACCATGCCGGACGACGCGCCACTGGTCGGCACCCGCATTGGCGAGATTTCCTGGCCGACCGACACCACGCTGGTGGCAATCCTGCGGGAAGGACGGGTGCTGGTCCCCGAACCGGATGACCCGCTCGCCGCCGGTGACGAACTCCTGTTCGTCACCAACCAGGACGTGGAGGACGACCTCGCCAGGCTGCTTTCCGGGGCCGGTTAGCCCCCGGGTGGCTGCTCCCCCAGGGCAGGTTCAGCGGATCTCGGTGATCTCCGGACCGCGCTCGAACGGGTCATCCAGTGTCCACCGGCTGCCGGGCTGCTCGGGTTCGGGGTCCGCTGCCTCCTGGCCAAAGTCGGGCAGCCTGATGTCCAGCAGATCGCGTGGCGGCAGTGGGTGATTGCCGCGGTTCACCACGACGCCGGCGAAGATCCGCTCCAGCGGCCTGGCGAGTTCCTCACGGCTGGCCGCCGCCCCGCTGATCACTCCGCGCAGGAACCAGCGGGGCCCGTCCACCCCCAGGAACCGGACCGGTTCCGCCTCGCCCGGGCGCCCGCCGGGTGGTGGCTGCGGGGGAACGATCCGCGCCCGCAGTTCGGTGCCGAAGGGGCCGGGCGCCTCCTCGCTGCGTCCACCGGCCTGGCTCAGCTCCGCCGCGATCTCCGCCCGGACCTCATCCCACAAGCCGCTGCTCTTGGGGGCGGCGAAGGCCTGCAACTGCAGACCGCTGTCACCGTGGACCACTGTGATCCAGGCGATCTGCCCTTCCATCTGGCCGACCTGGATTTCGGCCGCCTCCTCGACAGGCACCAGCAGGCTCCCGAAATCGATCCGGTCACCGGCAGGCACGTCGTCTCCGACATCCCATGGGCCGCCCGCTGAGCGATCCACGGGGACCTCGTGCCCGTCATCGTTCTCCCGGTCCCCGGCATCTGGATCATCCTGGCCGGCCGCAGCCTCCAGCGACTCTGGCCAGTCCGCCTGATCCCGGCGGCGACGCCGACCGAACACATGCACTCCCTACTGCTGTGCGGCCCCGTGGGCGGGGGCCGCCCCATCGGCGTGTCCCCCGGTAGACCCGAAACCGTCCTCACCCCGCGCCGACCCCGGCAGTGACTGCGCCTCGTGGAACTCGGCGGTGGCGACCCGCTGGATGACGAGTTGCGCGATGCGGTCACCGCGCCGGAACCTGACCGGTTGCTCCCGGTCGGTGTTGAGGAGCGTTACCCTGATCTCGCCACGGTACCCGGCGTCGACAGTGCCCGGTGCGTTCACCATCGTGATGCCGTGCCGGGCCGCGAGGCCGGAGCGGGGGTGCACGAAGGCCGCGTACCCGGACGGCAGCGCGATCGCGATGCCCGTCCCGATGACCGCCCTCTCCCCCGGCGCCAGGGTGACATCGCTCGCTGAGCACAGGTCCACCCCGGCATCTCCGGGATGGCCCCGTGCGGGCAGCGGCAGCCCCGGATCGAGGCGCCTGATGAGCACCGGGACGGTGTCGGAATCCACGAGGCGACCCTACTCGGTGCCGGCCTGGCGCCCGGGCGGTCGCGCGGCATCCGCAGCCTCCGGCGCGTCTTGGGGCACAGGCTGCGGGGGTGGTTTGCGGCCACCGTGCCCCTGCAGGTAAGGCGCGGCCCGCACCAGTGCCGCCGCCATCGGCACCGCGACGATCGCACCCGGAATGCCGGCCACCACCCCGCCGACCGCGAGCACGAGGATGATCGCCAGCGGGTGCAGCCGGATCATCCTGCCCACCACCAGGGGCTGCAGCAGGTGGCTGTCCACCTGGTCCTCCAGGATGAAGACGGCGACCAGGATGAGTGCGGCCACCAGGCCCTTGGTCCCGAGCGTGACGACCACGGCGAGCGCACCCGCCACCAGGATCCCGATGAGCGGGACGAACGCCGCCAGGAACACCAGGACCACCAGCGGTATCAGCAGCGGCACGCCGAGCAGCCACAGGGTCGTGCCGATCACCACGGCGTGGATCGCGGCCACCGTGATGGTGCCACGCACGTAGTAGACCAGGGTCTGCCACGCGGCATCCCCGGCACCCTGGGCGCGCCGACGTCCCTCGGTGCTGAGGAAACCGGTCAGCCACGCCCAGATCCGCGGCCCATCCTTGAGCAGGAAGAACGTGACGAACAGGGTAAGCACGGCGCCGCCCAGGATCTCCAGGGCTATCCTGCTGCCGCTCAGGACGGTGCCCTCGACCACCGTCCGGTGTTGCTGGAGATAGTTCAGCAGCCGCGCGAGCAACTGGTCGAGGCTGACCGCGTGGACATGGAACGGCGGGCCGGCCAGCCAGTGCTGGATCTCCCGGGCGGTCACGGCTACATCGCGTGCCAGCACCGGGTAGTCAGCCGAGATCTGCGTCCCCATGAGTGTGCCCGCCCCGGCGAAGGCCGCGACCGCCACCAGCAGCGCGCACCAGGTCGCCGCGAGCGCCGGAAGGCCGAGCGCGCGCAGTCGCTTCGCCAGCGGCTGAAGCAGCGCGGTCAGCAACAGTGCCGCCACGCAGGGCAGCACCACCAGGCGGAGCATGCTGGCCACCCGGAAGGCCAGGTAGATGACCACGCCGAGGAGCAGCAGCCGCCACGCCCAGCCCGCGGCCCGCTGCAGCCACTCGGGGACAGCCGGTGCCCGATCCCCCGCGGGTGCCCGCTCCCCCGCACCATTGGGCCAGTGCTCGGGCGCCACGCCGTTCCCCGTCCGGTCGCCGGGGTCGGCCAGCGGGGACCGGGCACGCCGACTCCAGTGCCCGCGCCATGTCAGGCGCTCCATCATCCCCCCAGTCAACCAACTACGGTGTGTCTATGCGTGTTTACCATGAACGACTCGCTGTGCCGCTCAGTTGGTGGGTGAGCGGCCTCACGGTGAGCGTCCTGCTCTGTCTGGAAGTGGCGGCCGGGCTCGGCTGGCTGGTCGGCGTGTGTGTGTACTCGGTGCTGGCCGGAACCTACGCGTGGATGCTGCTGACATGGGGGCACGCCCGGATCGAGGTCACCGGAACCGAACTCCGCGCTGATGCCGCCCAGTTGCCGCTGGCTGAGATCGACGTGGTCAAGGTGCTGGACGCGGCACAGGCCCGAGCCGCCCGGGGGCCACGAGCCGACCCCGCGGCGTTCCTGCTGGTGCGGCCCTACCTGCGTACCGCGGTCTTCGTGGCGCCGGTCGCGGCGGCCGGCCGCCAGCCGTACTGGCTCATCGCCAGCCGCGACCCACATGCCCTCGCCAGCGCCATCGATACGGCGGCGGCTGCCGTCCGGGCCGGCGGGCAGGCCGTGGGATGATCGACCAGTCGCATCCGGGAGCGCGCACGGCAGGAGGGAGCTGGCATGGCGGATAAGCGAGGGGACGGCGGCGCCAAGATGGTGGGCACCCTGGTCGCGTTCGCGGCGGCTTTCGTGGCCCGCAAGGGCATCTCATTGGGATGGAAGCGTGTCACCGGCAAGGAACCGCCCACCGACCCGCACGACCCCGCAGTGGGCATCGCCGAGGCGCTGAGCTGGGCGGTCATCCTGGGTGTCGGGATCGAAACGGCCCGGCTGCTGGCTGCGCGGGCCGCTGCCCGCAAGCTGCGCCAGCCGTCGGCGGACTGACCGCAAACCGCCCCGGCGGGGGCCTGCCCACAGTGGCACCAGCAGGCGGCCATGAGGGGGAGGTGGGCGCCGTGGCTGACCGCGACCGGTCCAGCCTCGCCTACAAGCTGGGCTACGCCTTGCGCAAGCCGGGCCGGGTCGTCCCCTACGCGCGCCGGCACGGCCGGGACGCTCTGCTCAGCCTCCTCGCGCCCGACCACATCAGCTATTACCGGGCGGTGATGCGGTCGGACACCGCCCGGTGCCCGGACGGCGCGGTCGGCAGCCAGGACCAGCGGGCCTGGCAGCGCCTGGGCCAGTTGCAGTTCGATTACCTTCTCAAGCACGGCCTGCGGCCGGGCCAGCGGATGCTGGAGATCGGCTGCGGCAACCTCCGGGCGGGGCGGCTGTTCATCGCCTACCTGGCGGAGGGCGGCTACTACGGCGTCGACATCTCCCCCGATATCCTCCTGGCCGCGCAGCGGACCATCTGCGAGTACCGGCTGCAGGCCAAGCTGCCTCACCTGACTCTGGTGAGGAATCTGACGCTGGACTTCCTGCCGGCGCGGGCATTCTCGGTGGTGCACG
>DAHUZQ010000047.1 GCA_027306495.1 Actinomycetota bacterium | reverse complement strand
GTTCGCGTCCCCGGTGGAGACGCGAACCACCGCGGCGCCACTGGCCGGCCCACCACCTCCGGCCGCACCGGCCCGGACCACCAACCGCGGCCGCACCACCTCCGGCCGCACCAGCCCGGCGGAGCGACCCGCCCCGGTCGTTTCCAAGATCGTGGTTGATTTGGTAGGAAAAATTCCGCCTTATCAACCACAAAAGCCTCCGAGCGAGTCGGGCCGCGCCGGGAAAGGCAAGCGATCGCTCACGCACGTCTGGCTTTCCGGCGCGGGCTGAGGATCATGGTGAGCATGGCCGCCGCGACCAGCGTCTACGTCGAACGCTATGCCTGGAGTCGGCGCACCACCTCGATCGTCGTCGGTGGTGCGGTGCTCATCTCGGCTGCGATCGGCCTGCAGCGGGAGTGGCTCCCCACGATCGCGCTGTTCGCGGCGGGTGGCCTGATCCTGGTCTGGGGGGCGGCTCAGTACCGGGTCGCTCTGCGGGTGGACGCCAGGGGGGTGACGCTGGGCGGTTCGCCACTGCACTACCAGGCAACGACGGCAGTCGTGCCCTGGGCTGACATCGCCTCGGTGGTGCTATGGCGGCAAGTGCTGCCGACGGGGGTCTTGATGCCGTACCTCGGCCTGAAACGACGACCAGGTGCAGCGGAACTCCCCGCCGCCTCACCGAGCCACACTCGGCCCGTTCTCCCACAGGGCCGTCGGCCGCGAGTTCCCGACATCCCCGGGCCGGACTCCCGCAGTCGCGGGTCGCACCGTCCCGAGGGCCTGGCACCGGACATTGCGCTCGATGTTCTGATGGCCAGTCGCGCCGTTGACCGCTGGCGACTGGACCGGCGTGCACTGGCCCGTGCAGTGGCGGGTTTCGCACCTGATGTTCGGGTTCTCGATGCCGATACCGGCCGCCAGATAACGGCCGAAACCGGCTAGCGTTCCGGAAGCGGCTCCCGAACTTTGCCAACTATTTCCGAATTTGCCGCTCATGGTGATAGGAAGGCACATCAGCTTGACTGCGAGGAGGCGGCAGATGACCGAGGGACCAGGCTGGGGCGCACAGGCGGAGGGCGACGCCGCGCGGATCGCCGGAGCGCCGCAGGACCCGCCCACGCTCGCCTTCCCGCAGCAGCCCAGCCAGGGCCAGGCGTTTCCCGGCCAGCCCAGCCAGGGCCAGGCGTTTCCGGCGCAAGCCCTGCCGGTGCAGGCCCCGCCAGCGCAGGACTGGGCACCCGTGCCGGCACCGTACTACGCACCCGTCGGCTACCCCCAGCAGTTTCCGCAGGCCGGCTACATGCCCCAGATGGCAGCCGGTACCGGATCGAACGGCATGGCCGTAGCCAGCCTGGTCCTCGGTATCACCAGCATCCTGTTCTGCTGGTGGGGACTGGTAACCCTGGCGCAGGTCATACTCGCCATCGTTTTCGGCATCAAAGGTATGAACCAGGCTGCCGCAGGCGCTCCTGGCCGGGGAATGGCAGTGGCCGGCGTCGTTCTGGGTTGCGTCGGCGGACTCATCTATCTGCTGCTAAGTATCCTCAGCTTCGGGGTCCTCTTCCTAGTCTGAAGACCAGGCAGACGGGTTTCTGCCGCTCTGGGCGGATCCCAACAGCGGGCGGATCCCAACAGTCGGCGCAGACAGCGGCCTGCGCCGCGCGATGGGCTCAGTCGTCAGTGTCCCTCACCCCGCCTTCAGCGGGCGACCTGGATCAGGACGGGCTGGCCGTCCGGCGCGGCGTCGCCGCTGTGGCGCAGGCGGTCCAGCGCCGCCGACACGAACGGCCGGTGAATTTCCAGTCCGCCAGCCCGCCGCCCGAGCCGACATGCGACCACCGCCGTAGTGCCGGAGCCGGCGAACGGGTCCAGGATCACGCCCCCGGCCGGCGAGCACGCCTTGATGAAGAACTCCGCCAGGCCCTCGGGCATCGCGGCCGTATGCCCACCGGCCCCCTTGTACTGGTTGTAGGTCTGCGGGACCGAGACGACGTTGCCGGGGTCAGCCCCACCGAGCAGGTACGTCCTGGTGCGGTCCCGCCCGAACCCGGCATCGGTGTTCCGGCGGCCCAGCCGGTCCTGCTTGCGCCGTTCGATCTCGTCCGCCGCCGTCCGGTACGGGACACGGATGGCGTCCAGGTCGAAGTGCGGCCTCGGCCCTTTGGCGAAGGCGTACACGTACTCGAACGCGTCCTTGGTGCGCGGACCATACCGGCCGGGCACCGCGTTCGGCTTGCACCAGATGTAGGTCTCCAGCCAGCGCCACCCCTGCTGCTGGAGTGCGATCACAAGCTGGTACACGTAGGGGTGCCGCTGGCCGCGCAGCGGACCACCGTTCGCCACCCGGTTCTTGATATTGAGCACCAGCCAGCCTGTCCCCTTGGTGGCCGCCAGCATGTCCTTGCCGTAGGGGAGGAACCACTCCACATAGCGGTCGGGGTGAATCCGGCTGTAGGCACGGGCGTCCGCATAGGGCGGGCTGGTGAACCACAGATCGACCGACTCAGCCGGCAGCACCGGCAGCCACCGCGCGCTGTCCCCCCAGGTGACCCCTTCGGCGAGCAGCATCTCCAGCGCCGCGTCCCCATACAGGCCGGGGCCGGGCGGGAACGGCGCGGTGGCGCGGTGAGGGTTCGTCTCGGCCCGGTGCGTGTCCATCGCCCGGATCGTAACGACCGGACGTGAAGCCCGGCCGCGGACACGCGGGCCGGCGGGCACATAGGTTCTGCCGTAATCAAGCTCATCCTTGGATGACCGGATCACGCGGCAGACAGGACGCCCGCGACGATCCGGGTGACGGCTGCTGGCTCCGGAGTGCCGTCGGCCTCGGTGAACAGCAGGTGCGCAGCGCCGATCAGGGTGGGAGCGAGTGCGCCGATGTCGGCGCCGGGCGCGACGCGGCCCAGGTCGCGCTCGGCAGCGAGGTAGTCGGCGACCATGACGGTGGCTTCGGTGATGGGCGGGATGCGCGAACCCGTGGTCGCTCGCAGCCGCGCCCGCAGTCCGTCACGCAGCATGACCAGCCGGATGAGCGCGAGAACCACCGGGGAGAACAGCTCTTGCAGCGCGGCGGCCAGGTTACCTGAGACCGTGCCACGTCCGGCAGTGGCCCGCAGGTCCGCCGCCTGGGCGCTGATCCGTGCGACCCGGTCCAGCGCGAACTCAGCCAGGAACGCATCGAAATCGGCGAAGTGCCGGTGCAGCACCCCCTTGGCCACACCCGCTTGCGCGGTGACCGCACGACTGGTCAGGCCGCTGTGTCCGTCGCGGAGCAGGACGCATTCGGCAGCGCCGAATAGTTGCTCGCGCGGGTCGCGAATGGCCACCCCGGTCGGCACTGGTCGTCCGTCCCTTCTTCGCCGTCCGCGAACGCGACCAGCTAGTGGGCACCCGCCCACTTATAGTGGGCGCATGCCCATTCTACCGTCAGACCCCGGGACAACCTCCAAGTCCGGCGCCGGGGGCTTGGACTGGGCGCAGGCAGCACACCTCCAGCGGCACGTCGCCGAGGCGTTCGGCGCCGACGCCGGCCGCTACGACCGGGCCAGGCCCACCTATCCCGCCGACCTGGTGGACCGGATCATCGCCGCCAGCCCCGGACCCGACGTCCTCGACGTCGGGTCCGGCACCGGCATTTCCGCCCGGTTGTTCGCCGCGGCCGGCTGCCGGGTGCTCGGCGTGGATCCCGACCCACGGATGGCCGAACTGGCCAGGCAGGGCGGGACCGAGGTGGAGGTCGCGAAGTTCGAGGACTGGGAGAGCGCCGGCCGCGCGTTCGACATGGTGATCGCCGCCCAGTCCTGGCACTGGGTGGACCCGGTCGCGGGCGCCGCGAAGGCCGCCGCGGTGTTGCGCCCCAGCGGCCGGCTGGCGGTGTTCTGGAACGCCTTCGGCCCGCCGGAGGACCTGCGCGAAGCGTTCGCCGAGGTCTTCCGGCGGGTGTTCCCCGACTCCCCGTTCGGAGGCTTCTGGGCCAGGCCCGCCGTCGACACCTACCGTGCCGGGTGCGCGAAGGCGGCCGACGCGATACGGCAGGTCAAGGCGTTCGGCGAGCCCGAGGAATGGCTGTCATCCTGGGAACGCCCCTACACCCGCGACGAATGGCTGGACCTGGTCCCGACCACCGGCGGATTCACCCACCAGCCGGACGCTGTCCAGCGCGAACTGCTCGACCGCCTCGGCGCCGCCGTCGACGCGGCGGGCGGCACCTTCACCAGGTCCTACACGACGGTCGCGGCCACCGCCGCCCGGCTGGCCTCCTAGCTTCCGCTCGACCGGTACCGGGACTCCCGGGGCACTATCTTTGCAGCTCAGCGGAGGCGGACGGGAATCGAACCCGCCAGCGACGCTGCGCGCCGCTCACCGGTTTTGAAGACCGGGGGGGCCACCAGGCACCCAGACGCCTCCGGGTCTGACCCTATCCCCGGCACCTGCGGGCAGCCCCCCGGCCCAAGCATGACCGCGGCAGCCGGCGTGGCCGCGCTCCAGCGGCGCCCGCCGGGCTGCGCGGGCGGGGGTCAGCTCCGGTAGCGGTCAGGCCACGTACAACTCGTCGATGACGTCGGCGTACTTGGCGTGCACGATCCGGCGCTTGAGCTTGAGGGTCGGGGTCAATTCCTCGCTGTCCACCGTCCACTCGACCGGCAGCAGCCGCCAGGACTTGACCTGCTGCACCCGCGCCAGCCGCTCATTGGCGGCCCCGACCGCCTTCTCCACCTCGGCCAGGATGTCCTGGTGCGCGGCAAGTTCAGCCAGCGATCCCGCTTCGATGCCGCGTGCCTTGGCCCAGGCGGGTGCCACTTCGGGGTCCAGCGTCAGGACCGCGACCACGTACGGGCGCCGGTCACCGTAGGCCAGCGCCTGCCCGATCAGCGGGTGGGCGACCAGCAGGCCCTCGATCGCGGCCGGGGAGACGTTCTCACCACCGGCGGTGATGATGAGTTCCTTCTTGCGGTCCACCACGGACAGGAATCCGTCCTCGTCGATCCGCCCGATGTCCCCGGTGTGCAGCCAGCCCTCGTGGTCGATCAGTTCCGCTGTCTGCTCGGGCAGGTTGAGATACCCCGGTGTCAGCAGCGGACCGCGCGTCAGGATCTCGCCGTCCGCCGCGATCCGCACCTCCATTCCCGGGAACGCCCTGCCCACGGTGCCGAGCTTGAAGGCGTCCGGCGTGTTTGTGGTGAACGCCCCGGTGGTCTCGGTCATCCCGTAGATGTCGATGATGCGCATGCCAAGGCCGGCGAAGAAGGACGCCACCTCGGGCGGCAGCGGGGCTGCCGCGCTCGATACGACCTCGGCCTCGGACAGGCCGAGCAGTCCCCGGATCAGGCCGAGAACCTTCTCGTCCGCTTGCCGGAACGCCTCGGCCAATTCCGGTGGGGTGGTGCGGCCGTACTGGCTGCTCTCCACGTAGCGGCGGCCGATGTCCATCGCCTGCTGCACACCGGCGCGCCGCTGCGGGTCCTGCTCGCCGGCCATCAGCGCCTCGATGCCGGCCTTGACCTTCTCCCAGACCCTCGGCACACCGAAGAACGAAGTCGGGCGGACCTGCCCCACCATGCCGATCAACTGGGTGGAGTCGGGGCAGAAATTGATGTGCCCGGCGAGCGAGAGCGGCAGGTAGATGCTGAACATCCGCTCCGCGATGTGGGCTATGGGCAGGTAGGAGACCCACCGGAAGCCAGCGGCGATCGTGCCCAGGTTCACCGCCGCCTGGCACTCGTACATCACGTTGTGGTGGGTGAGCAGCACCCCCTTGGGGTTGCCGGTCGTCCCCGACGTGTAGAGCAGGGTCACCGGGTCATCGGGCTTGATCGCCGCGATCCGCTCCGCGACCTTTCCTGGCTCGGCCGCGTACCGTTCGCGGCCCAGTGAGACGAACGCGTCCCAGGTGAGGAACCGGTCGCCGGATGGGCACGCGGTAGCGTCACGGACCACGATCCGCTTCACTTCCGGCAGCCGGTCCAGGATCGGCTCCCAGCGCGCGAGTTCAGCCGCGCCGTCGAGGATGGCGAACCGCGTGTCGCAGTCGCCCGCGACATAGGCGACCTGATCGGGCGCGAGTGTGGCATAGAAGGTCACCGGAATCCCGCCGGCGTGCACCGCACCGAGATCGGCGAGGACGTGCTGGCTGCGGTTGGGCATCATGATGGCTACGCGCTCGCCCGGCACTAGGCCGAGCGCGATGAACGCGGCGGCCAGTTCCAGCGCCTGCTGGCGCGCTTGCGACCAGGTCGGGCCCGCCCAGGTGCCGTCCTCTCCCCGGTCCGCGTACGCCGGTGCGTCACCGGACTCCTCGGCCGTCCGGCGCAGTTGGTCGCACACGGTCATGCCCTCGATCGCCTTTTCGAGCTCAGCCCGCTGGCGCAGAATCTCGGTCAACTGCGTGGTCATCGTGCACCTCGTCCTGTCGTCCCGGCGGCCACCCAAGCAGGCCGATCTGCCATGCACGCTCACGCGGGCGCCCCCGGCACAGCTGTCGGCGCCCACGCGCCCGGCTCATGCACGAATGCCACCATGTCTGCCACCCGGAGTGCAAGCCCCGCAGGTGTCCGCCACCGCGCGTCGCGCCCACACCGTTACGCTCGGCTTATGACCACGACCGCCGGCATCCGGCTCACCCAGTTCGCCAGCGGTGGGGGGTGCGCCTGCAAGATCCCGCCCGGGGAACTGGAAGAGGCGGTTGCCGGGCTGCTGCCCGACGGTGCCCAGCGGGGCCTGCTGATCGGCCTGGAGCACGGGGACGACGCCGCCGTCGTCCAGCTCAGCGAGGACCGGGCAGTGGTGGCGACGGCGGACTTCTTCGGCCCGGTGGTGGACGACGCGTACACCTTCGGCCGGATCGCGGGCACCAACGCGCTCTCCGATATCTACGCCGTCGGCGGGGAACCCCTGGTGGCTCTCAACCTGCTCGGCTGGCCACGGGCCAAGCTCCCGATGGATCTCGCGGGCGAGGTGCTGCGTGGCGGGCTCGACGCGGCGCGAGCCGCGGGCTGCCTGGTGGCGGGGGGTCACAGCATCGACGATGTGGAACCGAAGTACGGCATGGCGGTGACCGGGGTCGCGGACCCGAAGGCCCTGCTGCGCATCGACGCCGGGCGTCCCGGACTCCCGATCAGTCTCAGCAAGCCACTGGGCAGCGGCGTGCTCAACTCCCGGCACAAGGCGACGGGGGAGGTGTTTGAGCAGGCGGTCGAGGTGATGACGACGCTGAACGCCGCCGCCGGCCGGGCCGCCCTGGCCGCTGGCATCGTGTGCGCCACCGACGTGACCGGATTCGGCCTGCTGGGCCACCTCTTCAAGCTGGCCCGCGCGAGCGGCGTCACCGCGGTCATCGATCACCGTGCCATTCCGTTCATCGACGGGGCGGCGCAGGCGGTTGCCGACGGCTACATCCCCGGCGGCAGCAGGCGCAATTTGGACTGGGTCGCACCGCACGCCGACTTCGGCGATCTGGCTGAGGCGGACCTGATCCTGCTGGCGGATGCACAGACATCGGGTGGGCTGCTGGTTGCGGGAGAAATCCCCGGTACCCCGGTCATCGGTGAACTCCGCCCGCTGCAGGGACCCACGATCATCATCCGCTAGCCCGGTGCCGGCGTGGGACCGGCTGCCCCGGCGCTGGCACGCCGTCGGCCCGCCAGCAGGCATGAGGCCGGCCCTGGTAGCCGGAGGCTAGTCTCATCCACATGGCCTCCGACATCGAGCATCTAGCCCCCGGGCTGCACGACTACATCGTCGCTCACAGCACACCACCCGACCCGCTGCTCGCCAGCCTCATCGCCGCGACGGCGCAGCGGTACGGCAACCACGCGATCATGCAGATCGGCCCGGAGCAAGGCCACTTCATGACCATGCTTGCCAATCTCATGGGTGCCCGGGCGGTGATCGAGGTCGGCACCTTCACCGGGTACTCCTCCATCTGCCTGGCCCGCGGCCTTGCCCCCGGCGGGCGGCTGATCTGCTGCGATGTCAGTGAGGAGTGGACATCGCTGGCCCGTGAGTACTGGGCGAAGGCGGGTGTCAGCGACCGGATCGAACTGCGGCTCGGGCCGGCCCTCGGCACGCTGCGTGCGCTGCCTCCCGACCCGGCTTTCGACCTGGCGTTCATCGACGCGGACAAGACCGGGTACCAGGGGTACTGGGATGAGCTGGTGCCGCGAATGCGGCCCGGCGGGGTGATCCTGGTGGACAACACCTTCCTGCATCAGCGCATCTTCCAGGCCGATCCTGATCCAGACGCCGCGGCGATCAGGGCCTTCAACGACCAAGTCGCCGCAGACGGCAGGGTCGAACTGGTCATGCTGCCCATCGGCGACGGCCTGATCATCGCCCGGACCAAGGGCTGACCGACGGAGGTACACACCGTGGAAACCGTCCGTCTCGGCTCGCAGGGCCTGCTCGCCTCCCGGCAGGGACTTGGCTGCATGGGTATGTCCGAGTTCTACGGCCCCTCGGACGAAGCCGAATCGGTCGCGACCATCGGCCACGCGCTCGACCTCGGTGTCACCCTGCTGGACACCGCTGATATCTACGGGCCGTTCCACAACGAGGAACTCCTGGGCCGGGCCATCGCCGGCCGCCGGGACGAGGTGGTGCTGGCGACCAAGTTCGGGATCGTGCGCGACCCTGCCGACCCCACCTATCGCGGCCTCAACGGCGCACCCGGCTACGCCCGGCAAGCCTGCGAGGCATCCCTGCGCCGCCTGGGCACCGACCACATCGACTTGTACTACCTGCACCGTGTTGATCCGAAGACCCCGATCGAGGAGACCGTGGGCGCGATGGCCGACCTGGTCGCCGAAGGCAAGGTCCGCTACCTCGGGCTCTCCGAGGCGGGGCCGCACACCATCGCCCGCGCGCACGCGGTGCACCCGCTATCGGCAGTGCAGACCGAATACTCGCTGTGGGCACGCCAGGTGGAATCGCAGATCCTGCCCATGGTGCGTGACCTCGGCATCGGGCTGGTGGCCTACAGCCCGCTCGGCCGGGGTTTCCTGACGGGAACCATCCGGAACACCGACGAGCTGGCACCGGACGACTTCCGCCGCCATCAGCCCCGGTTCCAGGCGGCCAACATCGCCCACAACCTGGACATCCTCAGCGTGGTGGAAGCCGTCGCCGCGCGCCACCACCTCACGCCCGCGCAGGTGGCGCTGGCCTGGGTGCACGGCAGGGGCGCGGATATCGTCCCCATCCCCGGCACGAAACGGCGCACCTATCTCGACCAGAACGTGGCCGCCCTCGACCTGGCCCTGACCGAGGCGGACCTGGCCGAACTCGGCGCCGCGGGCGAAGCCCGCGGCGCCCGCTACCACGACATGTCGGCGATCCAGGACTGACCCCACCGGCGTCGGTCCCACAATCCTCACATTGCGGGACCGACCCGCCCATCCGCTCGGCCACATTCCCGATCAGCCCGTGCGTGCGAACGCGCCCGGCCACAATGGCCCTACCCGATCCCCCGGCCAGTCCGGTACGCCATCAGTTCGGGAGGCGCGAATCCATGGGCGTGGGAACCGACCCGGCCTACCTGCGTGTGCTCGATGACCTGCGCGCCCAGATCCGCGACGGGACCCTGCTCCCCGGCGCCCGGGTACCCTCCCGCAACGGGATCATCGCCCGCTACGGCGTGGGCGAGACCGCCGCTAAGCACGCGCTGGCTGTCCTGGCCGCCGAGGGGCTGATCGAGGCCCGGGCGGGCTCAGGCTCCTATGTGCGCCGCACCCCCGCGGCCGGCCGTCTGGACCACGACCGGCCGCACTTCCCCGGATCCCCGTTCGGGCTGGCCGGGCCGGCGGCGCCGCTGACCCGGCAGGCGACGGCAGCCCCGGTCCCCAGTGCCGGGAACCCCATGCCCGCCGCCCCCGCGACTGCGGCCTCAGCATCGGCAACCGGACCGATGGCCGCGATCCGCGTGGCCGCGGCGGGGTCCATAGCAGGGCAACCGCATGGACCCACGCCCGAGCACGCGGCCGGGACGGCCCTGACCTCTCCTGCCACGCACGGGCAGCGCCAGGCCGACGCCGGGCCCGCGCGCGCTCACCCGGTCCGCGTGTGCTGGGAACACCAGAGTGAACGCGTGCCCGCTGGCCGGCCGATTGCCCGGCGGCTGGGGCTGGCCGAGCACGACCCGGTGACCCGGACCCGGTACCTGCTCACCGCGGACGGGCACCCCGTGCAGTTGGCCACCAGCCATGAGCCCACGGCGCTGACCGAAGGCACCCCGGTCGCGCTCCCGGAGGAAGGTCCCTACGCCGGCCGCGGCGTCGTGGAGCGGATGAAAGCCGCTGGCATCACGGTCGACGACATCGTGGAGGAGATCTCGGTCCGGCCCGCGCTCACCCAGGAAGCTGCCACGCTCAGCCTTCCGCCGGGGGCCAGCGTGCTGGTGGTGGAGCGTGCGCACCGGGCGGGAGGCCGGGCGGTGGAGGTGAGCGACATCGTGATCCCGGCGGACCGGTATCGGCTGCGCTACCGACTGCCCGCCGCCGCGCCAGCCCCGCCCGCGCCAGCCCCGCCCACGCCCGCCGCCACACCACCAGCCCCCGGAACCGCGCCCGTGTTCACAGCCACTCCCCCGCCGGGACCCAGATCCGGGCCCGTAGCCACGCCCGCCGCCGGCGCCGCAGCCGTGGACGGCGGCGCGGCGTGATCCGGCCGGCGCGCGTCGGGATCGGCTGGCTGAGCTCGGCTGGCAGGCGGGGTCAGGCTTCCCCGACCGTCTGCAGGCTTTCCCGGACCGCCTCGGTCAGCGGGTCCCCCGGCGGCAGCGCCCGCTCACAGTCGGCCAGCGTGCTCTCCAGCAGGGCCACCGCCTCAGCCAACCGCCCGACCGCGCAGTAGCCGATTGCCAGGTTGGTCCGGGCGGTCAGGGTGTCGATGTGCTCGGGGCCCAGCACCCGCTGGAAGTCCGCGCGCGTCCGCTCGTACAGGGGCAGCGCGGCGGCTATCCGGCCGGCGGAGTGATAGGCGGAGGCCAGGTTCCCCCGCACCCCCATGGTGCGCGGATGGTCGGGGCCGAGTACCCGCTCGCAATCCCGCAGCGCCCGTTCGTAGAGCGGGATGGCATCGCGGAGACGGCGCGCGGTCAGGTACGCGGAGGCCAGGGTGACGACCACGTCCAGCGTGTCGGGATGGTCGCGGCCCAGCAGCCGTTCCCGTCCGGCGAGCGCCCGCTTGCCGTGCCCGATCGCGTCGTCGGCATCACCGGCCGCCAGGCAGATCCGGGCCAGTTCGGCCCGGCCTGACAGGGTCGCCGCGTCGTCGGGTCCGTGGCGCCGCTCGCGGGCCGCCACGTTCGCCATGGCGAGCGACAGTGCGTCGCCCATGCGGCCCGCCGCCCGGTAGGCCGCCACCAGCCGGTCCGAGACATCCAGCACGTCGTCCCCGGCGGGATCGGCAGTTAGCGTGCGGGCCCGTGCCCGTTCCAGCGAGCCAATCGCCTCGACCACGTCCCCGGCCGCAAGCAAGGCCCGGACCAGGTCGGATTCGGCAACCAGCGTGCTGGGATGGCTGGGGCCGAGCGTCGAGGCACGCACGTCCACCGCCCGCCGGAAGACCTCCACAGCCCGCTCGGCCTGCCCGTCCGCCAGGCACGCCTGGCCGAGGCGGTCCCAGGCGAGCTGACTGTCCGGGTGCTCCGCGCCCAGCCGCTGCTGACTGTGGGCCGCGAGCGCCTGCCACTGTGCCACCGCCGGCCCAGCCAGGCCCACCCGGTCCAGGCTCGCCGCGGCCTGGAAGAGGACGTCGTGGGATTGCCCATCCCAGAGCGCATCCGCTGCCGTCTGCTCCAGGCTGGCCACGCAGGCACGGAACGGGTCGCCTTCCCACGGCTCGGTTTCCAGTTCCGGCCACGTCTGCATCAGCGCCGTGGCAGCCGCCTGCGCCGCCGCGTCGCGCAGCGGGGTGGGCGTGACCGACCGCACCGCGGCCCGCACCGGAGTCGGCATCCCGACCAGCCCAGCGGCATCATCCACGGTCAGCAGGCCCACCCGGGCGAGGCTGCGCAGGACCTCACGGGCCGGGTCCAGTGCGGCCGCCCGCGCTGTCCCGATGAACTCGGCGACAGCTGGGGAAGCGAACAGTACCGCCGGAATAGCGTCCGGTTCCAGCAAGGCCGCGAGAGCCAGGCAGGCCTGGGACTGGCCGCCGGGGAGCAGCAGAGCGGCCTCGTCGAGGCAGAGCGCCCAGGTGACGGCCTTGCTGGCGACCGGGCAGCCGGCCCGGTCGGCCATCTCGTCCCGTTTGGCGATGAACATGTCCCGGTAACCACGGCAGGTCAGCGAGGAATTGGTGATCGCCGAACACGCCTGCGCGACCGCCAGGGGTTCGGTGCCGAGCACATCGAGCAGGTCTACGGCGCCAACCCGCTGGTCCGGATCGGCGCTCAGCCGGGCGAACACGTAACCGAGCGCCTCGTGCGGGCTGAACGGCCCGACTGTGAACGAGCGCGACCGCTGCAGCCGTGGCTGCACCAGCGCACCGCGCACCGTCACGACCACCCGCCCGCCGGGGCCCTCCGGCCACAGGTCTTCGAGCGCCTCCTCGCTGATGACACCGTCCAGCACCACCAGCCAGGGCGTGCTGGTCTGCCGTAGCCAGGCCAGCAACCGCGCGGCGTCGCCACCCCGGTCACCGGCACGGCCGCCCTGCCCACCCTGGGCGCCGAGGCCACCCCGGCCGGCGTCCGCCAAGGCGCGGGCATACCCGGCGAGAACGCCGGAACGGGTGGCTGCCCGCACCCAGATCAGCAGGTCGATCTGCCGTTCCCGCCACAAGGTCTCGGCGATGTAGACCGCGCTCTGGGTCACGCCCGTGCCACCCGGCCAGTCGATCATCAGCCCGCGCCCCGTGGCGGACCCCCGCAGCACCAGGCTGTGTCCCGGCGGCAGAATCCCGGGCCCTACCCCGGTCTCGGTGCGCGGGCTGAAGGCGTCCGCGAGTGGCGGCACGTCACCGGAACGAACCCGCGCGGCGGGCGCCGCCCGCCGCGCCCCTCGCGCCCAGCCACGCGTGCGAGATCCGGCCGTGCTGGGTTCGGCGGAGTCTGACGAGGCTGGGTTCGATGCGCCGGGGTTCGATGCGCCGGGGTTCGATGCGGCTGTGCTGAATCCGGCGGGGCCACTGGCAGCCATCTCATCCCCGTCCTGTAGCCGAGCGCACCCAACCGCTGCGTGGCCCCTAATGACTGGGTGCTCAGAATACGGCGATTCAGCCAAGCGCGACGACAATTAGCCGGTAATAGCGCACTATATTCGCGGTGACGCCGCAGCGCTGGTCAACATCGTCGGCGATGAGACCCGCGGGAATGGATGATCAAGGACATGGGTGTATTGAGCTCACCGGGCAGGGAACGGCTGCGCGCTGGCCAGCGGCCGATCGAAGGCGCGTTCGCTGTCCTGGTCGCGGCCCCGGCCGGTGGCCTGCTGCTGCTCTGGCTGCTGATCGCCGCGCTGGCCGGCGGCGGGCCGGCGGTGGTGGCGACCGAGGGCGTCATCGTCGTGCTGGCCATCCTCGGGCTCGCGACCGTGTTCGTGCGCAGGCTGGCCAGGGACGTCACCAGCTTCGAGAGCCAGGTGCGCCGGCTCGCCGAGGAACAATTGCCTGCGCTCGTCGAGCATGTCCGCCGGGGCGAGCGCGATACGGAACTGGAACCCGGCGTGACGGCCGAGCCGCCGTTCACTGCGGAGACCGCCAGCGCCGCCATGGCCCTGGCCAGCCTCCGGCGCACAACCATGGCCTGCGCCGTGGGTGAAGCCGACCTGCGGGCCGGGATCGGGGACGTGTTCGTGAGCCTGGCCCGGCGCAGCCAGTCGCTGCTGCAGCGCCAGCTACGCCTCATCGACCGGCTCGAGCAGGACGCGTCCGATCCGCAGGCGCTGGCGGACCTCTTCCAGCTCGACCATCTCACCACCCGGATGCGGCGCCATGCCGAGGGCCTGATCATCCTGTCGGGATCGGTACCCGGCAGATCCTGGAGCAGCCCCGTCCCGGTCGTGGACGTCATCCGGGCGGCGGTCGCCGAGATCGAGGACTATCAGCGGGTGGTCGTCTTCACCAAGGCGCAGGACACCATCGGCGGAACCGCCGCGGCCGACCTGACCCACCTGCTCGCCGAGCTCATCGAGAACGGGACACTGTTTTCGCCGTCGGCGATGCAGGTCGAGGTGCGGGCCGACCGGGTCACCAATGGGTTCGTCATCGAGATCGACGACCGGGGACTCGGGATCAAGCCCAGCCAGCTCAGCATGATCAACGATCGGCTGGCCAGCCCACCCGACTTCGACCTCGCGAACGCCGATCAGCTTGGCCTGTTCGTCGTCGGCAGGCTCGCTGCCCGGCACGGCGTGCAGGTCAGCCTCCGCCCGTCGCCGTTCGGGGGGACCACGGCGGTGGTGCTGGTGCCGCCCGGCGTTGTCTTGCCGCCAGCGGACCACGGCCCGCTCGCGCTGCCCGGTTCCCACCAGAGCCGGGCCACCCCGCAAGGCCCGCTGACCGCGCCCGACCACCAGTTCCGGCTCGGCGCGCTCGGCGCAGGCACACCACTGCTGCCCGCGAGCCCGGCGGCACCCGGCCGGCCCGCGAGCACACCTGCCCCGCCGGCCGGCAGGCACGAACCGGCCGGCAGGCCCGAACCGGCCGGCAGGCCTGGCCCGGCCACCGGCACCCCTGCCGCCTACCCCGGCGCCGCTGCCCCCACCATCGACCCGGCCGTGGCTGCCGCTGGCCCCACCGTCGCCAGTCCTGGCCCGGCATCCCTCCCCGCGGACCCCGCTCCGCCCCGCCGCGGCGAAGACCCCAGCGCCTCCCCCACCTACCCGGGCCTGCCCCGCCGCGCCGAACCGGGCGATGACCCCGGCGTCTCCCCCACCTACCGGGGCCTGCCTCGCCGGGTTCGTCCGGCCAGCCGGGGCACCGAGCCCGCGCAGGCACCCGCCGGCCCGTCCGCAACGCCGCCTCCACCGGCCGCCCGTTCCCCTGAAGAAGCGCGGGACCTGGTCGCGACCTTGCAGCGGGGCTGGAGCCGCGGCCGTCAGGCGGAAGAGGCCGGGGAACCGGCGGTGGGCGACCCGCCGGGCCGGGCGACGGGCGCGGTGGAGAGCGAGGAGATCTGATGCCGGAGCCGTGCACGACCGGACAGCAACTGAGCTGGCTGCTCGACGATCTGTGCGAGCGAACCTCCGACCTCCAGCATGCCGTCATCCTCTCCCGCGACGGCCTGGCTGTCGCGTCCTCGCGGGACCTGTCGCGTGAGGACGCCGAGCACCTGTCCGCCCTGGCGGCGGGCGTGCAGAGCCTGGCCCGGGGCACCGGAGAGCACTTTGCCGCCGGCGGCGTACGGCAGACCATCATCGAACTCGAACGCGCGTTCCTGTTCGTCATGGCGGCCGGAGCGGGCAGTTGCCTGGCCGCGCTCTGCTCGGCCAACGCTGACGTCGGGCTCATCGCCTACGAACTGGCCGTGCTGGCCAAGCGAGCGGGACCGCATCTGACCGCACAGCCCCGGTCGCCGGTCCAGGACATCCCGGGGGAGTGATCCGTCATGAGCACCGGCGACAGGTGGCTCGACCATCGCGCCGGACCGGTAGTCCGTCCTTACGCGCTGACGGCGGGCCGCACCAGCCCTTCGGCCGGCCCGGTCCTGGACCTCATCACCCTGGTGGCCGCCAGCGGTGGGCCACCGTCCGCCCGTGCGCTCGAAGGGCTGGCACCCGAGCACCAGCAGATCTTGCGACTGTGTGCGGAGGCGATCACCCTCGCCGACATCGCCTCGGCCATCGCACTTCCCGTTGGCGTGGCACGGATCCTGGTCGGCGACCTCATGGAGGCGGGCCTGGTGGAGATCTACCAGCGCGCGCCCGGGCCGGAGCAGCCGAGCACCGACCTGCTGAGGGAGGTGCTTGATGGCCTTCGCGCCCTCTGAGGCGGCCGCCGGCCCGCCACTGGCCGTGCTCAAGGTGCTCGTCGCCGGCGGGTTCGGCGCGGGAAAGACCACAATGGTGGGCGCGATCAGCGAGGTCCGCCCCCTGACCACCGAGGAAGTGCTGACCAGTGCCAGCGTCGGCCAGGACGACCTGACCGGCGTGGGCAACAAGACGACCACGACCGTGGCGATGGACTTCGGCCGGATCACCATCGGGCGCCACCTGGTGATGTACCTGTTCGGGACCCCTGGCCAGCCGCGATTCCGGTTCATGTGGGACGAACTCGCCTATGGCGCGCTGGGGGCGGTAGTGCTGGCCGACACCCGCCGGCTCAGTGACAGCTTCCCCGCGGTGGATTATTTCGAAGGCCGGAACCTGCCGTTCGTCGTGGCGATCAACTGTTTCAACGGAGTGGAGTCACACGACCCGCAAGACGTCCGGGTGGCACTCGACCTGGACCCCAGCGTCCCGGCACTGATGTGCGATGCACGGCGCACCGACTCGGTCAGGAACGTCCTCGTCGCACTCGTCGAGCACGTGATGACCGGCCGGGCGCGGGCAGGCGCCGGGCAGTAGCCGCCGGGGTGACGGCTTCGGCGCCCGCGACTGTGGGCGCTTGTCTCGGCGTGGGCGCTCGTCTGCGGGCTTGGGCCCTCAATCTCGGAGTCCGCCTTGTCCTTGCCCATCCCGTCTGCAATGGTTTGCAGTGGATCGCCAATGACGCCTATGGAAGCGAGGTCCGGGCATGGGCGCGAATGCCGACATCGTGGTGGCGGGGGCCGGCCACAACAGCCTGATCACCGCCTGCTACCTCGCCAAGGCCGGTTACCGCTGCCTGGTGCTGGACGCCCGCCACATACCCGGTGGCGGAGCGGCCACCGAAGAGCTGTGCCTGCCCGGCTTCGGCATCGACACCTGCGCGACCGGCCACACCATGATCCGGGTCAACCCGGTGCTGCTCCATGACGAACTCGGGCTGATCGCCGACTACGGCCTGAGTTACGTCGAACCGGACCCGGTGGAGCAAGTCGCCTTCCCCGACGGTGAGCAACTCACGATGTGGCTCGATTCCGAGCGCACCATCGAGGAGGTGGCCCGGTTCTCCAGTGCCGACGCCGCCGCCTACCGTCGGCTGCTCGATGAGTATGACGAGGTCAAGCACATCTTCAGCCGAAACCAGTTCACCCCGGTCGGGTTCGGCCCCTCGCTGGAGCAGATGCTCGGCGAGCACCCGCGGGGCAAGATCTGGGCGCGCCGCCGCCAGTTGTCGGCGGTGGAGGTGGTACGCCACGAGTTCACCGACCGGCACGTCCAGGCCTTCTTGCTCTGGATGGCCTTCCAGGTGTTCCAGCCCTGCGATGTGCCGGGCTCGGGCATCCTTCCTTACCAGCAGACATTCGGGCGGCAGCAGCGAAGCTGGTCGATCCCGGTGGGCGGATCGGGCCGGCTCACCGCGGCACTGACCGGCTACCTCGAAGACCACGGCAGCACAATCGTCTGCGACCGACGGGTCACACGGCTGCTGCTGGAGGACGGCCGGTGCGTCGGGGTGGAGACCGATGACGGGGAGCAGTACCGCGCGGGCGTCGCCGTCGTCTCCACCATCCACGCCAAGCACCTGCGTGACATGGCGCCGGCGGAAAGCTGGCCGGAAGAGTTCCATTACGGCATCGACACCTACGACGTCGGCGTTCCCGGTTTCGCGACCTACTACTGCACCACGGCCGCGCCTGAATTCGCTTCTGCGCACGGTCCCCGCACGGCCGTGTCCGCGGGCATGGCGGGCTGGCCCGAGGACGTCATCGACATGAACGCCCACCTGCGGGCGGGCCGGTTCCTGGCAGATCCGGCCTGGGTGCTGGTGGCGACACCGACCCTGGTGGATCCCGGCCGTGCCCCGGCCGGCCAGCACACGGTCAAGATCCTCACCCCACAGGTGCACCGGCTCCCCGAATCGATGGGCGACTGGGACTGCGTCAAGGAGGAGCACGCCCGGCACCTGCTGGAGACCCTGCGCCGGCACGCCCCCAACCTGACCGATGAGGTGATCCTCGGCCATCTCACGAAGTCCCCGGCCGACATCGAGAAGCTGAACCCCCACATGATCAACGGCGCGTTCCACGGCGGGAACCGGGGCCCCGCGTTCTCCGGGCCGCTCCGGCCCGCGCCGGGCTGGGCCAGCCACCGGATGCCCATTCCCGGCCTCTACCAGACCGGCGGCAGCACCCATCCCGGCGGATCGATCACGGGGGCACCCGGGCGCAACGCCGCGATCGTCATGCTGACCGATCTCGGCCATGACGTGGCGCAGAGCATGTCCGGGCCGGCCCTCCCGGCCGGGCAGCCATCCGTGACCACGGCACACTGACCGGCCGGGGACCAGCACGCAGGCAACACCGCTCGCCGGCGAACTCCCCGGCGACCCCCCTCCCCGGCGAACTCCCCCCCGACAGAAAAGAGGAACCTCGTGGCCGACGCCGCAGTCGAATCAGCCATCGCGAACTGGGGCCCACGTTTCACCGCCCAGGGGGTGGACCCCGGGGACTTCTCCCGGGTCACCGCCGGGATCGAACGGTGGGAAGACTGGCTGGATGCCTGGTGCGCCAATGGCGACCTGCACGCCGAATTGGCCACCGAGGCTGCCGGGCGCGGCTTCGACCGGACCGCTGGGGAGAGCTGGGTCCGGGCCGCGGTGAGTTACCACTTCGGCAAGTTCGTCTGGATGCTGGACATGGATCGCCACTACGCGGCGGCCGACAAGTCCATCGCCGCCATGTCGAACGCGCTCCGCCTGCTCGACCCGTCGTCGGAGCGGATCGAGATCCCCTTCGACGGGGGCGCCATGGTCGGCAATCTGCGGCGCCCGGCCGGCGTGGACCGGCCGCCACTGGTGCTGCTGATAGCGGGCCTGGACTCCACCAAGGAGGAGTTCTTCTGGGTGGAGGAGACCTTGCTCGCCCGGGGGCTGGCGACGTTCTCACTGGACGGCCCGGGGCAGGGCGAGACGGGCAGGGTCCTGCACATCCGACCCGACTTCGAGGCCCCCACCGCGGCCGTGCTGGACCTGCTGTCCCAGCGGGACGACCTCGACGGCGACCGCGTCGGCCTGCTCGGGGTCAGCCTGGGCGGCTACTACGGAGCGCGTGCGGCGGCGTTCGAGCCCCGGATACGCGCCGCTGTGGTCTGCGGCGGGTGCTATGAGTACGGGCCGCTGATGCCGACCCGGGCCGAGCACAGCCTGGCGACCTTCATGCACGGCTGCGGAGTGTCCACCAAGGAGGAGGCGTTCGCTGTCGCGGACCGGATGACCCTGCAGGGCGTGGCGGAGCAGATCCGTCAGCCGATGATCGTGGTGTTCGGCAAGCGTGACCGACTGGTCCCATGGCAGCATGCCGAACGGGTGGCCAGCGAAGCGCCCAACGCCGAGCTGTGGATGTTCGACGAGGGCAACCACGTCTGCATGAACATGCCCTACCGCTGGCGCCCCCAGGCCGCGGACTGGCTCGCCGATCACCTCTAGAGCTCCGGCTGACACCGCGCCCGGCTGGCCCCGCGGCCGGTACGGTGGATCGGTGGTCCCGGCGAGTTTTCACGATTTCTTCACTGCCTCCGCCACGGTGGCGGGCGCGCTGATCGGCCTGCTGTTCGTCGCCGTCAGCGTGTCACCGGAAAAGCTGGCGGGCGGTGGGGCCAACGCGGTCCACCAGGCCAGGGCGGCGGCGGCGTTCTCCGCACTGGTGAACACACTGGTGATCGCGTTGGTCGCGCTGCTGCCCGGCACCAGCCTCGGCGATGCAGCCCTGGGCCTGGCCATCGCCGGGATGGCTACCACAGTCGCCTTGTTCACACTGCTGTACGGGGCGCGCAGACACCAGTTGCGTCGCCATGACGTCAGCATGCTGGTCATCCTGCTGGCCCTGTACGGCTTCCAACTCAACAATGCCGTCGGCATGGGCAGCGGCCTGCACCAGACCGGCAGGGACAGCGTCCAGGGGCTCATCAGCATCGGGTTCTTCCTGTTCGGGATCGCCCGGGCCTGGCAGATCGCGGGAGCCCGCAATCTGCGCCTGCTCTCGACCATAGCCACGATCATCCAGCGGCAGGCTGCCGACGGCACCAGCCCCACCGAAACCGGCCACGGCCCCACCGAAACCGGCCACAGCCCCGCCGAAACCGGCCACAGCCCCGCCGAAACCGACGTTCCCCGGCAGTAGGGCCACGGACCGTTCAGCCCACTGTCCGCTGGTAACGCACCTCCAGCACCGCGGCGCCGATCTCGCGCCACATCTGCTGGCCGTCGGCAAAAAAGCCGCAAGACTCATAGAACCGCCGGGCCCGGGCCGGCCACCCGCAGGCCCTCCGCCGCCTCGGCGCCGACGACAATGCTGGGCCTGATCGTGATCCGCGTCAGGCCAGCCACCCCGGTCACGACGCCCCGAGTGCGGCGAGCAGTTCGCGCTCCCGCTCCGGACTGAGTCCCGCGCGGCGGGCACGGCCCAATCCGGCCTCGCGCTCCCAGGCGAGCGTGTCGGCCAGCAGGCCGACCCGGGG
>DAHUZQ010000046.1 GCA_027306495.1 Actinomycetota bacterium | reverse complement strand
GCCCGGGTGGTGGAGGTGGAAGTCACCCCTCCATCCCCTGCAAGCCAAAGCGTTCCGGGATCTGTGTATGTAAGCGATCCGCCGGTCGACCGGATTCCGGCCGGTGGCGTCTACCCGCCCGGATGCTATGTCCAGAAGCTGCTGCCGCTGAGAGGCCATATAGTGCCGCCCGGCGGGGGAATGCAGTTCTGGGTGGTGATCCAGATGTTGCGCCCTGGGCGGTGGCGCATTCCGGATCATGTCGTGTATTACACGCAGGACGGGATCCGCTACCGGCAGGTGATCACACTCACCTACTTCGGCTCCGTCGCGCGCGGGGCAGCCTGGCCATCCACCTACAACGAGTGGGGCTGCCTGAACCAGATGAGCAGGCTGGGGAGCCATCTGCTGAACCCCGGCCCCGGCCACGCCCCACCGCCTCCCCCCTCGCAGCGCTGAGGATAAGCAGCAGCCTCACCGAACCGGGCCGCCCTCAGACGTTGAAACCAAGCGCCCGGAGCTGCTCCCGGCCGTCCTCGGTGATCTTGTCAGGCCCCCACGGCGGCAGCCAGACCCAGTTGATCCGAAAGTCGGGCACCAGGCCCTCGAGTGCCGCCGCGGCCTGGTCCTCGATGACATCGGTCAGCGGGCAGGCAGCGCTGGTCAGGGTCATGTCGATGGTGGCCACGCCGTCATCGCCGACCCCGACCCCGTAGACCAGCCCGAGGTCGACCACGTTGACGCCGAGCTCGGGGTCAACGACATCACGCAGCGCCTCCAGGAGGTCGTCGGTCTCGACGACCCCGCCCGCCGCGGTGGCCTGCGTCTGATTCTCGGTCATGGCGTTTCTCCGCTCATGCGATGCTCCCAGCTTTGTCGACCGCCTGCGCCGTCGCGTCTTTCCACGCCATCCAGCCCAGCAGCGCGCACTTGATCCGGGCCGGGTACTTGGACACCCCGGCGAACGCGACGGCGTCCCCGAGCAGGTCCTCTTCGCCGGCGTCCGCACCCTTCGACTGCATCAGCGCGAGGAACCGCTCGCACACCTCCATCGCTTCCCCCACCCGCTTGCCTATCAGCAGATCGGCCATGACCGACACGCTGGCCTGGCTGATCGAGCAGCCGAGCGAGTCGTAGGAGATGTCAGCGACGGTGGCATCCGTCCCCGGTCCCGACAGCGCGACCCGCAGCGTGACCTCGTCCCCGCACACCGGGTTCACGTGCTCCACCTGCGCGTCGTAGGGCTCACGCAGGCCCTTGTGGTGCGGGCGACGGTAGTGGTCCAGGATGATCTCCTGGTACAGCGACTCCAGTTGCATGCTCACGTCCTTACGGCCCAGGGCCTCACGCACTGAAGAAGCGCTGGGCGGCCCGGATACCTTCCGCCAGCGCTTCCACCTCGGCGGGGGTGTTGTAGACGTAGAACGACGCCCGCGTGCTGGCCTGCACTCCGAGTGCCCGGTGCAACGGCCAGGCGCAGTGGTGCCCCGTGCGGACGGCGATGCCGCGCTCGTCGAGCACCTGGCCGAGGTCGTGCGGATGGACGCCTTCCATCGTGAACGACACCGCCCCACCGCGGTCTGCCACCGTGGCGGGCCCGAGTATCCGCAGGCCCGGGATCTGCGCCAGCGCTTCGAGCGCGTGGGCGGTCAGCATCTGCTCGTGGGCCTCGACATTGTCCATGCCGAGCGCGTTCAGGTATGCGCACGCCGCTGACAGCCCCGCCGCCTCCGCGACGGAGGGAACCCCCGGCTCGAAGCGCTGCGGCGGCGGCAGGAACGTGCTTCCCTCCATCCGGACCACCTCGATCATCGAGCCGCCGGTCAGGAAGGGCGGCATCGCCTCCAGCAGTTCCCGCCTGCCGTACAGGACGCCGATCCCGTAGGGGGCGAGCATCTTGTGTGCGGACAAGACCAGGAAGTCCGCCCCCAGTGTGGTCACGTCCACGCGGTGATGCGGGACCGCCTGCGCGCCGTCGGCGATCACCAGCGCGCCCGCCCGGTGCGCCCGCGCGGCGATCTCGGCGACGGGCGGGATGGCCCCGGTCACGTTCGACTGCGCGGTCAGCGCGACCAGCTTGGTCCGTGGGGTGATCAGTTCATCGAGCCCGGTCTCCTCGAGCCGCCCGTCGGGTGTCACCGGGATCCAGCGCAGCGTGGCACCGGTCCGCTGGCACAGTTGCTGCCAGGGCACCAGATTGGCGTGGTGCTCCAGTTCGGTGGCCAGGATCTCATCGCCGGATCCCACCCTGAACCGCTCCGCCTGCGGCCCCGCGGTGGCGGCATTGCTCATCGCGTACGCGACCAGGTTCACGGCCTCGGTCGCGTTGCGGGTGAACACCACCTCGCCGGGGTCGGCCCCGATGAACGCCGCGACATCGGCCCGGGCGCCTTCGTAGGCGTCGGTGGCCTCCTCGCTGAGCAGATGCGCGCCCCGGTGCGCGGCGGCGTTACTCCGCTCGTACACGGCGCGCGCGGCGTCGAGCACCTGCCGGGGCTTCTGCGAGGTCGCTCCCGAGTCCAGGTACACCAGCGGGGAGCCGCCCCGCACCGTGCGCGACAGGATCGGGAAGTCGGCCCGCACCGCGTCGGTGTCGAGCGGACGGGCAGGTGCCGCGGTGTCGGCGACCACGCTCATACCGGCACCCCGGCGGCCGCGATGAACCGCTCGTAGCCTTCGGACTCCAGCGTCTCGGCCAGTTCTGGCCCGCCTTCGGCGACCACCCGCCCGCCGACGAACACGTGCACGAAGTCCGGCCGCACGTAGCGCAGGATCCGCTGGTAGTGCGTGATCAGCAGCACGCCACTGTCCGGCCGCGAGCGGAAGCGGTTGATCCCTTCGGACACGATCCGCAGCGCGTCGACGTCCAGGCCCGAGTCGGTCTCGTCCAGCACCGCGATCTTGGGCTCGAGCATCTCCAGTTGCAGGATCTCGTGCCGCTTCTTTTCGCCGCCGGAGAACCCCTCGTTCAGGTTGCGCTGAGCGAACGCGGAGTCGATGGCGAGCGCGTCCATGGCGGCGTTCATGTCCTTCAGGAACGTCCGCAACTTGGGAGCCTCGCCGCGCACCGCGGTGACGGCGGTCCGCAGGAAGTTCGACACCGAGACGCCCGGCACCTCGACCGGGTACTGCATGGCGAGGAACAGGCCCGCCCGGGCCCGCGCGTCCACGCTCATCGACACCACATCTTCGCCGCCCAGCGTGATGCTGCCACTGGTCACCTGGTACTTCGGGTGCCCGGCGATGGCGTAGGCGAGGGTGGACTTCCCGGACCCGTTCGGGCCCATGATCGCGTGCGTCTGGCCGGCCGCAACGGTCAGGTCGACACCGCGCAGGATCTCGCGGCTCGCACCCGCGGCATCGGCCACGCTGACGTGCAGGTCGCGGATCTCAAGGGTGGCCATGGTTTTCTCCTGGTCGTTATGGCTGGTCATTATGGCTGAGCGTCGGCGGGCACGGCGACGTAGACGTCCCCGTCCGCCACCTTGACGGGATAGGTCGGTACCGGCTTGGTGGCCGGCGGGCCGGTCGGCTTCCCGGTGCGCACGTCGAAGCAGGACCCGTGCAGCCAGCACTCAAGCGTGTGGTCGTAGATCTCTCCTTCGGACAGCGGCACCTCTTCGTGGGAGCACACGTCATGCAGGGCGAAGACCTCGCCCCCGGCGCGCACGACCGCCACCGGGACGCCCTCGACCTCCACGCCGATCGCGCCCTCGTCGGGCACCGCCGACAGCGGGCATACCTTGCGGAACTCGCTCATGCCCGCCCGACCCCCGCGAGTTCCACCTCGATCGAGGCCGTGATGCGGTCCCGCATGCCCGCGTCATCGATCTTGGCGATCAGGGCCGCGAAGAACCCGCGGATCGCCAGCCGGCGGGCCTCCGCCAGCGGGATGCCACGCGACATCAGGTAGAACAGGTGCTCATCCTCGAGCCTCCCGCTGGCGCTGGCGTGCCCGGCCCCGGCCACTTCACCGGTGAGGATCTCCAGGTTGGGGACGGAGTCGGCGCGGGCGCCATCGGTGAGCAGCAGGTTCCGGTTGGTCTCGTAGGTGTCGGTGCCGACCGCTTCCGGACGGATCAGCACGTCGCCGATCCAGACAGTCCGCGCCCGGGCGCCCTGCAGCGCCCCCTTGTACTCGACTCTGCTCCGGCAGCGGGGCTGGCAGTGATCCACGAACAGCCGGTGCTCGAGATGCTGGCCGTCGTCGGCGTAGTAGAGCCCGAGCAGTTCGGCATCGGCCCCGGGCCCGGCGAAGCGGACCGACGGGGCCAACCGGACGACGCCGCCGCCGAGCGAGACCGCGATGTGCCGGAACCGGGCGTCCCGGCCCACCGTCGCGTGATGATGCGACAGGTGCACCGAGTCGGCGGCCCAGTCCTGCAGGGTCAGCACCGTGAGCGCCGCGTTGTCGCCCACCGTGATCTCCACGTTGTCGGCGAGGGTCGCGCTTCCGGTGTGGTCGAGGACGATCACGGCGCTGGCCCCCTCGCCCACCTCGAGGCGCATATGCCCGAACGCGGTTGCCCCGGCGTCCTTGCCCGCCACGCTGACGAGGGTGGGGCGCGAGGCCACGATCCCCGGTGCCACGCTGAGCACCGTTTCTTCGCGCGCCCGTGCGAAGGCGGTGGCGCTCACCCGGTCCGAAGGGATCATGGAGCCGGGCCGGTGCGGGAACTCCCGTTCCCTATGATCGACACGCACCTCGGGCGCGGCGTCGACTTCCACGGCCACCTGGCCGTCGGTGAACGGGCCGTCGCCGGCCAGCCCGCGCAGCCGCCGCAGCGGGGTGAAGCGCCACTCCTCCTCACGCCCGGTGACCACGCCGAACTCGGCCGGGTCGAACGAGGCGCGCTGGTGCAGCCGCGATACTCCGGGCGCGGCCTCGACCGCACCCTGCAGCGCCGACATCAGCCAACCGCCCCTTCCATCTGCAGCTCGATCAGGCGGTTCAGTTCCAGCGCGTACTCCATGGGCAGTTCGCGGGCGATCGGCTCGACGAATCCGCGGACGATGGTGGCCATCGCCTCGTCCTCGGTCATCCCTCGGCTCATCAGGTAGAAGAGCTGGTCCTCGGAGATCTTGGAGACGCTCGCCTCGTGCCCCATCTCCACGTCGTCCTCACGCACGTCCACGTAGGGGTAGGTGTCGGAGCGGCTGATGGTGTCGACCAGCAACGCGTCGCACTTGACCGTCGAGCGGGAGTGCGTGGCGCCTTCCTGCACCTGGACCAGGCCCCGGTAGGAAGTCCGGCCCCCGGCCCGCGCCACCGACTTGGACACGATCGTCGAGGAGGTGTTCGGCGCCAGGTGGACCATCTTGGCGCCGGCGTCCTGGTGCTGGCCCTCGCCCGCGAACGCGACCGAGAGCGTCTCGCCCTTGGCGTGCTCCCCCATCAGGTACACGGCCGGGTACTTCATGGTCACCTTGGAGCCGATGTTGCCGTCGATCCACTCCATGGTGGCGCCCTCCTGGGCCACTGCCCGCTTGGTCACCAGGTTGTAGACGTTGTTCGACCAGTTCTGGATCGTGGTGTAGCGGCAGCGCGCGCCCTTCTTGACGATGATCTCGACCACCGCCGAGTGCAGCGAGTCGGACTTGTAGATGGGCGCCGTGCAGCCC
>DAHUZQ010000045.1 GCA_027306495.1 Actinomycetota bacterium | reverse complement strand
CTCAACAAGCCGCCCGGGGTGGTCACCACCATGTCAGACGACCGTGGCCGGCCGACCATCAGCGACCTGCTGCCCGGACACCCCGAGCGCCTCTACCACGTCGGCAGGCTCGATTTCGAGACCGAGGGCCTGATGCTGCTCATGAACGACGGGGAACTGGCGCACCGGCTGACCCACCCCCGCTATGGCGGTCCCAAGACATATCTGGCGGACGTGACCGGCCCGCTGCCCAGGGACCTCGGCCGGCGGCTGCTCACCGGGGTTGACCTCGAAGACGGGGTGGCGAACGCGGACAGGTTCCGGGTGGTGGAGACAGCCGGTGGGCGGGCGCTGGTCGAGATCACCCTGCATGAAGGCCGCAAGCACATCGTCCGGCGGTTGCTGGCCGCGGCCGGCCATCCGGTGGCTCGGTTGGTCCGCACCCAGGTCGGGCCGGTCAAGCTGGGCAACCTGCGCTCGGGCGCGACCCGCCGGCTCACCACCCGGGAGATAGGCGATCTCTACGCCGCGGTAGGACTCTGAACGCCCCTGGAAGCCGGGCCGGCACCCCGGCCCTGCGGCCCCCAGCACCCCGGCCCCGCGGCCCCAGGCACCCCGGCCCTGCGGCCCCAGGGCCGGCGGGCAGAACTTCGGGTCGCCCCTCCCGCTAACCTGACCTGAGTCTGCGTGACGGGGCCGGGCACGGCCTCGTGGAAGGGTGGTCGGGTGACAGTCAGGGCGATCAGGGGCGCCGTCCAGGTCGAGGCGAACGAGCGGGAAGCGGTGCTCGAGGCCACCACCGAACTGGTGACCGAGGTCATGACCCGGAACGGCCTGTCCACCGATGACGTCATCAGCGTGATCTTCACCGCCACCCGTGATCTCACCGCGGAATTCCCGGCACTGGCCGCCCGCAACATCGGCTTCCAGGACGTTCCGCTGCTGTGCGCCTGCGAGATCGACGTGCCGGGCGCGCTTCCCAGGGTCGTGCGGTTGCTCATGCATGTGGAGACCAGCCGGGCACGCGCCCAGATCCAGCATGTCTACCTGCGCGGAGCGCGGGCACTGCGGCTGGACATCGCGCAGTGATCCGCCAGGTCCCTGCCCGGCAGGTCAGTCCAGCCCCGCGCACCGCCGTGGTGCTGGGCACCGGGCTGATCGGCACATCGATCGCGCTCGCCCTGACCGAACGCGGCGTCACGGTCTGGCTGGCGGACCGGGACCGGACGGCGGCCAGGCTCGCGGCCGATATCGGGGCCGGGACGGTCCTGCCCGATGCGGACGTCGCCCGGCCTCCCCGGGCGGACCTCGCCGTGTTCGCCGTCCCGCCGGCCGCCGTGGCCGCGACCCTGTCACAGGCACAGGCCGCCGGGCTGGCCCGCTGGTATACCGATGTGGCCAGCGTGAAGTCCCAGCCGCTGGCGCAGGCCGCCGAACTCGGCTGCGACCTGACGACGTTCGTGCCCGGCCACCCCTTGTCGGGCCGGGAGCGCTCCGGGCCAGCGGCGGCACGGGCCGACCTCTTCCTGGGGCGCCCGTGGGTGGTGTGCCACACCGAGCAGGTGCGGCCGGATGCGGTCTCGGCGGTACTGGGCCTGGTGGAGTGCTGCCGGGCAGAGCCCGTGCCGCTGGCGGCGGCCGAGCATGACCGCTTCGTGGCGCTGGTCTCGCATGCGCCGCACGTAGTGGCGGCAGCCATGTCGGCCCAGCTCGCAGACGCTCCCGCGACCGCGCTCGGACTGGCCGGCCAGGGATTGCGGGACGTCACCAGGATCGCGGCGGGAGACACGGGTCTCTGGGAGCAGATACTGGCGGCCAATGCCGCTCCGCTGGCGCGGGTGCTCGGCGCTGTAGCGGCAGATCTCGCCGCGGTGGCGGAGGAACTCGAGCAGTCCACGTCAGCCTCAGCGTCGGCGAGGCTGAAGCTGCTCGGGGGACTGCTGGAGCGGGGGGTCAGCGGGGTCGGGCGGATCCCCGGCAAGCGCGGCGGCGCCAGAGCGGCGGACACCGTGGTCCAGGTTGTCATCCCGGACCGGCCGGGGGAACTGGCCCGGCTGTTCCAGGTCGCCGGGCAGGCGGGCGTCAACATCGAGGACGTCGGGATCGAGCATTCCCCCGGATTGCCTGTCGGGGTCGCCGAACTGACCGTCAGCCCCGATGCCGTCGGCACCCTCACCCGGGCACTCGCGGCGGCTGGATGGCCGGTGCGCCGGTAGCATCGCCAGGGTGACCGACTGCCTGCTGATCGCTGTGGACGGCCCGGCCGGGTCCGGGAAGTCCAGTGCCGCCCGCGCCGTGGCACGGGCGCTCGGGCTCCGCTACCTCGACACCGGTGCCATGTACCGGGCGGTCACCTGGTGGCTGCTCACTCATCAGATCCCCACCCGCGACCCGGACGTGGTCGCGGCGCGTGTGCGGGAGCCTGTGCTCGACGTGGGCACGGACCCGAAGATCCCGGTGATCCGCGTGGACGGCGAGGACGCCGTCGGGCCGATCCGCGCCCGGGCGGTGTCGAACGCGGTGAGCGCGGTGGCCGCCGTGCCCGAAGTTCGCGGCTACCTGATCGAAAGGCAGCGCGAGATCATCGGGTCCGTGTGTTCGGCCGGCGCCGGCATCGTCGTCGAGGGCCGCGATATCGGCACCGTCGTCGCCCCGCATGCGACGCTCAAGGTCTTCCTTACCGCCGACCCGGCGGTGCGCGCCGGCCGTCGCGGCGCGGAACAGACCGCTGATCGCGCGGTCAGCGTGGCGCAGACAGAGCGCGAGCTGAAACGCCGGGACCGGATCGACGCCCCGCAGAGCGTCATGGCCGCCGACGCCGTGCTGATCGACTCGACCCAGCTGACGCTGGACGAGGTCGTAGCTTCGATCGTCTCCCTCGCCCGGGAACGGGCCGGTACAGTCACCGGTGACCCCGGCGCGGCCGGCGGTGGCTCCGCCCCGGCGCAGCGGCCAGAGCACATGGATGCGGCATGGACGAACTGACCGGGTGCGGCCAGGGGCCGGGCAGTGGCGACGCCGGCCCGGGGGACAAAGACTGGAGCGGAGTTCCCGACGAGCCGGGCTGGGACGAAGCCGGCTGGGACGAGGCCGGCTGGGACGAGGCCGGAGATCGGGAAGGCGGCCCGGCGGACCAGCTGGGCGCGCCGTTGTCCACCCCGGTGGTGGCGGTGGTGGGCCGGCCCAACGTGGGCAAGTCCACGCTGGTCAACCGCATCCTCGGCAGCCGGCAGGCGGTCGTGGAAGACGTCGCGGGGGTGACCCGCGACAGGGTGGCCTATGACGCCTCGTGGCGGGGCCGTGCCTTCACCCTGGTGGACACCGGTGGCTGGGAGCCGTTCCCGGGTTCCGAGCCGGGTCAGGCCAGCCGTGCCCTGGCGGAGCTGGTGACAGGGCAGGCCCAGTTGGCCGTTGCCACAGCCGACGCGGTGCTGTTCGTGGTCGACGCGACGGTTGGCATCACGGATGCGGACGAAGTGGTGGCGAATGTGCTGCGCCGTTCCGGCAAGCCGGTGGTGCTGGCCGCGAACAAGGTGGACGACACACCGGGCGAGGCGGCCGCGGCGGCCCTGTGGTCACTCGGGCTCGGCGAGCCGTACCCAGTCAGCGCCCTGCACGGCCGGGGCAGTGGCGACCTGCTCGACGCGACCCTCGATGTGCTGCCGCAGGCGCCGCCTGAGCGGCTCGGGGGAGCGGGGGGCCCCCGCCGGGTGGCCCTGGTCGGCCGTCCCAACGTGGGGAAGTCCAGCCTGCTGAACCGTCTGGCGGGCGAGGAGCGGGTGCTGGTCGACGCCGTAGCCGGGACGACCCGGGACCCGGTGGATGAACTCATCGAACTCGGCGGGCTCACCTGGCGGTTCGTCGACACCGCCGGCATCAGGCGCCGTGCCAGGGAGGACCAGGGGGCGGACTACTACGCGGGGCTGCGGACCGCCACCGCGATCGAACGGGCAGAGGTCGCGGTCGTCCTTGTCGATGCCAGCGAGCCACTCGCCGAACAGGACCTGCGGATCATCTCCATGGTGATCGAGGCCGGCCGTGCGCTGGTGATCGCCTACAACAAGTGGGATCTGGTGGACACCGACCGCCGTGAGCAGCTTGACAGGGAGATCGACAGGCAACTGCACAACGCCCGGTGGGCGCCGCGCGTCAACATCTCCGCCGCTACCGGCCGGCATGTGGACCGGCTGGTGCCGGCCATCCAGGCCGCGCTGGCCGGCTGGGAAGCGCGCGTTCCCACCGGAGCGCTGAATGCCTGGCTCTCCGGCCTGGTCTCGGCCACACCGCCACCGGTCAGAGGCGGGCGCCAGCCGAAGATCCTCTTCGCCACCCAGGCGGCCACCCGGCCACCGCATTTCGTCCTGTTCACCACCGGCTTCCTGGAGGCCGGCTACCGGCGGTTCGTGGAACGCCGCCTGCGTGAGGAATTCGGGTTCGAAGGCAGCCCCGTCCGGGTGTCGCTACGGATGCGCCAGCGTCGGCCGGACGGTCAGCCGGGCCGTTCCCACCGGGCTTCCGGCGCCCCCCGCCGTTCCCGTTAGCACATGCGGATCGAACCGGAACGGCTCGCTGGGCTGGACCGGGACCACGTGTGGCACCCGTATGCGCCGATGCCGGGCATGGTGGCCCCGCTGATCGTCGAATCGGCGCAGGGAGTCCGGCTGCGGGTGGCCGGCCCGGGTGGAAGCCGCGACCTGGTCGACGGCATGTCATCCTGGTGGGCCGCAATCCACGGCTACCGGCAGCCCTGGCTCGACGCGGCGGCGGCCGGGCAACTGGCCACGATGAGTCACGTGATGTTCGGCGGGCTCACGCACGAGCCGGCGATCCGGCTCGCCACCCGGCTGACCGAGATCGCGCCACCCGGGCTGGAGCACGTGTTCCTGTGCGATTCCGGTTCGGTTTCGGTCGAGGTCGCGATCAAGATGTGTCTGCAGTACTGGCGGTCGGCTGGCAGGCCGGCCAAGCACCGCCTGATGACGTGGCGGGGTGGCTATCACGGCGACACGTTCTGGGCGATGTCGGTCTGTGATCCCGACGGTGGCATGCACCGAGTCTGGGATGGCGTACTACCGCGCCAGGTGTTCGCTGATGTGCCGCCAGCCGGGTTTGCGGCCGGGCTCGACCCCGGCTATCGCGAACAGATCGAGACCTTGATCGCCGTCCACGCGGACGAACTCGCCGCCGTGATCGTGGAGCCCGTCGTCCAGGGCGCGGGGGGGATGCGTTTCCACGATCCCGGTTACCTCAGGGTGCTGCGGGAGGCCTGCTCAGCCCACTCGGTCCTGCTGGTCTTCGATGAGATCGCAACCGGCTTCGGCCGGACCGGCTCACTGTTCGCCGCCGGCCATGCCGGCGTGAGCCCCGATGTGATGTGCGTGGGCAAGGCGCTGACCGGTGGCTACATCACCCTGGCCGCGACCCTGTGCACGGCCAGGGTGGCAGCCGGCATCGCGCGGGGGGTACTGCCGGTGCTGGCGCACGGCCCGACCTACATGGGAAACCCCCTCGCGTGCGCGATCGCGAACGCGTCGCTCGACCTGCTGCTGGGTGAGCACAGCGAGTCCCCCTACGCCAATGGGTGGGCCGCGGAGGTCCTGCGCATCGAGGCCGGCCTGACTTCGGGGCTGACCGGGCTTCGTGAGGCGCCGGGGGTGGCTGACGTCCGGGTGCTCGGCGCCATCGGGGTGGTGCAGCTTGATCACGAGGTTGACATGGCCGCTGCCACGCGGGCGGCGGTGGAAGCGGGAGTGTGGTTGCGGCCCTTCCGTGACCTGATCTACACCATGCCGCCGTACGTGACGGACGGCGAAGACCTCGCGCGCATCTGCGCCGCCGTGCACACCGCGGCGGCCGCTGGCTGAGCCGGTGAGCTCAGCCAGCGCTCAGGTGGGACCAGACGGTCGTCGCCAGCGGCCCACTACGGCACCCCCAGCTATCCGACAGCGCGTCGACCAGGATCAGCCCACGTCCGCCCATGTCGAGTGGGTCGTGCTGCAGCTGCGGGATAGCACTCGCGCTGCCATCGTCGGTGACCTCGATGATGAGCCCATCGCGCGCTGCCAGCACCATGACCGTCACTTCGCCGCCCGGTCTGCGCGAGCGGCTGTGCAGGATGGCGTTGGTGACCAATTCGGAGACAATGAGGCAGGCATTATCGGTCAGCGGATGAGCCCTGCCGAGCAGTCCGGCCATGAACGCACGTGCCCGTGAAACGCTCCGTTCCCGGCCCGGCAGGCAGGTCCGCCCGAGTAAGTGGGCTACGGCGGGCCAGGATCCAACCTCAGGCGGATGATCTCTGGTCGCCGGAACGGGGCTCACTCCTGCTTGGACGGCCAGTGCCGTCATGGGCTGCTCCTCTCGCTCCGGAATCGGTGTCAGTCCTGCCACCTTGCCTGCTGCACCAATCAGAGAGTAGTCAGTCAACTACCAAAAGTTAAGGAGTTCGGCTGTATCAGGGACCGTGTTCTGATTCAGATCCCCAGTCGGGGTGCCCCCTCGCCCGGATCGGCGCACCACCTGAGGTGGCCTGGCCGGGCCTGCCGTAGCATCGTCCTGCATTCAGGCGGCGACGGCCCGAGGGGGAAGCGATGCGGTACAGGGCGTTGGGGGACTCAGGGCTGATCGTGTCGGTCGTGGGCCTCGGGTGCAACAATGTGGGCCGCAGGCTCGACCTGGAGCAGACCCGGGCGGTCGTGGATGCCGCCATCGAGTCCGGGATCACCTTGCTGGACACCGCTGACACCTACGGCGACCGCGGGGGCTCCGAAAAGCTGCTCGGCGAGGTGCTGGCCGGGCGCCGCGACCAGGTGGTGCTCGCCACCAAGTTCGGGCACCAGGACTACGACATGGGCTACGGGGTGGCGGCCGGAGCGAAGGGCGGGCGTGCCTACATCCGGCGCTCGGTGGAGGCGTCCCTGCGCAGGCTGCGGACCGACTACATCGATCTGTACCAACTTCACACCCCCGACCCGGTCACGCCGGTCGAGGAGACACTCGCGGCGCTATCCGAACTGGTAGCCGAAGGCAAGGTCCGCTACCTGGGCCATTCAAACTTCGCCGGCTGGCAGATCGCGCAGGCCGCCCATCTGGCGCGCGAAAGAGGCCACCTGCCCTTCATCTCGGCCCAGAACCACTGGTCGCT
>DAHUZQ010000035.1 GCA_027306495.1 Actinomycetota bacterium | reverse complement strand
TCCGCGCCCAGGTTCAGGGTGAGGAACTGCGCGTCTCATCCAAGAAGAAGGACGACCTCCAGCAGGTCATCGCCCTGGTCAAGGGTGCCGACTTCAGCCTGGCCCTGCAGTTCGTCAACTACCGATAGCGCCAGCCGTCGCTGATGCCCCGCCCACCTCGGGACGGGCGTGGCACACCGAGACGAACACCCGATCAGCCCGGGCCGCGCAGCAGGCACACCGCAGCCGCGGAGAACTCATGTGGGCGTGTTTGGGTTGATCGGCGGCAGATGCCGGGCCGATGGCGGCAGCGGCCTGATGACCATGCGAATGGGGGCGATCGGCACCTGCGCGAAGTTGAAATCGCCGATGAAGTCCCAGGCGTAGTGGTCGTTGAGGCCGAGCGGGGGAAGCCCGAGCACATGCTCGGTGAACCCGAGGATGCCGGCGAACGTCGTCGGCTTGGTGTCGGTGAAGTGGCGCTTCACCCACGGGCTGACGATGACCAGTGGGACCCGGGGACCCTCGGCTGAGCCGTCCGGGTTAGTCCTCGGAGGCACCTGATCGTAGAAGCAGCCACAGTCGTCATACGTAATGAACAGCGCCGTTGACCGCCACTGGGGCCCCTTCATGACCGCGCGCGCGATCCGGCCGACCCAGTCGTCCCCGGCGGTCATGGACGTGGCGTTGTGCTCGCTGTCCGCCGCTGTCCTGCCGCCAGGCACGACGAGCGAGAAATTCGGCAGCTTCCCGGCACGAGCCGTCCTGACGAAGGTGTCCGACTTCACCAGGTGGGAGTCCTGGCTCGTGTAGAGGCATTGCGCGACGCTGGGGCAGGTGGACCAGATATATCCCGCCTGGTTCTTCTCGCCACCGAAGATCTTCCACGACAGGTGCGCCGAGCTCAGCTCATCCAGAATGGTCTTCTCGTTGGGCACGGGAGACGGCTGGAAAGCGCCACCATTCGGCACCGATAGCGATGTGTCGGGCACACAGGACGGCACCACCTGCAGGGCTCCGGTGGAAGGGTTGTTCCAGTTGGCGAGCAGATGGGAGTCGCAGCCCCAGCCCGGGCCGCCGGGATGACCGGGCACCCGGTGTGGGATGTCCCCCGTGAACCCGTCCATGCTGGGCATGATGGCGTAGAGGTGTCCACCCCAGGAGGGACTGCCGTACTCGGAGAACGTCTTGTCGCTGACCACGAATTTCCGGGCCAGCGCGATCAGATTGGGAATGTGCCGCGGCTTGTACCCGGAGACGCAGGCGTAGTGGCGCATGCGGCCACAGCCGCCCACCAGGTTCCAGCCATTCATCTTGCCGCCGTCCATCGCGGCAGCCTGCCCAGCGACACTGTGGACCATGTGTGGCACCGTGTCCGGAGTCACGGACGGCTTGACCCGCGCTCCGTTTTCCAGCCTGACAGACTTCGGCATCCCGATGCACCGCTTGGTCTGGTCGCACCAAAAGCCCAGCACATTGTCGAAGGAGTGGTTCTCGAGGTACAGGACCACCACGTGGCGGATCGGGGTGGTGAACTTGTGGGAGCCATGCGCCGCGGCGCCCAGGGCGCTGGTCCCGTGGGCGGCGGTGCCCACCGGCGTGGTGCCCACTGCCGTAGCGCCCCGGGCGGCCATAGCGCCCCGGGCGGTGGCACCGGCCGTCGTGCCCAGGGCGGCGGGGCCGTTCGCCGCGGCGCCGAGGGCGCCCACCAGGACAGCGCCGGCAATCGCGGCCACATTGATGGCTAGTGGCTTCATCAATACCGCCCTTTTCGCCTTTCGTGCACCGGAACGCCTCGCCAGCGACAGGCTTTCGACACATGGCGGCGGCTGACAGCAAGGGCTAACGGTAGCGTGAATCGGGCGAAAGCGTGGGCAGCGCGGACGTTCGCGGCCGGGGCCTACCGCCCGCCCGTTCCGGGATCGATGGCGGGCGGCGGCGGTACTGTCCCCACCCACTCCCGCAACTGCGCCCGCTCGTGGGTGAGGCCAGCGATGTCCCGCTCCGCATACGAGAAATCCGGCGCCCAGAAAAGTGCATCGTAGGGGCACACCTCGACGCAAATGCCGCAGTACATGCACAGCGAGAAGTCGATGGCGAACCGGTCGAGGGCGTTGCGGACCCGAGGCCGGCCCCGGCCGGCGCCGGAGGGTTCCGTGGGGACTGGCTCCTTGTGCGAGGAGATGTAAATGCACCAGTCGGGGCACTCCCGCGCGCACAGCATGCACGCGGTGCAGTTCTCCTCCAGCAAGGCGATGACACCCCGGCTGCGCGGCGGAAGGTCTCCGGTGCTAGCCCACTGGCTATCGTCGTAGACCCCGTGGCCCGGGGCTGGAAGGCCACCGCCTGGATCACTCACCGGGGCCCCCATTCCTCGGGAATCCCGGGCGGACGCAGCCGCCGGCGGGCCGGCCGGTCCTCCCCCTCGCCAGGTTCACGCCCGCCCGGCCACTCCTTGTCGACCCGCGGGGCCAGCACGAAGTCCTTCCGCAATGGGTGCCCGTCGAATCCCTCGGGGAGCAGCAGTGGCGCCAGATTGGGGTGGCCGTCGAAGACGACTCCGAACATCTCGTGGGCTTCCCGCTCGTGCCAGTCCGCCCCCCGGTAGATCCCGGTCACGCTGGCCAGCGCTGGGCTGGATCTGCTGACCTGGGTCCGCACGAGCAGGTGGTGACGGCCGGCGAGCGAATACACATGCACGACCACGGTGAAGCCGCGCTCACCCTCGTCGACCGCGGTCAGCCAGTCGAAGAAGTCACAGTCAAGTTCGTCGCGGGCACAGCGCAGGGCATCCCGCCAGCCGGCTGGGGAAACCTCCAGCGTGACCGACCCACTGGCGCTCTCGCACCGCGCGCCGGGCAACCGGTCGCGCGCCGCAGCGGCGAGCGCCTCCGGCGTCAACCCTGCTCCCCGGCCAGTACCCGCAGGCCGCTAAGCAGTGCTTCCGGCCTCGGTGGGCAGCCCGGTACGTAGAGGTCGACCGGGACCAGTTGATCCACGCCTTTGGTCACGCAGTAGGAATCCCAGTACGGGCCACCACTATTGGAACAGGCACCGAACGACAGCACCCGGCGCGGGTCCGGCATGCCCTGATAGGCGCGCAAGACCCAGGGTGCCAGTTTGTCGGTGACCGTCCCTGCCACCACGAGCACGTGCAGCCTCGCCTCCCCGGCGCTCACGTCCTGCTCGCCGGCACCAACCCCCGGGCTGCCGGGAGCCACACCCTCCGCGCCGCCCGGGCCGAACGCGATACGCCGAAGCGCCGCCGAAACCTCCACCCCACAGCAGGCGAGCCCGGCGTCCAGGATGTACACCGCCATCCGGTGGCCCGCGTCGCCGATCAGCAGGGGTGAGGCGCCGGCCGCCGGCTCAGGGACGTGGCCCTGGCCTGCCTGGCCGCAAGCACCCGGATCAGGGCGATTCGGCAGCGGAAGGTCGACTCTGGCCACCACTCCACCCTAGTGCCGTAGCCGCCACTGGCCCCGGCCCGCCGCCCTGCCACCGCCCTGCCGGCACCCCCGTCCGCGCCCGCTAGCACCCACCGTCCGCGCCTGCCGGCACCCCCCGTCCGCGCCCGCCGGGACCCCCCCGTCCGCCCCGGCGGGGCACCTGGCCCCGAACCCGGCATCTCAAGGCCGCTGCCGGGCAGGCCCGATACGCCGCAGGCCCCGCCAGCCGCCCCGGACTGACCGCCCCGGCTGGCTCGTTCCCGGCCGTCGAAGGGGCCGCCCTATCGGGCACCCAATTGTGACGAGCAGAGTATGATCAGATGTGGAACTGTCACACGGGGAAGCATTGCGGACGGCAGACGGCGATGCCTGACATGAGGCGTTTCCGGTACGCGACAAAGGTGACCGCGGCCGGGAAGGCACCGGTGCGATCTCAATCACACCCTTTGTCCCATTACTTGCTTATCGCCGCCCCCGCCGCACGTCGAGAGTACCCTGATCCAGTCCTTACTCATGAACCCCCGCCTCACCATGAGGCGGGGAAGCGCTCACGGACCCACGCCGACTTCGGCGCCCGCCCGCGGCGCGCGTCGAGGAGGTCCTCCAACCGTGACCAAGCAGGTCCAGCCTCTAGACCGTGTCATCATCCGCTTCGCCGGCGATTCCGGCGACGGGATGCAGCTCGCGGGTGACAGATTCACCCAGGAAACAGCCACCTTCGGCAATGACTTGTCCACCCTGCCGAACTTCCCGGCCGAGATCCGCGCACCGGCCGGGACCCTGCCCGGGGTTTCCAGCTTCCAATTGCATTTCGCGGATCATGACATCCTCACTCCGGGCGACGCGCCCGACGTGCTTGTCGCGATGAACCCCGCGGCCCTGGCGGCCAATCTGCCGGACCTGCCCAGGGGCGCGGACATCATCGCCAACACCGACGAATTCTCCAAGCGCAGCCTCAGCCGTATCGGGTACAGCAGCAACCCACTCGAAGACGGCTCCCTCTCCGCCTACCGCGTGCACGCAGTGGCGATCACGTCGATGACCGTCAAGGCGCTCGAGGAATTCGATATCACCCGCAAGGACGCGGAGCGGGCGAAGAACATGTTCGCGCTGGGCCTGCTCTCCTGGCTCTACAGCAGGCCCACCGACGGCACTGTCAAGTTCCTCGAATCCAAGTTCGCCGCCAAGCCGGAAATCATGAAGGCCAACATCGCGGCGTTCCAGGCCGGCTGGAACTATGGCGAGACGACCGAGGAGTTCTCGGTCCAGTACGAGGTCAAGCCCGCCAGCCTCAAGCCCGGCACCTACCGCAACATCACCGGCAACACCGCGCTCGCGTACGGTCTGGTGGCCGCCGCCCGGCGGTCCGGCCTGCCGCTGTTCCTGGGCTCCTACCCGATTACGCCGGCCTCCGACATCCTGCACGAACTGTCCAAGCTCAAGCGGTTCGGGGTGCGCACGTTCCAGGCCGAAGACGAGATCTCCGGGGTCGGCGCCGCACTCGGCGCGGCTTTCGGCGGCGCCCTCGGCGTGACCACCACCTCCGGCCCCGGCATGGCGCTGAAGGCCGAGACCATAGGGCTCGCCGCGTCCGTGGAGTTGCCCCTGGTGGTCTGCGACATCCAGCGCGCCGGTCCGTCCACCGGCATGCCGACCAAGACCGAGCAGGCGGACCTGCTCATGGCGCTGTTCGGCCGCAACGGCGAGTCTCCTGTCGCGGTGCTCGCGCCCGCGACACCGGCGGATTGCTTCGACACCGCCATGGAAGCGGTCAGGATCGCGGTCAAATACCGCACACCGGTCATCATCCTGTCCGACGGTTACCTGGCGAACGGCTCCGAGCCGTGGTGCGTCCCGGAGGTCGCGCAGTTGCCGCGGCTTCGGGATGAGTTCTCTTTTGCCAGCCCGAACGACTGGCGGGGACCGGATGGGCAGCCAAACTTCCAGCCGTTCCTGCGGGACCCGCAGACGCTCGCGCGTCCCTGGGCGATCCCCGGCACACCCGGGCTGGAGCACCGGATCGGTGGCATCGAGAAGGCGAGCGGCGCCGGGACCATCTCTTACGACCCGGCCAACCACGACTCGATGGTCCGGCTGCGGCAGGCGAAGATCGACGGGATCTCGGCTGACATCGGACCGCTGGAAGTCGATGACCCCACCGGTGACGCGGCGGTCCTCGTGCTCGGCTGGGGTTCCACCTTCGGCTCGATCGGTGCCGCGGTCCGCCGGATCCGGCTCGGCGGCGGGTCCGTCGCACAGGCTCACTTGCGGTACCTCTCACCCCTTCCAGCCAATCTGGGCGACGTCCTGCGCTCCTATCGCAAGGTGCTCGTCCCGGAGATCAACCTCGGCCAGCTCGCGCTGCTGCTGCGCGGGCGCTATCTGGTCGATGTCATCTCCTACAACCGCGTGCGCGGGCTGCCGTTCCGCGCCTCCGAACTGGCCAGCGTCATCCAGGAAGTGATCAAAAATGGCTGAGATCAGCCACGCCGACGACGGTGCCGCGGACGTTGCCCGGCGGCCGGGCTCGCTCACCCTCGTGCCAGCCGCCGACGAGAAGCTCACCACCAAGGACTTCAAGTCCGATCAGGAGGTGCGCTGGTGCCCGGGCTGTGGTGACTACGCGATCCTGGCGGCTTTCCAGGCTTTCCTGCCCGAACTTGGCATCCCCCGGGAAAACGTCGTCGTCATCTCGGGCATCGGCTGCTCGTCGCGGCTCCCTTACTATGTCGACACCTACGGGATGCACTCCATCCACGGCCGGGCGCCAGCGATCGCCACCGGCCTGGCGGCCACCCGCCCCGACCTGTCGGTCTGGGTCATCACCGGCGACGGGGACGCCCTCTCCATCGGCGGGAACCATCTGATCCACGCACTGCGGCGGAACATCAACATCAAGATCCTGCTGTTCAACAACCGGATCTACGGGCTGACCAAGGGCCAGTACTCGCCCACGTCGGAGCAGGGGAAGATCACCAAGTCGACCCCGTTCGGGTCACTCGACACGCCGTTCAACCCCATCTCACTCGCGCTGGGGGCGGAAGCGGGCTTCGTGGCCCGGACCGTCGACTCCGACCGCAAACACCTGACCAGCGTGCTGCGCGCGGCGGCGGACCACCGCGGCGCCGCATTCATCGAGATCTACCAGAACTGCCCGATCTTCAACGACGACGCGTTCGCGCCCCTCACAGCCCCCGAGACCAGAGATGACCGGGTGGTGCGACTCGAGCATGGGCAGCCGATCAGGTTCGGCGCGCAGGGCCAGTTCGGCCTGCGGTTCGGCCGGTACGGGAGCCTTGAGGTGGCCGAGGTAAGCGGCACCGACCCGCAGACTCTGCTGGTCCACAACGCCGAGGAAGCCGACCCCTCCTATGCGTTCGCGCTGTCGCGGCTGGATGTGCCGGGCTTCGCGCACACTCCGATCGGGGTCTACCGGCGGGTTGCGCGCCCCACCTACGACGACGCCATGACCGCGCAGATCAGCGACGCCCGCGCCCGGCAGGGTGAAGGCGACCTCGCCGCTCTGCTGGCCGGGCCGGATACCTGGCAGGTGGGCTAAGTCCCGGTTCCGCGAACCCGCCAGCGTTTAACCTGCTATCGGGTCAGGCGCCGGGCCCGCGTCTGCAAGCGGGCGCGGCTCCGCTTACCCTGCTAACGGACCCGGCGTGGGTGCGGCAACGCCACCTGTGCCGCCCGGGTTCCACCACATGCGGGACGCCTGGGTTCTGCCACCAATGGGACGCCCAAGGAGGTCGTACCACCTATGACGAATGAGGGCGCTCAACCGGAACGGGTGGCCGGCCCGGCCGTCCGGGCCAGGCTGACCACCGCAATCGTGATGATGCTCGCCCGCCGTACGCCCTACCTGGAGACGGAAATGCTGGGCCTGCGCGCCCTGGTCCGCCCGGGCAGCGTGTGCCTGGACATCGGCGCCGCGGCAGGACTGTATACCCTCGCGCTGTCCCGGCTGGCGGGCCCGTCCGGACAGGTCCACAGCGTCGAGCCCCTGGAGATCGCCCGGCCGGTGTGGACCCGGGTGCTGGGTGCCCGCTCCGCCCGGAACGTGCGCCACCATAACGTCGCGCTCGGCACCGACCCGGGCGAGGGCATGATGAGCGTCCCGATCCGCCACCGTCCGGTGACCGGCCGGTCCTTCCTCACGACGGGATCTCACGGCCTGGGTTCGAACGCCGAGTTCCGGGACCAGATGTCGGTGCCGGTGCGGGTCGAGACCCTGGACGGGCTGTGCGCCGAGGCCGGCCTGACCCGGCTGGACTTCGTCAAGATCGATGTCGAGGGAGCCGAGTTGCGGGTGCTGGAAGGCGGCCAGCGCACCATCGAGGGGCTCCGGCCAGCCCTGCTGCTGGAGATCGAGGCGCGCCACACCGAGCGGTTCAGCTACTCCCCCCAGGACATCGTTAGCTGGCTCACCCAGCGTGGGTACACAATGCACACCTGGCAGGCAGGCTGGCGAGAGACCCGTGAGGTCAGCGAACGGTTCCGTAACTACCTCTTCCGGGCCGGCCCGGCCGGACAGGCGCCGGCCAGCCGGCCAGCCGCGACGACGGACACAACGGCTGCGGGCACAGCCCCGACGCCGGCCTGACTCGCGTGGACGGGTGCAGCGGAGCGACGGCCGGCAGGCGGGAAGCGCAGGTTACGCGGCATGGCTGTGCGGATCGAACGGGAAGGCCCGGTCACCACGGTCGTCATCGACCGCCCGCAGGTGCGGAACGCGGTCGATGGCCCCACCGCCTCGGCCCTGGCGGAGGCGTTCCGGAGCTTCGACGCGGACCCCGGAGCGAGGGTGGCCGTCCTGTGGGGGGCGGGTGGCACGTTCTGCGCCGGAGCGGACCTGCAGGCCATGGGCGGGCCGGCCGCCAACCGGGTCGCCCCGGACGGGGACGGCCCGATGGGCCCCACCCGGCTGCGGCTCAGCAAGCCGGTCATAGCGGCGATCAGCGGGTATGCGGTCGCGGGCGGCCTCGAACTCGCCCTGTGGTGCGACCTTCGGGTGGCCGAAGCTGACGCGGTCCTCGGGGTGTTCTGCCGGCGCTGGGGCGTCCCCCTCATCGACGGCGGGACGGTCCGGCTGCCTGCGATCGTCGGGCTCGGGCGGGCGCTGGATCTCATCCTGACCGGCCGGCCGGTGCCCGCCGACGAGGCGTTCGCGATGGGCCTGGTGACCCGGGTCGCCCCGGCTGGCGAGGCGCTCAGCCACGCCCGCGCCCTCGCCCGCGAGCTGGCGGCCCTCCCGCAGGAGTGCCTGCGCAGTGACCGCGCTGCCACCCTCGACGGCTGCACACTCGATGTGACCACCGCGATGGGGAACGAGTTCCGCCTCGGGCAGGAGGTCCTGGCCGGCGAATCGGTCAGTTCCGGTGTTCAGCGCTTCCGTGACGGTGCCGGCCGGGGCGGTGCGAGCGGCTAGCCTGCCCTGCCCGCACCACCCGCACAGCCGGTGCAACCCACCCGTCATGCCCGCGTCGGAACCACCTGCCCGGCCACCCGCCGGCGCGCAACGCTGGCCGGTCAAGCCGCGGGACGGTCCGCGACCCGCAGCGGCATGGCGCCGGGCACCGGATATGCGCCGATCTCCTCCAGGGCACGCCCGGCAGGCTCCGGGAGCACCAGGGTGAGCAGCATGCCCAGGACCGAGACCCCCGCCGTGAGCAGCAGTGTCCCCCGCAGGCCGAGCGAGGTCTGCAGGATCGGGAAGAGGAAGACTCCAACGAACGCGCCGAATTTACCGATGCCGGCCGAGATCCCGTGCCCGGTGGCCCGCATCGACACCGGATACAGCTCACTCGGCAGCACGAAGGTGGTCATGTTGGGCCCGAACTCGGTGAAGAAGTAGCTGATCCCGTACACGATCAGGAACGGCGCCACGGTCGTGGTCATCCCGGGGATCAGCCCGATGACGGCGAAGCAGACCGCCATCATCGCGAAGCCGGCTATCTGCAGGCGCCGGTGCCCGATCCGGTCGAGGCGGCTGATCGCCAGGATGTAGCCGGGCACCGCCGCCACGACGAAGATCGCGAGCTGGAGCGCGATCTTCGTCATGGTGCTGGCATTGGGCGAGATCAGGCTGAGGATCTGCGGGGTGGAGATGGTGTTGCCGTAGTAGGCGTAGTCGAGCAGGAACCAGGTGCCAGCGGTGCCCGCCAGCATGACCAGGAAACGCCGGTTGGTGAGGAACGCACGCAAGCCGAGCAGCCGTTCCGTGCCTTGCTGGCTGGTGTGGCCCGCGACCTGGCCGTCGGTGAAGGCGGCAAGCTGGGCCGCGGCCTGCTCGCCCTTGCCCTGGACCTGGACCTGGTAGCGCGGGGATTCCGGCATCCGGCTGCGCAGGTAGACGACGGCCGCCGCGGGGAGAGCCCCGAGGCCCAGCATGATCCGCCAGGACAGGTTGTCGCTGGCGCCCGCCCCGAGCAGGGACAGCGCGACCAGGGGCCCGATCACCAGGCCGAGCGCCTGGGTGCCGAAGACCATCCCGACCAGCCTGCCCCGGTCCTTGCGGTTGGCGTACTCGCTCATCAGCACCGCGCTGACCGGGTAGTCGCCGCCCACGCCGAGGCCGAGCAGGAAGCGGAAGGCGATGAGGACCCAGTAGGACGGCGAGAAGGCCGAGCCGAGCGCACCGAGGATCATGATCATCGCGACGATCCAGTAGACGCGTTTGCGGCCGAACACATCCGCGAAGCGGCCGAAGATGAACGCCCCGACGAAGGCTGCCAACAGCATGGTGCTGTTGAGCAGGGCCAGGCGGCCCGAACTCAGGTTCCACTGGGCGGCGATCAGGGTCGACGCGATGCCGATGACGAACAGGTCGTAGGCATCGGTGAAGAATCCCATCCCCGACACGAGGACGGCGCGGAGGTGGAACTTGCTGATCGTCGCCTCATCCAGGGCGGTGATCAAGTTTTCGGACCGGGACTCGGTCACGGCGCCTTCCTTTCCTTCCCGACCGCATGCGGCCAGCCTCGGGGGGTCTCCCGGTGCGGACGGTACCCCCGGCAGGCAACGGGCACGCGACGCCAAAGTGAATGAAGCGTAAACGTGCGAGGTTCGGTAACCGAACGGCATGAGCCGAGCCTGCTGGGGCGGCGGCCACCGGTCGTCGCGGGCTGGTCCGTCGTCGAGATGCCTGCGGCAGCAGCGAGTCCGGGCCCATCTCAGTGGGCGGCGGCGCCATCGCGGTGAGCCCGGCGCAATCGGCGTGCCGGGGCTTCGGGGTTGCCTTTAGATAACGAGACTCTCACAATTGCCTGCCGCTTCGCGGAGAGGGCAACCAGAGCGGGCGGCGTGGCGTCTTCTGACTGTGAAGTTTCACGCAGCGATGGGACGGGGATTTGACATGCACTTCTGCCTGAATTGGCGCCGGGCGGCTGTTTCTTTGCTCACCGTCACGAGCCTGACGGCCGCCGGCATGACGGCGGTGGCGGGTCCTGCGGCGGCGCAGTCTGGGGCGCGGGCCGATAATCATGTGAGCAGGGTGCCGATCTGCACGACCTGGAAGCACCACGATGCCATGATCGAGCGGGTCCTGCGGGCGGTCCACGCGCTTCATCCGAACAACGCGGTGTCATTCGAACTGCGCGACAGCTACCTGGGCGTGGAGTGCTGGTACCACCCGCACGCGCAGTTCTACTCAGCAAGCTCGGTCAAGGCGACCATTCTCGCCTCGCTGCTGCTGAAGGCCCAGGAGGAGCACCGCCAGCTCACGGCCTACGAAAAGGGCCAGGCCTGGCTGATGATCACCCAGTCCGACAACTTCGCGGCGACCAATCTCTGGAACGACGTCGGGATGCCGCACATCCAGCACTTCCTGAACCTCGCGCACATGAGCGAGACCGTGCTCAACCCGGCCTGGGGGGCCACGCTGGAGACCGCCCACGACGAGACGCTGCTGCTGCGGCTGCTCATGTACGACAATGACATCCTCACCAACGCCTCCCGGCGGTACGAGCTGTACCTGATGCACAACGTCATCCCCTCGCAGCAGTGGGGTGCGCGCACCGGCGTGCCCGCGAGGTTCACCTGGCACATCAAGAACGGGTGGGCGCCCATCCAGCCGGCTGCCTGCCCGGGCAAGCCCTGGACGGTGGACGCGCTCGGCGCCTTCACCTCCAAGGTGCACGACTACAGCCTGGTGATCATGAGCACCTGCAACGGCGGAGCCCCCGGCGTCACGAACACCTACGCCGAGGCGATCAACCACGCGATGTACCCGCACGCGAAGTTCCCGCAGGTATCGCCGCCGCCGAGCCCGTCGTGGAACATCCCGGACGAGCCGGCCTGGGCCATGAGGGCGAGCGGTGGCACCGGCGCCGGTGGCTGAGCGCCGCCGCGTGCACAGTGCCCGGGGTAGCTGGCGGCGCGGCCGGATGGCCGCGCTCGCCGGCTGCCTGGCGCTTGCCTGCGCGCTGACCACGACCTCCGCCGCGGCAGCCGATCCCTTCGGTCAGCACGCCGCCTCGGCGCCGCAGGCCCTGGCAACCGGGGCGGGAACGGTCTGCCACACCTGGAAGCACCACACGGGGCTGGCCTCCCGGTTGGCCGCTGACATCCGGGCGGGCCTGCGCTGGCCCAGGCGCAAGAGCAAGCGCACCGCGGTCGTCTCCGTCGAAGTGGACGACCGCTACCTGGGAGTCGAATGCTGGCTGCACGCGCAGCAGCACTTCTCCTCGGCCAGCGTCGTCAAGGCGACCATCCTGGCCGCCCTGCTGGTCAAGGCGCGCGAGCAGCACCGCGCGCTGACCCCGGCCGAGCGCTCGCTCGTGCGCGCCATGATCACCCGGTCGAGCATCCCGGCGGCCAACGCACTGTGGGTCGACGTCGGGATACCCGCGCTCCAGCATTTCCTGGACCTGGCCCACATGAGGGAGACGTTCCTGCCGAACCCCCCGGGCGTCTGGGGGCTGACCCAGATCACCGCCCACGACGAGACGGCGTTCCTGTGGCTGCTGATGAAGCCCAACACGGTGCTCACCGGGCCCGAGCGGCGCTATGAACTGCGCCTGATGCACGAGGTGGTCCCCTGGCAGAGTTGGGGGGTGCGGGCCGGGGCGCCATCGCGCTTCACCTGGCACATCAAGAACGGCTGGACCCCGAGCCGGCCCTTTGGATGGCTGATCAACAGCATCGGCGGATTCACCGACAGCGGGAGGGACTACACCATCGTCGTGCTCACCCACAGTAACCTCAACAAGAGGCACGGGATCACCACGATCGAACGGGTCGCCACCCGGGTCAACCACGACCTCGCTGCCGCGACCGGTCCCTGACCACGGGCGCCAGCCGCGATCCGTGGCGTGCGTGCCGCCGGCTACCCGGCGGCACGCACCTGAAGGGACCGGCGGAATGGGCGGGTACGTAACAACGATGACTGGGTCAAGAAGCCGTGATCACCGATGGTTTCGCCGCTTCTGTGCTTCTATCAACGGCATGTGGCAAAAAACATCTAGAGGCGCAAAATGACCGTTCCCATACGCAACAAGGGTTGACCTGCCGGGGAACTCGGCTTAGGGTCCTTCACTGGAGCGAAAGGACCTTTCATGGCAAAACCTCTGGGCTTGCGCCGTGCCGTCGGCGTGCTGGCCACCTCGGGCATCCTCACCACCGCAATGGCGGCGGTGGCGGCCGGGCCGGCCGCCGCGGCCACGCTCACCTGCGGGACCACCATCACCCACAACCTCACCCTGCACCGCAACCTCAACTGCCGCACGCTGACAACCGGTAGTGCCATCACCATCGGCGCCGCGAACCTCACGGTGAACCTCAACGGCCACACCATCACCGGCCCGGGCGGTGCCAACCAGGTGGACGGTATCTCCGACATCGGGTACAACGGGCTGATCGTCAAAGGCGGGACCATCGCCAACTTCTACGATGCCGTCGACGTCGTGGGCACCAGTAGTGGCCCACTGACGGGCATCGTGGTCGAGCACATTGCCGCTTTGACGCGGGCACCGGCATCCTCCGCCCAGCTCTCTGGCGTGTATGGCGATTACCTGGACGCGGCAAGAATCCACAACGTCACCATCACAGACCTCCCCAACGGCATCGAACTGTACCAAAGCCAGCACAGCATCGTCTCGCACAACCGCATCGTGCGCGCCGGAAATGCCTTCTACGAAAACGGGGGAAGCTACAATACCTGGTCGCACAACACCCTGACCGGTATGCTGGATGCCGGACTCTTTTCCATTTCCACCAATGGATCAGCTTTCAAGTACAACAAGGTGAGCGGCGGGGCCGCGGATGGCGTTGTCAACGGCGGATCCGCCCATATGAGCATCACGCGGAACACCTTCGGCCCCCTGTACGACGCCGTCTATGACGGCGGCACGGGCACCACGATCAGCCATAACAGGGGCTCCCACGACCAGTGGGGGATCTACTCCTACGGCGTGACCGGCGCCATCTACAGCGACAACACCTTCAGCCGCAGCACGGTCGGGATCGAGACCGACTACCCCACCAGCGAAACTCTCACAGGCAACGTCACCGACCA
>DAHUZQ010000034.1 GCA_027306495.1 Actinomycetota bacterium | reverse complement strand
TGGCCGGGGCCGCTGTCGCTCCGCCCCGCTGCGGGCTCCGTGGACGGCAGCGGGCCGGGCATCGCGGCAGGGCTCGCGCGCCCGGGGCGCGAGCCCTGGCCGCCCCCCAGCACCAGCCAGGCCAATGTGGCCCCCACGAGCGCGAGCAGGAATGTGAGCAGCACCGGCCCGCCGACCTCCACCCACCCCACGGTGGGGGCTCCAGCCTGGCTCATCGCGAGCCTGCCCCATGGGAAGCCGCCCCACGGCCAGCGGTCGCGCACGGCCTCCGCGCCGACCCACCAGCCAGCCACCGCAACCGGCCAGGCCCGCAAGCGCAGCAGGATCCGCTGGAGCGGCACCAGGACGGCGAAGATGGCTGCCTCACTGACCGCCAGTGCGGCCCATACGTACCAGGCGAGATTGACCAGCCAGGTGAGCAACGGAAGGAAGAACGCGGCGCCGAAGACAAGTCCCGCCAGTGCCGATGCGGGCAGGCTGCGCCGCCATATAGCCAGGACAAGCAGCGCGGGCCCGAGCGGAACCAGCGGCCAGATGCCGACCGGCGGGAACGACGCCGCGAGCACCAGTCCGCCGGCCATGGCACACAGCAGCGACCAGGGCCAGCGCAGGCCACGGGCGGCCGGCCGGGAGGTGCCAGCGGCCGCGCTCTGTGCTGCGAGCCCGCTGGCGGCCAGCGGGTGGACCGCTCTCACCCGTCACCGCCCGCGCTGGCCAGCGCCATGTCAGCCTCCCGGAGAGTCCGTGCCGTCGCACTTGCGAGGGTAGCTCCCACCCCGGCGGGCCGCGATGTGAGCAGTTGCCGTGGCCGGACCGCGGCCAGGGACGGCGCCGGGATGTCCCATTTCCCAGGGGAGCCGTTATCGTCGGTGATAACCTGAACACGATCCGTTGGTACGCGGGGGCCCTTTGGCGGGGACGCGGGGATGACCGCCATTCCTCCTGCGAAAGGAGGGCAATGGTCAAGATCCAGAGCGCGGATCTGCCGGGGGGCTTGTTTGCCCATGCGGCGGCCCACGGCGATCGCAAGGTTATCTACCTGCGCCCGGGGCTGACCGGGGCGCAGCAGCGCGAAAGCCTGCGCAGGACTCTGCAAACCGCGCGCATGGGGTTCGGTCCGCCCCTGTCGGCGCGTGAGCTGGAGGTCGCTCTCGTCGCTCACCGGCTGCGGACCGGGCTGGCGAGTCTCGCCTCCGCCGTCCGCACCCACCCCATCGCCGGCCTGCTGCTCGCGGGCGGGCTGGCGGGCATGGCCTGTGCCTGCGTGCTCGTCTCGGTGGCCTGAGGGACCTGCCCGGGCCTCAGGTAGCCTGCATCGGGTCTGTACCGGCTGGGCCTGACCGGAGGTGGCCGCGGTGAGCCGTCGCGGCTGGGTGCTATTCCTGGCGATGAGCCTGATCTGGGGTGTCCCCTACCTGCTGATCAAGGTCGCGGATACCGGTGTGGCGATCCCCGTCCTGGTATTCGCCAGGGTCGCGATCGGCGCTGCCCTCCTCCTGCCGATAGCCGTGCGCCGTGGGCTGCTCGGCGCGCTGCGGGGTCACTGGCGCTGGCTGTGCGTCTTCGCGTGCGTTGAGATCATCGTGCCCTGGCTGGCGCTCTCGCAGGCGGAGCGGCACCTGTCCAGTTCGCTCAGCGGCCTGCTCATCGCCACCGTGCCGGTTATCGGGCTGGGACTGAACCGGCTGTCCGGGGGCGTGGAACGGATGACCCCGGGACGGTGGGTGGGCCTGCTGGCGGGTGTGGCGGGTGTCGGCCTGCTGGCCGGACCAGGTGCCCTGCACGGGGACGGCTGGTCCATCGCGCTGGTCATGGTCACCGCTGTCGGGTACGCGACGGGCCCGCTGGTGGCGAACCGCAAGCTGGCCGGGCTGCCTGGGCTTGCCGTGACCGCCGTGTGCCTGACCATCGCCACCGCCGTGTACGCGCCGTTCGCGGCCCTGTGGTGGCCCGGCACGGTGCCCTCCGCTGCCGTGCTCGGCTCGCTGGCCGGCCTCGGCGTGCTCTGCACGGCGGTGGCCTTCATCCTGTTCTTCGGCCTCATCGCCGAGGTGGGGCCAGCCCGCGCCACCGTGATCACGTACCTGAACCCGGCGGTGGCTGTGACGCTGGGCGTGGTGGTCCTCGGTGAGCCGCTCACCCCGCAGATCGTGGGCTCCTTCGTGCTCATCCTGGCGGGCTCGGTGCTGGCCACCCGGCAGGGCCGGGAGTCCGGGCAAACCCCGCTGCCGGCTGCCGGGCCGGTCCGGGACGCAGCCCGGCGCTAATATCAGGCGGGTGATCGATCTCAGGGCTGCCCGACAGGACCCGGATGCCTTCCGGGCCGCGCTCGCCCGCCGCGGCGCTGCGGCCGACTTCGACGCGCTGCTGGCCGCCGACTTCCGCTGGCGGGAACTCACCGAGCGGGCCGAAGCACTGCGCGCCGAGCAGCGCAGATCCTCCAAGGGCGCGCCGCCGGGGCCAGAGCGGATCGCTGAACTGCGCCGGCTCTCGGACGAACTCGCCAGCGCGCAGGTCGAGCAGTCCGATGCCGAGCGCGAACGCCAGGATCTGCTCGCCCGGATCCCCAACCTTCCCGACCCCTCCGCCGCCGATGGCATGACCGAGGAGGACTCACAGGTCCTGCGGACCTGGGGGGAGATCCCGTCCTTCGCCTTCGTCCCGCGTGACGCCCTGGATCTCGGCTCCCCCCGGGGCTGGATCGACATGGCGCGGGGAGCCCGGCTGTCGGGATCCAGGTTCGCCTACCGCATCGGGGACGTTGCTCTCACCGAGATGGCCCTCTACCGGTTCGTGCTCGACTTCCTGGCGAGCCGCGGGTTCCTGCCCGTCCTGCCGCCGGTCCTGGCCGGCGAACGGGCCATGTACGGAACGGGGTTTCTGCCGACCGAGGAGTCCAACCTCTACCTGCTGGAGCGCGACGGCCTGTACCTCACCGGCACCTCTGAAGTGGCGCTGGCCGGGATCCACATGGACGAACGGCTGGAAGAGGACCAGTTGCCGGCCCTGTACGCCGGCTTCACCACCAACTTCCGCCGGGAAGCCGGGGCGGCCGGCAAGGACACCCGGGGAATGTTCCGGGTCCACCAGTTCGACAAGGTGGAAATGTATGTCTACTGCCGCGCCGGGGAGTCCCGCGAATTCCACGAGCGGCTGCTGGCTTACGAGGAGGAGATCGCCCAGGCGCTGGGCCTGCCCTACCGGGTCATGAACATCGCCGTTGGCGATCTGGGGGCCCCGGCCGCCAAGAAGTACGACATCGAGGCCTGGTTCCCGGTGCAGGGCAGATACCGGGAGATCACCTCCTGCTCGAACACCACGGACTACCAGGCCCGGCGGCTGAACGTGCGGATGCGGGGCGAATCGGGGCTGGAGTTCGTCCACACGCTGAACGGCACCGGGGCCACAGCCCGCGCACTGCTGGCGATCATGGAGAACTTCCAGGACGAGGGCGGGACCGTGGCCGTCCCGGAGGTCCTCGGGCGCTTCGGGGCGCCGGGCACGATCGGCCGGCAGAGCCCAGGCACGGCCCGCTGAAACCCAGGCACGGCCCGCCGAAACCCAGGCACCCGCGGCCGGGGCGGGGCAGCCGGGGCCGGCCTCAGACCCGGCCGGGCAGTGTGCCGCCGTTGGGAGAGCCCAGGCCCGTGCAGGCGTCCCAGCCGGGGCCGGCCGCATAGGCGCCGTTGTTCCCGCTGGTGATGTCGTGGAATCCGGGCACCGCGTGACCCGAGGTCGCCCCCGCGTAGAGGATGACCTGGATGAGCCCGAACCGCTTGCCCGTGGCCTGGGCCATCCGGGCGATCAGTGCCGCCCACAGTGGCGCTACCGCGCTCGTCCCGCCGATCACCGATTGCTGGCCGTCCACCAGCACCTGGTAGCCGGTGGTGGGGTCGGCGTTCCCGGCCACATCGGGGACGCCCCGGCCGATCCCGCCGCCCACGCGGGCCGGGACCCCGGCGGCAGCCTGCCAGGCGGGCAGCCCGAATACGTCGCTCACACCGCCGCCGGTGGCACCACCACCGGCCCCGTCGTTCCAGACCATCTCCGAGGCGATGGAGCCGGTCACGGGGTCGCCGTGCAGGCTCGTGCCCCCGCAGGCCAGTGCATGCGGGCTGGAGGCGGGGAAGTCGGTGTGCACCAGGCCATCGGACTGGCCGTCGCTGCTGCCGTTGTCGCCGGCCGCCACACAGACCGTCACCCCGAGCGCAGCACCGTCGGCGATGGCCTGATCGAGGGCGGTCCGCGCCTGGGCCGTCCAGGAATCCTCCGACTGCCCCCAGCTGATGCTCACCACGGTGGGCGTGGGCGTGGCGTGGACCGCCGTGCTGACGGCGTCGACAAACCCCTGGTCGGTGTTGGGGGCGAAGTAGACGAACTGGTGGGCGCCCGGGGCCACCGCACCGGCAACCTCGATGTCCAGCAGTACCTCGCCGTCCGCGCCGGAGGGGGCCTGGCCCGGCTGGTTGACCGCGCCGTCCACGCCGACCGCGGTGACGGTCGGCGCGGGCACGCCCAGCCCCGCGAAATAGGTGTCGAGGTCTGGTTGACCGAACCCGCCGCCGAGTTCGACGATCGCGATCACCTCACCGGTGCCGTCCGTCCCGGCCGGGAACGCATACATCCGCGCCACCTGCACGGGCGTGTAGGAAACCGGGGCCGCCGCGGCCTGTGCCCAGCGCAGATGTGGCCTGGCCTGCGGACGGTCGTCCAGGCCCAGCACCGCGGTGACGATCCCGGCGAGGTCGGCGGGCACCTGCAAGCCGCCCTCCCGGTACCGGTGGGTGACGGTTCCGCCCCGGCCGTCCGGCTGCGGGGATGTCACCAGGGCCAGCGTGGTCCCGAATGCCGCGGACAGGTCGGCGATCGTCCCGGCTACCTTGACCCGGCGGGAGCCCGCGTCCACCTCGGTTATCTCCAGGCCGTAGCCGCCGAGGACAGCGCCGATCAGTTCGATGTCGGCGGGGTCGGTGCCGTGGCGGGCGCTCAGCTCGGCAGGGGACAATGTCGCAAGGCCGCTCAACGCCTGCGCCGGCAATTCGGCCCGGCGGCGGGTGATCAGGGTAACCTCGATGCGCTGCGAGCTGTCCAGCGTGCCCGCCGGCACGGCTCCCGCGATCGTGGCCCGTTCACTGCCGGGGAGCGGCACAGATCGGAAATCAGGCATGAACGGCCCCTTCGCTCGCCGATGGGCGCGCCCTGCCGCGCGCCATTCCAGTTCAGGCCAAGTATCACCACGCGTGCACAATAAGTGAATGGCAACCCGCCGGAACGCCACGGCGGACGGACTGGGGAGACGCGCATGACCGAGGCAGTTCCGGGTTTCGAGGAAACCGCCTTCTCGTACGGCGGGCGGGCACACCCGGTCTACCGCGCGGGCTCGGGACCGGGCGTGATCGTCATTCATGAGATGCCCGGACTGCACCCGGGTGTGACCGAATTCGGGCAGCGCTTGGTGGATGCCGGGTTCACCGTCTACCTGCCCTCCCTGTTCGGGCACCCGGGCAGGCCCTTCTCCGGGGGACAGCTGACGCGGTCGCTGGCGTCGGTCTGTGTGTCGCGCGAATTCCTGATCCTCGCCGACCGCACCACCCCAGCCACCACCTGGCTGCGCGCGCTCGCCACCTATGCGCACACCGAATGCGGAGGGCCGGGCGTGGGTGCGATAGGCATGTGCTTCACCGGCGGGTTCGCGCTCGCGATGGCTGTGGAGCCCGCTGTGGTGGCGCCCGTGCTAAGTCAGCCGGGCCTGCCGATACCACTCGGTGCCCGCCGCCGCGCGGCACTGGGCCTCGACCCAGCCGACCTGGCGGCAATCAGGGCCCGCACCGGCCAGGGCCTGTGCCTGCTCGGGCTGCGGTTCTCCGCCGACAAGGGCTCCCCGGCGGAACGGTTCGCGAGCCTGCGGTCGGCGTTCGGCGAGGCCTTTGAAGGCATCGAGATCGATTCATCGCCGGGGAACGCCCACGGGATACCGCAGCGGGCACACTCGGTGCTGACCGTCGACCTTGTGGACGAACCCGGCCATCCCACCCGGGCCGCACTGGACCGGGTGATCGCCTTCCTCAGCGAACGCCTGCGCCCTTGAGGGTCACCCGCTGGTCCGGGCGTGGGCTCTCGCCATCCCGCGCCTCCGGCCGGCCGCCGTCGGCGCTGCGGTGGGCCGCCACCGCTTCGCGGACGTCTTCCTCCTGGGAGGCGGCCATGCTGCGGGGATCGCCGAGGTGGATACCGCCGCGCACATCGCTCTGCATCGGGTCGGGATGTGGGTGCTTGAAGTAGGGCCGCTCGGCCGCCCAGAGCACCAAACCCTCCATCACAACCAGTCCGACGACCGCCGCGATCACGATCATGATGATTCCAAAGGTGGATCCGGTCACCTGGATCACCTCCCATCCACCTACTACCCCCCGGGGACCGGGGACGGACCGGCCGAAGGTCCCGGGATGGGTGGCTACCGTCCCGCAGGGACGGCCGGTGTCATCTGCCGGCTGTCCCGCGCCCCGGACGTGCCGTCGGCGGGCCGGTGAGTGAGCACTGGGCTCATCCCACCTGCCCGCACCGGACGGTTCTCACTGGCCTGCCTTGACCCCCGGTTCCCCGAACTCGAACTGGATCGGCTGCAGGGGTGCCTGCCGCTCCTTGCCCACGTGATGGAACACCGTGCCGACCGGGAGGACGGACCGCTGGTAGACGCTCTCCAGCATCAGTGCGCTCGCGGTGTAGAACGCGAGGACGGCGGATGCGATCAGCACGTCGCCCGCGGCCTGCACGACCCCGAGCGTGTAGGGCGTGACCCAGGCGATCGCCAGGATCGTCGACCCGGCGGCCAGCGTGCCGAGCACCAGCGTCAGCGCCACATTCCGGGCCAGTGCCGCGGCTACGCCCACCCAGGTGATCGCCGACAGCACGATGAACCACCAGCCGAGGCCGAGTTCCGCGGTGCGCGCCAGCGTCGGGGCCAGCGAGGCCGGCGACGGCAGTACGCGCGTTGCGACCAGCAGGAAGTACAGGCCATAGGCGAGCCAGAATGCCCCCCACATCCCGTGCATCGCCGTCGCGAGGCCATCCCGGGCCCGGTAGGACCACATTCCCGCCAGGAACTGGGCGAGCCCCCCGAAGAACACCGCGAAGGGGAACAGGATGAGCGGGGTTGCCACGTTCCCGTACCACCCGGCAAGGTTCCCGGCCACCATGAAGGTGGACGCGGCGAACCCGTAGAGCCCCAGAATCGACGGCGCCGCGAGGGGCTGCAGCGTGATCGTGGTGTGCGAACGCCAGAACGAGGCGTCATGGCCATCGCCGGACGCCGCCGCTCCCATGGTTGTGTCACTGGATGCGTGTGCCATCGCAACCTCCTGACTGACTCGACTCGGCGCGTGCCGAGAGGGCTGTCCGGCCAGACTGCGGCGATCGCTCTCATGGCCGGTCATGCCCGGCCCCCCGACCAGCGTCCAACGGCCCCGCGAGCCCCCGCTAAGGAGCGACGAGGTCAGCACACATCTGGTGCTCTACCCGCGATCCCGGCAGCCACAAACGTCCCAGACGCCCCAGGATGGGCAGGTCAGGGGTGCGCTGACGCCAGCCGAATTCCGGTCCTGGTGCCGTTGCGCTCACCGGCCCGCCACCCCGTGGGCTGGCGTGGTGCACACCGCGTTCCATGCCGGCCGGGCGCTGGCGCCGCACGTACCCGCCTTGTACCGGGCGGCCGGGCGGTGTTGAGTATTCGGGATAGGCGGACGACGTGGGAGAGGCATCCGTGACTGTTGGGATTACCGACGATGGCGGCCGGGCGGGCATCCTCTTCCCGGCCGCGGCGGACGGCAGGCGGAGCACCTCGGCACTGGGCCGGGCGGTGGTCGCGGACGCCCTGCGGGGAGGCGATCCGGCCGGAGCGCTCGGGGCTGAGGGGGAGACCAACTGGCGCTCGGGCTACCTCCTCCACTTCCGCCGGCTCGTCGAGGCGGGGCTGACATCGCGGGGCGCCGCTGTCGCGATCGCCGCCGACGGGCTCGCCTCGCTCTATGCCCGGATGCGGGCCGTGCCGCCGGGCGGTGCGGAAACGGACCTGGGCGCGCTGGTCACGGCCGCGGCAGACCGCCCGTTCCCCACCATGACGGTGACAGGTGGGGGCAAGGCGGAAAGCGAATTCTCCCTGCCGTACCGGGGGGAACGGCTGCGCGGTGACCGCCTGCTGCGCAAGCTTGATGACTGGACAGCGGCCGGCATCGTCGAGCCGTCCTGTGCGCAGGCCGTCGCGCGCGTGGCGGCTCATCCGCAGTGGCTGAGCCTGCCCGGCCGGACCGTCGCCGTCCTTGGCGCCGGGTCGGAGATCGGGCCACTGCCGGTCCTGCTGGGCTGGGGCGCCCGGGTGGCGGCGGTGGACCTGCCCCGGCCGGAGATCTGGCACCGGGTGCTGCGTGCGGCACGGGAGGGTGCGGGCACGCTGGTGGTGCCGGATGTGCGCGACCGCGCTGGGTCCAGCGCTGGCACGGCGGATGGGCTGGGGATCGACCTGACGGCTGAGGTGCCCGCACTCGCGGATTGGCTGGCCGGGCTGGAGGGCTCGCTCGTACTCGGCAATTACGTGTACGCCGACGGCGCCGCCAACGTGGCGGTATGTCTGGCGGCTGATGTGCTCACCCTGCGCGTCCAGCAGGCCAGGAACGATGTGGCGCTGGCGTTCCTGGCCACTCCGACCGACGTGTACGCCGTTCCGGCCGAAGCGGTTGAGCAGTCGGTGCGGGCGTACGGGCAGCGGTCGCGGTTCGCCAAACTCGCGGGCCGGCCGTTGCGGACCGTCTCGGGGGGCCGCCTCCTGCGCCGGGCGTATGTGCCGGGAGCGAGCCCGGGCATCAGTGACTGCCTGGTGGCGCAGCAGGGCCCCAACTACGCGCTGGCGAAGCGGTTGCAGCGCTGGCGGGCATGCGTGGCGGGGGAAGCTGGTGGCCGCGTGTCGCTGAACGTGGCCCCGCCGACCAGAACGCGTTCGGTGGTCAAGAACCGCGTGCTGGCAGCGGCTTACGCGGGGGCGCACCGCTTCGGCGCCGAGGTGTTCGAGCCGGAAACCTGCCGGGTCCTGATGGCGGCGCTGCTGGTCGATGACTTGCAGGCTCCCACCCCGCCATCCGCGCACCCGTGGCAGGACGAGGCGCGGGGGGCCGCGCACGGCGGGTTGTGGCGGATCGCCTACGCGCCGCGCAGCGCGCTCGGGCTCGCGGCGGTGCTGGGCTACAGTTCCACGCGCGGCTGAGGGCCGGGCTCGCGGCCGGCGCCGGGTTGCCCGTCCGGCGCTTGCCCCGGCTCGGGCAGTGGCGGCTCGAAAGCTGCCGGGTCCGCGCAGTACTCGCCCACCGCCCGGGCGAGCCCAGCGGCGTGGAAGCCGTCCACGTAGCGGTGGTCGAAGGTGGCTGTCAGCGTGATCATGGGCCTTACCACCACATCGCCGTTCACGGCCGCCGGGCGTTCCCCGACCGCGCCGATGAGCAGCAGGACCGGCACGCGGTAGTAGGGCGCGAGCGGGGAGTACGCCCGGGCTATGCCCCAACTGCCCACGGATGTGATCATCGCGCCGCCGAAGGCCTGGCGGGGCATGCCGAGTCTGGAGAGGTCAAGGTTCATGTCCGAGGTGAGCCAGGCACCCACCCGCAGCGCCCAGCGAAGGGGCCGCGGCGGGAGGGTGGTGAGCAGGGTCTTTCCCCGGCCGAGTTCCGGGTCGATGCCGGATGCGATGGCCGAGCAGCGCCGGATCACCTCTTCGGCGAGAGCGACGGCCGGCTTGCGGTCGACGTTGGCGATCTTGACGCCGGTCAGTTCCCGTCCGCCCTCGGCCGCCACGATGAAGAACACGTCGATCGACTCACGGTCGTACTCACGCCCCCGGGCCAGGCGGATCCGCAATTCCGGGACGGTGCTCAGACCGTGCGCGACCGCCCTGCCCACCAGGTGGGTGAGTGTGATCCGGACACCGGTGGCGTGCCGGACCCGGTCTATGTAGGCGAGCATCGCCCCCGCATCAAGGTCGAGGTCGCCGTAGAACTGCGGGTCCAGGGGGGCACGCCAGGTAGACCCCGCGAGTTTGCGCCAGCCACGCACCCGTCGCGACACTGCCCACCCCCCGTGGCGCCGCGCGTCACCCTGCCTGCGGGCAGCCTGGCCCGCTGGCCGTGCCGCCGGATTTCCATGATCACGGAATCGTGTCAGTCATATTCACTGAAAGGATTCCGCGATGCCTGCCGGCACCTCATCCATCTTCCGTGCACCCTTGCTCCCGACCATAGGCCGGCGGGTGGGCGGCCGCCGGCAGGGGGCCAGGGGTGAGGCTGCAGCGGGTCCTCAGGCTCCGCCGATGAAGCGGGCGAGTTGCGCGGACTGCGCGAGCCTGCTCGGCTCGTGCAGGTACATCATGTGGCCGGCTTCGTAATAGGAGAACTCGACGTTGCCGGCCAGGTCGGGAGGGATGGCCAGGTGCGCGACGCTGTGCTCGGCCGCGTAGTAGGGGGTGGCTGCGTCGTAGTAACCGCATGCCACATGGACCCGCATGTGCGGGTTGACCCGCATCGCCTCGGCAAGCTTGTCCAGTACGTGCACATGTGTGCCCTCGAACTCCTTGAACGACCATGGCTGCACCCGGTCGGTGAGGATCTCGTACGGCAGGTCGGATGCATAGCCGAGTTCGGCGCGCACGTACTGGTTCAGGGCGGCGGTGTACGGGCCGACGATGGCGTCGATAGACGGGTCGCTTGTCCAGGTCTCCCGGCCGTAGTCGCTGTCCCAGCCCGTGAACCGGCCGTCGATGCGGCCCACGGTGCGGTGCCGATGGCGGAGCAGTTCGGTCAGGAAGCGGATGTGCTCGGGCCGTAGATTGACCCGGTCCAGATAGTCCCCGCTCAAGCCGGTGAGGGCCGAGAGCCTTGTCAGCGCCCGCGCCCGGTCGCCGTCAGGCAGTCGGGTGCCGCGCGCGAGCACCCACGGGTACTCACGCTCCGCGTAGGCCTCGGCTTCGGTGAGAGCTTCCCGCAGTGGCCGGTCCCCGAGCAGGCCGTGGTAATGCGCGATCGCCGTGTATGTCGGCAGGTACATGATGTAGGGATCGTCGTTGCCGCCACCGAACTCGGCTGTGCCCCCATCCAGGTACGCGGAGATGAGGACCAGGCCGTTCAGGTACATGCCGTAGCGATCCTGCAGGTGACGGGCGAGCCCGGCAGCGCGCAGTGTCCCGTAGGACTCACCGCACAGGTACTTCGGTGACATCCACCTGCCGTTACGGGTGGTCCAGAGCCTGATGATCTCCCCGACCGACTCAATGTCACCCTGGTAGCCATGGAAGTCACCCGGCTTCTCGCCCTTGACTACGCGCGAGAACCCGGTGGAGACCGGGTCGATGAACACCAGGTCGCTGTGGCGCAGCAGGGTCTGCTGGTTGTCCGTCAGCCCGTAGGGGGGCGGCAGCAACGCGCCCACGTCCCCGGAAAGGACCCGGCGGGGGCCGAGCAGCCCGAGGTGCAGCCAGACACTGGAGGAACCCGGGCCGCCATTGAACGCGAATGTCACCGGCCGGGTGGACGAGTCGGCTCCCGCCACGGTGTAGGCGGTCAGGAAGACCTCTGCCTTCGGCTGCGCCCCGTCGAAGGCGGCATCGGTGTGCTTCTCCTGGCGCAGGATCATCCGCCCGGTGATCGCCGTGTAGGGCAATGGCCTTCCGTCGACGATGATCTCGTGCTCGGACGTGGTCAGGTCGTCGGTGAGATCCGTGCTCACGGGTTCCCCGGCGGCGGCCGGGCCGGCCGCCGCCGGGCCGGACGATGGGGTGTCTTGGTGCGCCTTGTCGGTCATAACCGGCGAGCCTAACCATTACCGGCGGGCTATTTGGCGGGTGCGAGGTGGATCACCTTCGCCGGTGTGATTTCCTCGGGGCATGACGACCATGCGATCGGCGGGAAGCCTGCTTGCCGTGGCCGCACTCGCTGGCCTGGCCGCGGGCTGTGCCGCACCGGCCGGGTCGGCGGGGCGGTCGGCGGTGGCTTCGCAGGCGGGAGGCGCTTCGTCATTGGGAGCGGCGGCGTCGATCACCGGCACAGGACCGGCACAGGGTGGCGCGGGGGCACCCACCGCGCTCCCGAAGATGACCCTCGCCCAACTCGCGGGCCAGCGCATCATCTACAGCTACAACGGGCTCACCCCACCCGCCCGACTGAAGAACCTCATCCGGGCCGGCAAGGTTGGCGGGGTGATCTTCTTCTCGGGCAACATCCAGAGCAGGTCGCAGATCGCCGGCGTGATCAGCAACCTCCAGCAGCTCAGCAAGTCCAGCCCGGTGCACGAGCCGTTGCTGATGATGACCGACCAAGAGGGCGGAGAGGTCAGAAGGCTGCCGGGAGCGCCGGTGCTCTCGGAGAAGCAGATCGGCGAGGCGGCTCATCCGGGGGCGGCGGCGAGCCACGCGGGCCGGGCCGCGGGACTGAACCTGCGTGGCGCCGGGATGAACGTGAACCTGGCCCCGGTGCTCGACGTGTACCGGAAGGCGAACGGCTTCATCGACTTTTACCAGCGTTCCTACAGCCGCAACCCGCAGGTGGTGTCCACCCTCGGCGCGGATTTCATCAGGGCGCAGCAGGCGACCGGGATCGCGGCGACGGCCAAGCACTTCCCCGGCCTCGGCGCGGCGACTCGTTACCAGGACACCGACAAGCGGCCGGTCACCCTGAACGTTCCGCTCGCCACGCTCCGCAGCGTGGACGAGTTCCCCTACCATGCCGCGATCAACACCGCTCATGTCGACCTGGTGATGGTGTCATGGGCGGTGTACCCGGCGCTCTCCAAACTGCCGGCCGGGCTGTCGCCCACCATCGTGCAGGGGGAATTGCGCCACAGGCTGGGCTTCCGTGGGGTCACCATCACCGACGCCCTGGAGGCCGGTGCGCTGCGCGCCTACGGGTCGATCGGCCACCGCGCGGTGCTGGCGGCCGCTGCCGGGATGGACCTGATCACGTGTGCCGGGCAGAACGTCAGCGAGGGAGTCGCGGCCCAGGATGCCCTCGCTGCGGCGCTGCGGGATGGCCGGCTGAGCAGGGGCGCGTTCGATGCCGCGGTCGCCAGGGTGGTCGCCCTGCGGACGGCCCTGAGCAAGGGGTGATGGGCCAGGCGGTGGCTCGCGGGGCTGGAATTTCCCGTCCGGCCTGCTGCCACCGGGCGGGTCGGCACTCGACCTATGTCCCGGTCCCGGAACGGCCGCGATCGGCTCATCGGGGTTTGACGCCGATGGCGAAGAAGCCCGCGGCGAAGACGGTCGGGCGGACCTCGGCAGCGTCCATCCGCTGGAAGGCCTGATCCCATCGTGTGATGTCTTCAGGGCTGAGGATCCCCTCGGCGAGCATCGACTCCCGCGCGGCCCAGACCGGGCCGCGCACGCCGGGCGAAGCTGCCGAAATCGTGTAGTGCCCTTCGTGGGCGATCACTTGCAAGCCGGCTCCGGAGAGCAGCCGGCCAAGCCGCAGGCCGGCCTGACCGTCGTTCCCCCGGGATTTGTTGAACCTGAGGTACTTCTCGTCCAGATCGGCAAGACCCGGGTCACCGCCGAGCAACCGGGCCGCGGTCCAGTCCACGTCGACCAGGTAGACGCTGCCCCCGGGGCGCAGCAGGCCGCCGAGATGGTCGACGATCCGTTGCTCGTCAGGTCCGTTATGGCCCAGCACGTGGCGCAGGACCGCCACGTCGACGGAGCCTGGCTCCAGGCCGGTGTCCGTCGCGCGTCCCAGGCGGAGTTCCACATTTGCGACACCGGCCTGTTCAACGACCCGCCGCGCCGCGGCCAGAGCCGCCGCGTCCGCGTCCATCCCGACTACCCGGCCGGCGGGTCCCACCGCCTGGGCCATGCGCACCGAGACCGCGGCCGGGCCGCAGCCGATATCGGCCACAACCGCATCCGGGCAGATTCCGGCCTTCTGCCACAGCGAAGCCTCATTGGCCTGGGCGCGCTCGGCCATCAGCAGGTAGCGCCGGATCTCCGCGTCGCTTATGGCCAGTGCGTACTCAGTCATGGTGGGCCCTCCCATCGCGTCGCGCCCAGGAACGTCCGACTGCATGATAGGGCGGGATGGGTCCGCCCGGCTGGGCCGAGACGGGCCGCGAACGGCTTGCGCCGGAAGGCCGGCGCGACCGGGGCTATGGCACTGCCGGGGGTCAGCCGTTCCCGGCTGTGGTGGCCAGCCGAAACCCGGCCGTTCCGGCAATGCCCAGCTGCGGCGCCGGGGCTGGTGCCGCAGCCATGGCGGCGGCAACGTTGGCCAGCAGGGACTCGATCGTGGCCGCGGCGAGACGGTGCATGATCGCTTTGTCCAGCGCGGCGCCGGCCCGGCCGAATGGTGGCCGGTAAGAGCCGGCAAGAGCCAGCCGCGACTGGCTGTCGCCGTCACGGGTGAGCGCCAGGTCAGCATCGAGCACCGGGAACAATTCACCGGTCGCGCCTGTCGCCTCCCAGCGCAGCGCCACCCGGATGGTGTCGCCGCGCCGAACGGGGCTCAGGAAACGCACACACACAAGCTTCGACAGGCCGCGCATGCCGCCGAACGGTCCCACACGCAGCATGGCCGCCACGCCGGCGTCGTAGGCGATCCCCGATGCGCCGCGCAGGACCCCCCCGTTGATCAGGTTGACCAGCCGGGTGGTGGCAGCCTCGAAGCCCGTGTCAACCGTAATCTCGTGGGCGATGAACACTTTTTCACTCTCCCTGCCCTGACGCCGGAGCCTCAGGGCCAAAAGTCACCAAATCCTGCGTGCAAAAGTCCGGCAATGACCAGATGCCGCCGCCGCCTTGCTGGCCAGCGAACTTCCCGCGGCCCCGCCATCGGGTGAGGTCCCATTCGGTCCGTAGCGGAGGCGGAACCTCGGGGCCTTCTCCCGGAATTTCCGGGCAATGGCTGTTTGCGGCTTGCCGGGAAGCGCAGCCGTTGTGAACGATCCGTCTGCCCGGAATGGGCAAGCTCAAGCGGGCCGCGCTCGATGCGGCCGCGTCCGGCTCAGCGCGCCAGGGGTGCGGGCGCGCTGAGCCGCGCGGGCGGCCTAACCCGCCGCCGGGCCGGGCCATGCGGTGGCCAGCAGTTGGCCGGTGAAGCGTTCGGCTGCGCGAGGAATGCTACGGGCGCCAGGCCCGATCGCGCCTTCGGCGATGACGACCATCCCGTGATCCTGCAGTTCCCCGCGCATCGTGGCGAGCGTCTGCTTGGGGGAGATGGCGAAGGTGCAGAAGGTGGCGACACGCAGGCCGGCCAGCCTGGGCAGTCCCGCCAGCCAGGAGCGGGTGGCGGCGGCGGGCCGGACGCCGCCGACCACCATCCCCTCCACCCAGGTGCCGACGATGAGCAGGTCGGTGTCGGCGAGTTCGGGAAGGGTGGCCTCTCGAAGTGGGACCATGCGCACAACGGCGTCTGTGCTGCGCAGCCCGTCGGCGATCAGTCGCGCCGCCCGTTCGGTGTGCCCGGTCCTGCTCTCATAAGCGACCAGGACCCTGCGCGGCGGCCTGGGCTGGCCACGGGTGGGCCCGGCGGAGATGACCGCCGCGGCTGCGCGCCGCCCCTGGGACATGGCCTCGACAACCGTCGAGGGGCCGACCAGGGCGTCGCCCGCTGCCCACAGACGTTCCTGCAAGGGCAGCGAGGATGCCGTCAGGGCCACCTCCCTTCCTAGCGCGAGCCGTCCGACCGGCTTGCCATGGGCAAACTCGGGGGCTGGGCTTGCGAGGATGCCGCTGGCCAGCCACCGCCGGTCGGGCACCCCGCGAGCCTCCCGTGCGAGCGGGGTTCCCGGGAGCCTTGCTGCCAGCGCGGGGTGCAGGCGGTAGCCCATCGCCATCACGACAAGATCGACATCAAGCATCTCGGGTGCCTCGTGCAGCGTCTTCGGGCGCCGGTCGGCTCGGTGCTGGCGGGTCTTGATCAGGGCGGCGCGGCGAACCCGGCCGTCCTCGCCCTCCAGGCTGGAGACGGTGTGCAGGAACCGGATATCCACACCTTCCTCACGTGCTTCGGCGAGTTCATCCGGGCGTGCCAGCGCGAAGTGCTCGTCGACCCAGTCGACGCACACCGCCCGCAGCCCGAGCCGGCGGGCTGTGCGGGCGACGTCCAGGGCCGTGTTCCCCGCTCCCAGCACCAGGACCAGCGGTGAGGCGCAGCCAGCGCCGTCCCTGGCTTCGGCGAGCCCTATCAGCGAGTCGGGCAGGCTGATCACGTCGCCGTTCTCCAGGGCAGCCTTGCCTGCCTTCAGGAACGAGGAGGCGTCGACCACACCATCGAGATCGGCGCCGGGGACGGGCATGCGCAGCGGCATCGGGGCGCCGTGAGCCAGGATGACGGCGTCATGCTCGGTGAGCAGTCGATCGACGTCGTCGGCGGTGACCTCCGTGCCGCAGCGCAGATCCACTCCGGCGGCGGTGAGCTGCTGCCAGGGCCGGGCAGACACTTCCTGCGGCAGGGTGAAATCGGGGATGCCCCAGCCGATCAGGCCACTGGGCTCGGGATCCCGCTCGTAGACCGTCACCTCGGCGCCGGCTTCCACGAGCTCCCAGGCCGCACCAATGCCGGCCGGCCCACTGCCCACCACGGCGACAGAGAGTCCCGAACCGGCCGGGCCGGGCTTGGCAGGGGCGGGGACCGGCACGTTGTCGGTGATGAAGCGTTCCAGCTTGCCGATGGCGACCGGTTCGCCGCCCGCGAGCGACCAGGTGCACGAGCCCTCGCACTGCGATGCCTGATCGCAGACCCGGCTGCACACGTCGGGCAGGAACGACGTGAGGCGGATCACCTCGTGGGCCGTCACGAGATCGCGGTCACGGACGGCCCGGATGAAGGACGGGATGTCATTGTGGGCGGGGCAGCCCCGCACACATGTCGGGTCCGGGCAGTCCAGGCACCGGCTCGCTTCGGCGAGCGCCTCATCCCAGGAGGCGAAGCCAGCCCGGACCTCGCTGTTGTCTCCGGTTGGCTGCTCGAGGCGGGAGTGCGGGGGCTCGTTCCGCGCTGCGACTGCCAGTGGCCCGCGCACCGTGATCGCGCTGAACGGGCAGGTCCGCTCGCACTGCCGGCACCCGACGCACAGGCTGTCGTCGGCGACGGCCACCCAGCGGCCGGAATCCATGGACAGCGCCCCGGCCGGGCACCGGACCACACACTCCTGGCAGCCCGCGCACCGGTCGATGAGGACCGTCACGTGGAGCGGGCGGTCGGCCGCCTGGGCCGGAATCTCATGTGCTGCTAGCTGTGTCATCATCGTCTCCGGGGGTCAGTCAGCCGCGTTCATCAGGACATAGAGCATGGCTGCCACCGCGCCGAACACCAGCACCAGGCTCAGCGAAGCCACCCGCACGGCCGCTCCGCCCCGGCTCACCGGCACGATCTCGCGGCCCGAGATCTTCCAGGTTGACCACACCGCCGCGAGAGTGCCGATCGCGATGATGGTCACCTGGACGCCCACGATGTGTGGGTTGGAGAGCAGCCGCATCTGGTACAGCGGCGACTTGATGGCCGTCTGCGAGCCGAGCGTCTGCTGCACGGCGGGGACGATCCGCGTTGCGTGCTGGAAGAACTTGGGCAGCTGGCGGGCGAAGTAGTCGGCCCCGACGACCGGGATCATCCCGTAGGTGAGCGGCACGAAGTAGGCACGGAATCGCGACGCGCGCTCCATGAAGTTCCCCTTCACGGTGAACGTCATGTCCTTGCGAGCGAAGACCCTGCTGATCGTCCACATCACTCCCGCTGTCAGCAGGGCCAGCGCCACGATCAGGCCCATGTAGGCGACCGGGTTGGGGTAGTGGGGGAAGGCAAGGTGGGAGTTGAGCCAGGTGTCCACGGTCGCGTAGATGCTGAGGGCGTTGATCTGCTGGTACAGGACCAGGCCCCACAGCAGCGCGACGGCCCACGCCACGTCGGCCCGGCGGCGTGTGGGGGCGATGACCGAGGTAAGCGGCTTCTGCAGGTACATGCCGATGTTGTTGGACGGGCAGGCCTTGTAGCACTCCGAGCACAGGCCACACGCCAGGTTGGAGTCCGCGCTGGCGGGCCATGTGTACCACGGGCAGCCGAACCCCTCTTCACCGCCGCGCATGCAGTCCTTGGTCTCACACGACAGGCACACCTCGCGGTCCTTGGTCCGGAAACCCGCGACCGATCCCATCGACCCGACCGTTCCGATCAGCGCGCTCAGCGGGCACAGGTACCGGCAGAATGTGCGCCGCTCGAAGATCAGGAAGAAGAGCAGCGCGGAGGTGACGATCCCCACCACCATCCAGCTGGTGGCCGAAGGTGTGCCGGGGCCGGCGATGTTGAAGTACTCCTCGATCCAGGTCAGCAGCAGGAACGTGGCTACCGGGAGGAGGAAGCCATAGCGGGCCAGCGGTTCGGGGAATTTGCGGCCAAGGCCGAGCACCTTCTGTGTCCGCTGCCATAGTGTGCGGCGCTGGATCCACTCGGCGAAGCCGCCGAACGGGCACATGGCGCACCAGGCCCGGCCGACCACCACCATCATCACGAAGACCAGGCAGAACCAGATGTACCAGGTGATGGCTGTGCCGAAGTTCAGGCCCGGGACCACCGTGCCCAGCAGGCCGACGAAGATCACCGTCCAGAAGACGAGCTGATTGGGCAGGATCAGCAGGAACTGGAAGCGACGGCTCCGCAGCAACCGCGCCACGCGGGGGTTCCGGGTGAGGTCCCATCCGCTCGGCGGGTCCGAGGGGCCGAACCGCTCCGCCACGCCACTCGCGTCCGGCGGGCGGCGGTGAATGGCGAGCAGGATGGGGTCGCGCGCCGTCGTTGATGCCGTTGACCTGGCGGCCTGTTCCTGACCTTGGTCAGGGGAGATCAGGTGAGCTGTCATGGCTTTTAATCTGGCGCTGGCCACGCAGAGCACTACAGGGCCGAACGTCCCGAGACCTACGGGACCTCCTTCCCCGTGATTTCACGGAGGGGGGTTCTCGGTGTTCCGGGGTGCGGCCGGCCCGCCGTCAACGAGGCCGAAGCCCGGGATCCGCGCCATGGCGGCTGTGGATGGCCCGCCTGGCTTGCTGATCTTCCAGCACCCGGTCCAGCGCCTGGTCAATCTCAGCAAGATCGCTGCTAGAACACCAGCGAGACATCTCGGCCACCTGCGGGGAAAGCCGCCCGGACATCCGCCTGGCCGCCCTGAACTCACCTGCCAGCGCCTTGATCGAGACCCCCAACCAGACCAGGACGAAAAGCACGACGCTGACCAGCGATGCCATGACGCCCGCCATCCACAGATCGAGCACAACTCGTCCAAGCCTCATGAGGCCAGCGTGGACACCGCGGCCACGCGGCGGAACGATGCGATCACGGGGATCTCGCCCGGCTTTCCCGGGGGAGCTGCCCAGTGGTATCAAGGGAGCGCAGGCTGGCTTAACGGGAGCGGATTCAGCCGCTCCTGCCTGCTCGGGTTGAGATCTAAGCTGGTGCTGATGGATGAGGAATGGCACGGCCCCGATCCCAGTTCCCAGCCAGCAGGTGTGGGTGGTGACACGGGGCAGTCCAGTGCTGCCCCGGGCAGCCGCCCCCCCATCAGGATCCTCGTAGTCGAAGACCATGCCCTGGTCCGGGAAGGCACCGCTGAACTGCTGGAACGCAGCCCTGACCTCGCCGTGGTCGGCCAGGCGGCCTCGGCGGAAGAGGCCCTGCCGCTCCTGCACCGGTTGCACCCCGATGTCACCCTCGTTGACGTGGAACTGCCGGGCATGAACGGGATCGCCTTCGCGCAGGCAGTTGGCCAGCAGGATGCCGCGACTCGCATCCTCATCCTGAGCGCTTATGACGACTACGCTTATGTCATCGGGGCGCTTGAGGCGGGAGTGGCCGGCTATCTGCTCAAGACCGCAAGCGCGCGGGAGCTGAGCGATGCTGTGCGAACGGCCGCCGGTGGAGCACTCGTTCTCGATGAATCGATCTCGCGCCGCCTTACCCGCCGCTGGCGTTCCGGGCCCGGGGAGTCCTCGCCCGCGCTCACCGCGCGCGAAACGGACGTGCTGCGCCTGGTGGCACAGGGCCTGCCGAACAAGCAGATCGCCCGCGAACTTGGGCTCGGCCTGCGCACTGTGGAGAGCCACGTGTCGAGTGTGCTGAGCAAGCTCGGGCTGACCTCGCGAACTGAGGCCGCCTTGTACGCGGTGAGTCATGACGTTGCGCACGAACACCTGAGCAGGCAGTGAACGCCCCGCAGGCCGACTGGCAGCCGCCGGCCTGGCACCGGATCTTCCGGCCACCCATCCGGGAGGTCCAGTTCTGGATCGTGCTGGCCGTGATCGTCGGGCTGGCTGCGGCGCACCTCAGCCTTGATATGTCGGCGGAGTCCAGCACTATTCCGGCGGGTATCCCGGTTGCCCTGCTGCTCGCACCCATCAGTTATGCCGCGCTGCGATGCGGGCTGGCGGGTTCGGTACCGGCGGCGGCGGTGGCGGTGCTGCTATGGCTGCCGGATTTGCTGCTCCCGCACGATGAGGGCCATGTTGGTAACGACCTGATCGAGCTGGCCCTGGTGGTCGTGGTAGCCGCTTTCGTTGGCTACCACATCGACGCCGAGCGGCTGGCACGTGATCATGCGTTGCAGGCAAGGACCGGGCAGATTGCCGCGCAAGCGCGCTACCTGCAGCTCTTCGAGAGCAATTCAGCCCCGATCATGGTCGTCGACGCCGCTGGCGAGATCGTGGACGCCAACCCGGCGGCCCGCGCGCTGGCATCAGCGGACATGATCGGCGAGCATGTGCCCGAGGTCCTGGGGTTCGGCGCCGGGCCGATGAGCAGCAGCGCCGGTGGGGTGGTCGCCCTTTCAGCACCTCATGGCGGGCCTCATAGTGGGCAGTCCCGGCTTCGCATGTACCGGGTGAATGTCAGCGACGTGCCGGCCGTCCCCGGCGAGAGACAGCTCACCCAGGTCGTGCTGCAGGATGTCACGGAGGAACTCGCCGAAGGCGTCCGGGTGCGCCGTTACGCCGGGCTACTGCTGCAGGTCCAGGAGGAGGAACGCCGGCGCATCGCGCAGGAACTCCACGACGAGCCCATTCAGCTTCTCATCCATCTGGCCCGCGCCCTGGAGCGGCTCGAGTACACCCCTCAGACCACCGCCACCTTGGCGGATGGGCTGGGACATGCCCGTTACCAGACCCTGGACGTCGCGTCCCGGCTCAGGGCGGTCGTCGCCGGCCTCCGCCCGCCGGCGCTGGACCAACTCGGCCTCGTCCCGGCATTGCGGGGATTCCTCGCTGACATCACGGAAGCGACCAGCATCGGCGCGGACCTGCAGATCAGCGGGGTGGAAGCCAGGCTCGCGCCACAAGTCGAACTCGCGGCCTTCCGCATCGCCCAGGAAGCGCTCAACAACGTCATCCGCCACGCCAACGCCACGAAAGTGCTGCTCACCCTGTGCTTCACGGACAGCGAACTCTCGGTGCAGGTGTCGGATGACGGCTGCGGATTCGACGCGGCGGCGACCGGCGTCCAGATGGCCTCCGATCACCTGGGCCTGCTCGGCATGCGCGAGCGTGCCGAGATCGGCGGCGGCACACTGACGGTCCAGTCCGCTCCCGGCGAAGGAACGACGGTCACAGCCACGCTGAGCCTGGATTGCCCGGATGAAGCCGATGAGCCCAGCGCGAAGGGCCGCGACTCCTGAGGCTGCAGGCACGCTTGCGGGCCGGCACGGAGATAATCGGCGGGTGAAAGGGAGGCGGTGCCCGACAGGGCGCTTCAGGCCGGCACGGGACTCATCTGGCGGAGGGCTCGCTTGTGACCGATGAGGGTAACGGCACCGTCAGCCGGGCGGTCCTCGATACGCACCGGCTCGAAGCCTTCAGTGACGGCGTCATGGCCGTGATCATCACCATCATGGCCCTTGGCCTGAAGGTGCCTTCCAGTACGACTTTGTCCGCGGTCGTCAGGAGTCTGCCGCAGCTACTCGCCTTCGCGCTGAGCTTTGTGTTCGTGGCCATCTACTGGAACAACCACCACCAC
>DAHUZQ010000030.1 GCA_027306495.1 Actinomycetota bacterium | reverse complement strand
ATGGTGTTCCACGAGATCACACCTGAAGCGATAGCGGAGGCGGTGGCCAGCCCGAGGGAACTGGACCAGGGGCTGGTGGACGCGTACCAGACCCGTCGGGTGCTCGACCGCCTGTACGGCTACGAGGTTTCGCCGGTGCTGTGGAAGAAGGTCATGCCGAGGCTCTCGGCTGGCCGGGTCCAGTCGGTGGCAACCCGGATGGTGGTGGCGCGGGAACGGGAGCGGATCGCTTTCCGGCCCGCGAGCTATTGGGACCTGGAGGCCAGGTTCTCCCCGGCCGGCCGGGATCCCGCAACAGATCCCGACTCGTTCCCCGGCCGGCTGCTGGCCGTAGACGGCCGGCGGCTCGCCCAGGGCCGCGACTTCAGCCCCAGCGGCGAACTGCGCAACGCCGACCTGCTGTACCTCTATGCGACCGATCCCGGGGCCGGACAGCAGGAGCCGGCGGGCGTGGTGCACCGCCTGGACGCGGCAGGACTCGCCGAGCGCCTGAACGGCGTGCCCTTCTCGGTCTCCTCGGTCGAGCGAAAGGGTTACAACCCCAAGCCCGGAGCGCCCTTCCGGACCACCACCCTCCAGCAGGAGGCTTCCCGCAAGCTCGGGTTCACGGCGAAGCACGCGATGTCGGTCGCCCAGCGGCTGTATGAGAACGGTTACATCACCTACATGCGGACCGACTCGGTCACCCTGTCGCAGACCGCGATCAACGCGGCTCGCGTCCAGGCGCGGGAACTGTACGGGCCCGAGTACGTGCCGGAGGCGCCCCGCACCTACGAGAGCAAGGTGAAGAACGCCCAGGAGGCGCACGAGGCGATCCGGCCGTCAGGCGACCGCTTCCGGACTCCGGCGCAGACGGGCCTGTCCGGCGACGAGTACCGCATCTATGACCTGATCTGGAAGCGAACCGTCGCCTCGCAGATGAAGAACGCGGTGGGGGAGTCGGTAGCGGTCCGGATCACCGGGGAGTCCGCCACCGGCGAGCGCGCCGAGTTCGGCGCTTCCGGCAGGGTCATCACGTTCTACGGGTTCCTGAAGGCCTACGTAGAGGACGTGGATGACGGCGACCGGGATGACCGGGAAAGCCGCCTGCCGCCGCTGTCCGAAGGTGACCCGCTCGCGGGCCTCATCGAGACCGCGGCGCACGCCACCAAGCCACCCGCCCGCTACACCGAGGCCAGCCTGATCAAGGAACTTGAAGATCTCGAGATCGGCCGGCCGTCCACCTATGCCTCCATCATGAGCACGATCCTGGACCGCGGCTACGTGTTCAAGAAGGGGACGGCGCTGGTCCCCGCGTTCCTGGCCTTCGCCGTCGTCAACCTGCTGGAGAAGCATTTCGGCCACCTGGTCGACTATGACTTCACGGCTCTGATGGAGTCAGGCCTGGACAAGATCGCCAGGGGTGAGACGGAGCGCGTGCCCTGGCTCAGCCAGTTCTACTTCGGGTCGAACGGGGCCTCCGAGCACGCGTGGGAGGGGCTCAAGGAACTTGTCAGCGACCTCGGCGAGATCGATGCGCGGGAGGTCAGTTCGATCCCGGTGGCCGGGACCGACGCCGTGGTGCGGGTTGGCAGGTACGGGCCCTACCTGGAAAGCGGGGACGGCAGCAGGGCCAACGTACCGCCCGACATGGCGCCGGATGAGCTCACCGCGGACCGGGCGGCCGAACTGTTCAGCCAGCCGAGCGGCGACAAGCCATTGGGCACCGACTCACAGTCCGGGCTCGAGATCATCGCCAAGACCGGCCGGTTCGGGCCCTACGTGACCGAGGTGCTCCCCGAAGGCGCCAAGGAGAAGCCGCGCACCGCGTCCCTCTTGAAGTCGATGTCGCTCGATGACGTGACACTTGATGACGCCGTGCGGTTGCTCTCCCTGCCCCGGGCGCTGGGCGACATCGACGGCGAGCAGGTCACCGTACAGAACGGCCGTTATGGCCCGTACGTGCGCAAAGGCACCGACAGCCGTTCCCTCGACAGCGAGGACCGGCTGTTCACACTGACGCTGTCCGAAGCCAGGGAGATCTTCGCCCAGCCCAAGACCAGGGCGCGCGGCACCGCCGCGTCCGCCGCGCCGCTGCGCGAGATGGGCGAGGACCCGACCAGCAAGCGGCCCATCGTTCTCAAGGACGGCAGGTTCGGCCCGTACGTCACGGACGGGGAGACCAACGCCTCGCTGCGCAAGGATGACGACGTGGAATCGCTGACCACCCAGCGGGCCGTGGAACTGCTCGCTGATCGCCGCGCCGCCGGCCCCGCCAAGCCACGCCGCCGCGTGACGGGCACAGCGGGCCGCGGCGGCCGCGGCTCGGCTGGACCGAAGAGCCCAGCGCGCAGGTAGTCTCAATAGCGGACATTCACGCGGTGGCTAGCGGCGCGATGAGGCTGCTGATGGGTACCCTGGCGCAGTGAACTTCCGGTCCCCGTCTGGTAATGCGGACGTCAACGTCTTGCGGATCCGGCCGTTCCGGCGGCTGTGGATCGCGACGTCGCTGTCCAGCCTCGGGGACTGGCTGAGCCTCGTCGCGCTGCCCATCCTGGCTGGTCAGTTGACCCATACGCACACCCCGGCCGCACAGGGTGTGGCGGTCAGCGGTGTCTGGCTGGCCTCGCTCCTGCCCGCCCTGCTGCTCGGGCCATTGGCCGGAGCGGTCGCGGACCGCCTGGACCGGCGCCTCAACATGGTGGTGGGCGACGTCCTGCGGGGCGTGCTCTACCTGTCCCTGGTGCTGGACCTCTCGCTGCATTTCTTCAACGCGCTGACCTGGATGTACACGGTCCAGTTCCTGGCATCGTGCGCCTCGTTGTTCTGGGGCCCCGCCAAGGACGCGTCCGTGCCCAACATGGTGCCACCAGAGAAACTGGAGCAGGCGAACCAGTACAACCTGCTCGGCACGTTCGGGCCGGCGCCGGTCGCCGCTCTCCTGTTCACCACGCTGGCCCTGGTCAGCAGGGCGCTGTCGTCCGTCTTCCCGGCCATTACCACCAATCAGGTCGACGTCGCGCTGCTCTTCAACGTGGCGACCTTCGCCATCTCCGCGCTCACCATCTTCTCGCTGCGTGAGATCGCCAAGCGGGCGGTCAGTGAGCGCATTTCCGCCCCCTCGGTCGCCAGGACCATCTGGGAGGGCTGGACGTACCTCGGCCGCAACGCCACCGTCCGCGGCCTGGTGATCGGGAGGGTGGGCGCGTTCGCCGCGGGTGGAGTGGTGGTGGGCCTCGGGCCCTACTACATCAAGTACATATTGAACGGTGGGCCGGCGGGCTGGGGTGCCGTCTTCGCCGCCGTCTTCTTCGGCCTCGCGCTCGGCATGTTCCTGGGCATGCGGGTCCTGCGCGGGTTCAGCCGCCGCCGCCTGTTCGGTTTGTCCATCGTCGGGGCAGGCGTGGTGATGATCCTCATCGCGCTGATCCCGAACCTGGTGGTCGTGGTCCTGCTGGTCGTTCTGCTCGGGGCTCTCGCCGGAGCCGCCTACGTCACGGGGTACACGATCGTCGGGCGCGAGGTGGACGACGAGACGCGGGGGCGGACGTTCGCGTTCCTGCAGTCCGGGATCAAGGTGATCCTGTTCGCGGTCATCGCGCTCGCGCCCTTGCTCGCGAGTGGGTTCGCGGCGGTGGCGACCGGGTTGACCGGATCGTCCACCCTCGCGATAGGCAGGATCACCTACGGTGCCATCGGCGACACGCTTGTGCTGCTGATGGCGGCCGGGATAGCGATCTGGCTCGGCGTCGTCTCCTACCGGCAGATGGACGACCGCAAGGGGGTCCCGCTGCGGGAGGACCTCGCCGCCGCCGTCCGGGGCGGGCCGTTCGCCACCGTGCCCTCACACGTGAACGGGTCCCGCCCGGCCATGCGGCGCGGGCTTTTCATCGCCTTCGAGGGCGGAGAGGGCACGGGCAAGACCACCCAGGCGCGGATGCTGGCGATCTGGCTGCGGGAGCAGGGCTTCGACGTCGTCGCCACCCACGAACCAGGTGCCACAAAGGTCGGGATGCGCCTGCGCGCGCTTCTGCTCGACACCGCACATGCCGGGCTTTCGCCCCAGGCGGAGGCGCTGATGTACGCGGCGGACCGTGCGGAGCACGTCGCGTCGGTCATCCAACCCGCCCTGTCCCGCGGGGCGGTTGTGGTGAGCGACCGGTATGTGGACTCTTCGCTGGCCTACCAGGGCGCGGGCCGCAGACAGTCGGTGAACGTCGTCACGGGCCTGAACAAGTGGGCCACCGGCGGCCTGCTCCCCGATCTCACGGTGCTGCTCGACCTGGCCCCCGGGGCGGGCCTGCACAGGCGGACACGGTCCGCCGACCGCCTGGAAAGCGAACCGGAGGACTTCCACGAGCGCGTGCGGGCCGGCTTTTTGAACCAGGCCGACGCCGAACCCGACCGGTACCTGGTGCTGGACGCGTCCCGGCCGGTGGACGACCTGCACCGGGCCATCCGCGACAAGGTCCGGCGGCTGCTGCCCGATCCCGTCCCGTCCACCACCGAGGACGCCACCGGCGGCTTCCCGGCCATCCAGGACTGACCGGCATGCGAGCGAACGGTGTCTTCGCCGACCTGATCGGCCAGGGGCCGGTCGTGGCGGAGCTGGAATCCGCCGCTACCGCCGCGGCGCGGATCGTGCGCGGCCAGGCGGCGGCGGGGATGTCCCACGCCTGGCTGTTCACCGGGCCGCCGGGGTCGGGGCGTTCGGTGGCCGCCCGGGCGTTCGCTGCGGCCCTGCTGTGCGGCGAGGGCGGTTGCGACCGGTGCCCGTCCTGCCACCAGGTCATGGCGGGAACGCACGCGGACCTCATGCTGGTCCGCCCGGATGGCCTGTCCTACGGCGTGAAAGAGACCCGGAACCTGGTGCTGCGGGCCGCCTCGACGCCGTCGGGCGGCCGCTGGCAGGTGGTGCTGTTCACCGATGCCGACCGGGCCACCGAACATGCCGCGAACGCGCTGCTCAAGGCGATCGAAGAGCCGGCACCCCGGACGGTCTGGCTGCTGTGCGCGCCGTCGGCGGAGGAACTGCTCACCACCATCCGGTCCCGGTGCCGGCTGGTCACCCTGCGGACCCCGCCCGCCCGGGAGATCGCCGCGGCGCTGGTAGCCCGAGACGGGGTGGATCCACAGGCGGCGATGGCCGCCGCCCGCGCCGCGCAGGGGCACGTCGGCCGGGCCCGCCGCCTCGCGACCGATCCGCGGGCGGCCCGTCGGCGGGACGAGGTGCTGGCGGTCCCGGGACGCCTCACCGGTCTCGGGCCAGCACTGGCGGCGGCAGCCGCGCTGGTGAAGGCGGTCGAAGCCGAGGCCGCCGCCATCGCCGACGAACTCGACGGGAGCGAGCAGGAGGCGCTGCGCCGGGCCTTCGGGGAGGGCTCGACCGGCAAGGGGGTGGCCAAAGCGGTGCGAGGGTCGGCCGGTGCCATCAAGGACCTGGAGGACCGGCAGAAATCACGCCGGACCCGGCTGAAGCGGGACGCCTACGACCGGGCACTGCTCGACCTCGCCGCCTTCTACCGGGATGTGCTCGCGGTGCAGTCCGGCGCGGATGTGGACCTGGTCAGTGCCGGGCATGAGGCGGACGTCGCCAAGGTCGCCGCCGGCAGTTCACCCGAGACCACCGTCCGCCGCATCGAGTCCGTCATGACCTGCCGGGAGCGGATAGCGATCAGCGTCGCCTCGCTGCTGGCCCTGGAGGAGATGACACTGGCGCTCGCCGCGGGCTGAGCGCGCAGCCCGGCCCTGGCGAGCGCGAGCGGGCACGGTGAGGCTAGGCAGGGCCGCGGCGGCCGTCACAGGTGGGGCAGGGCCGCGGCGGCCGTCACGGCGGCCGCACAGGCGGCGAGCATGGCCAGGCCGTCCACCCGGCGCCAGCGCATCTGCGCTAGCACCGAGTCCAGATAGTCGCCGCCGGTGCCCCGGCGCAGGTCCCGCAGCAGCGCCCCGGCCCGGCCCGCGCTGTGCGCCAGGCCGATGGCGGCGGCCAGCACGATGCCCGCCCGCAGGTCACCGGCGCAGGCGACAACCAGGACCAGCGCGCCGAAGCCGGCATAGGGGTTGCGCGTCGCGAAGCCCGGTCCGAGCAGCGATCCCCAGACCAGCAATTTGCGCCAGCGCGGCGCCCCGTCCACCCACGGCGAGGGCACCTGCCAGGCCCGGCCCGGTGCGGGCAGGCCCGGCCGGCCGGCGGACTCGATCACCCCGTAGTACGCCCCGTACAGCGCCAGCAGGACGAGTGCGGCCGCCGGCACCGGGACCGCGTTCGCCACCGCGCCCACGACGGCCCAGACGGCGACGGCCGGCAGCGCGTAGGCGAGCACGAGCGACAGCGTGCCCGCGACCCTCCCGACCGGGAGGCTGGCGGCCAGCGAGGTCGCCGAATTCGCCCCTCAAGGCGAGTACGCCTTGGAATACCCGTTGATGAGGGCGATCACCAGGGCGAGCGGCGCGAGCAGGAGCACGGGGATCTAGGAGACGGCGAGGATGTCCCGGACCCGCCGCTGCTCGGCGCGCACATCGGCGGGGCTGCAGCACTCCCGGCAGAGCACTCCGCTCACGCAGATGCAGAAACCGGCGCAGCCATGATCGGGCTTGCAGTCCTGGCAGAGCGAGAAACCGTGACCGCACTTGCCGTAACCGACGCAGTGCACCCAGGACCCGGTCGGCCACTCACACAGGCCCGGGCAGGGATTGTGGCCGTTCACCACCTTGCACAGGCGGTGGCCGACCGGGCAGCCGACTTCGGGGCAGATCCGCTTGGGGCAGTGTGAGCTGGGGCCACAGTACGCCGGGCACCGCACGGCGGCGAACGCGGGACGCTGACCGAGCGCCACCGCTCCGAGCGCGGTCGCCCCGGTGAGGACGGCGGTCCGCAGCGCAGCGCGGCGGCTGACGAAACGCCCGAGCCGCTCCGTGCCCTTGCCCACCCCGGTATCCACGCTCACGCCGAGCCGCTTCCAGCCAGTCACCGCGAAATCACCTCTCCTCGTGGGCGACGGCGCCCATCATGTCATGATCGTGTTCCGGATGGGCGCCCCGCAGGACGGGCAGTCCCGGCAGGACCGGCGTTGGTGACAGGGACGCCCACACGAACGACCGGACGTCCTGGCGGTGGAGGGCCGGCCCGGCGGCACGGACGACTCCGGCGCCGTCGATGGCGACCAGCAGGGGGGTCGCGGTCACCCGGTAATCGGTGAGCGTGGACTGGCTCAGCATGCGGCCGACCGCCAGCGTGGTGATCCGGAAGGGCTCAGAGATCTGCAGGTAACTGGCGGGCTCGGAGATGAGCAGGACGGTCCGCAGGTGTGCCAGTTCGCCATCGGACTCAGCGCCGTTCAGGTTGGCGACGAGTTCCTCGCAGGAGGGGCAGGTCGGGTCCACGAACGCGAGCAGCGTCGCGATCCCGTCGCCGGGACGCACGAACTCCTCACCCATGCGCGCGAGCGGCTCCAGCTCGACCGGGGCGGCCCGGGTGCCCACCGGCGGCCCGAGGTCGGCCACGCCGCGGGTCAGCGACAGGTGCCGGCCCAGTTGCCGGAACATCAGCGTCACCAGCACGCCGAGCCCCAGCAGCACAACCCACTGGGCGATGGCCAGATAGACCGGGATCCTCACGGTGCCTCCGGATCGAGGGTTCGGGCCAGCCCGAGCGAGCGGGCGGCGCTGAAGGAGGCCAGCGCGGTCAGTGCCGCCGCGGCGAGCAGCAACGCCTGCGCCGTCCCGCTCAGGTCCACCATGGTGTGCGGCGCGCTGCCCAGCGCCAGTCCGGCGGCGACCGCGATCGCGACGGCGCGCGCCACCCCGCGCGCGTCGAAGGTCCGGTTGGTCAGCCCGCCGAAGCAGCGGCAGGAACGGCCGCGGTGGTAGCGCATGCCCACTGCGGCCACGACGACGAACCCGCACGAGAGCGCGAACACCGCGGGATCGGCCCAGCCCAGCCCCGGCAGGGCCAGGCTCGCGGCGCCCAGGGCCAGTTCGGTGAGGGCGATGGCGAGCGCCGCGCCCCGCAGCCAGGCGGGCCGCAGCCGCAGTGGCACGAGCAACCGCACAGCCGCGCCGAAGCCGGCCAGGTCGGCCAGCTTGGCCCCGCCCGCGACCAGCAGGATGACCGCCACGATGGCCTTCGCGGCGAGAGCGACGATCGCCATGGGCTACACCCCCGCCCGCACCCGGCGCGTGAGGCGCCTTGTGCCGGGTGCCAGTTCGGCAGGGACGAGGGCGGTCTCGGCCAGCCGCCACAGCTTCTCGACCTGCCAGGCGTGGTTCACCAGGCTGGATGCGCGGACCCGGCCCACGGAGTCCACGCAGATGATGAACGGCATGACGCGCACGTTGTACTTCCCGTACAGGGCGGGGGATGCGGCGACGACCGGCAGATCGCCGAGGCCCAGCGATTCCAGCGCGGGCTGTGCCAGTGGCGCCGGGTTGCGGGTCAGCACGATGATCTCGGCGTGCGTTGCATGCTGGGACAATTCCCGCAGCCCTTCGGCAACCGAGGGGAAGGACCGCAGCGTGTGGTCGCTGAAGACGATCACCTGCAGCGGCCGCAGGGTGGACGGGGACCGCACCGGATACCCGTTCCCATCCGGCAAGGTCCATCGCGGCGCGGCGGCGCCCCTGCGCAAGCCGTCATCGGCGATCGCCCGCGATCCGGACAGGTAGAAGACATCGACCGTCGCCAGGATGGCGACGATCGCGGCGGCGCCGATGATCAGCCCCGTGACGAGAAACAGAACCGCTGAGATCACGCGAACCTGACCGGAGGTGTTGACGATCCTGCCGGGAACTTGCCCTGGCACCGGCAAGTCGTCGTGGGCCGATGTCCCCGCTAAGACCAGCGACCAGGCGAGCGGAGACTAATGGTTCCGTCCGGCGTGATCGCCTGTCAAGGCCGACCCGCCCAATCGGGAACCGAATTGCCGCCATTACCGGGCACCTGGGCGGCGGCCCGGCTATCTGACGTGCGGTCGTTGACGGGGAACAGTGCTGCCCGTAGCATCCCCGCAGGCAAACCCATTCCCGGTCGGCGGCCGCGCGATTTCGGGGAAGCAGCGGCCCGAGGAGGCACGTGCCCGGCATGCGCCAGCGGATAGGTATCATCCTCGCCACACTCGGCTGCGCCGCTGCCGCGGGCCTGAGCCCGATGGTGGCCAGCGCGTCGGTGACGGCTTCGCACCAGCCCAAGCAGCGGGTCGGGCTGGCGGGTTACCACCTCACGGTGAACGGCCGCACCCGTTCGGTGAGCGTGCGCGGCAATGTCACGGTGCCGTCGGCGACCTGCTCCCAGATGCGCCACTTCCAACTGCAGATGGGCGCCGGCTTCACCAGCGCGGGCAACCCCGAGGAAGCCATTGTGGTCCTCCAGCTGAAATGCCACCCCGGTGGGAGGGTGACCGGCAACGCGCAATTGGTGACCGGCTTCAGCGCCCGGATCGCCAGCAAGCCCATCACGGCAGGTGAGACGTTGCACATCTGGGTGATTGTCGGGCCGTTCGGCGCGACGGCGCGGCTCATCTACCCCGACCACAAGCAGGTGGCGGTGTCCGCGCCCGGTGGCACGCCGCGGGGCGCCGACTTCGCGCTGACCCTGCCGAACAGCAACCCTGCGCACTATTCGCCGGTGTCGTTCGTGAGTTGCTCGGTCAACGACAGGCCGCTCTCGGATTTCTCCACCGGAAGCTGGGAGTCGGTGATCAAAGGCACCACCACCGTCGACGGCCTGCCGTCCGCGCTCACGAACAGGAAGTACACCAGCGCTTTCACCATCACCTACTGACCGGCGCGGGACCGTACTCTGGTGCGGTGGGCATGATGATGGCCGTCAGTTTCGAGCGGTACGGACGGCTGTACTACCTCGATCCGGGCACCTGTCAGCCCACGGTGGGCACGAAGGTGCTGGTGCCGACCGACGCCGGGCCCGAGGTGGCCGAGTGCGTCTGGGCGCCGCAGTGGGTCGAGGACGAGATCGCCGGGCTGCCGGTCTGCGCGGGCATCGCCACACCGGACCACCTGGCCCGGGACGAAGACCACCGCGCGCGCCGGGCCCGGGCCAAGCTCAGCGCCCGGCGGCTGATCCGCGAGCATGGGCTGCCCATGAAGGTCATCGCCGTGGACTACACCGATCCCCCGCCGGTGTTCACGCTGTATTTCGCGGCGCCTCGCCGGGTGGACTTCCGGGCGCTGGTGCGCGATCTCGCCCGTGCACTCGACGCGAAAGTGGACCTGCGCCAGATCGGCCCGCGGGATGAGGCGCGGCTGCAGGGCGGCATCGGACCCTGTGGGCGGGATCTGTGCTGCGCCACGTTCCTGAAGGACTTCGAGCCGGTGTCCGTCCGGATGGCCAAGGACCAGGACCTGCCGGTCAATCCGATGCGGATCGCGGGCGCCTGCGGCCGGCTCATGTGCTGCCTGAAGTACGAGCATCCGCTCTACCAAGACTTCCGCAAACAAGCGCCCCGGCTCGGCGAACAGGTGGACACTCCGGCTGGGACGGGTACCGTCACCGGGTACAACGTGCCGGGGGACAAGGTGGTCGTGAAGCTCACGGCGGACGGCCGACGGTGCGCGTGCACCCGCGCCAGCGTGTGTGGTTCCCGCCAGCAGCATGAGGCGCGCTACGGCACCTCCAACGACACGCGGGAGAACGGGGGAGCCGGGTGAAGGTTGGCAGGCACCGGCGCAGGTGGCGGGCACTGCCCGCCGCCGCCATCGTGGCGGCGGCGGGGCTTGGGATCGGCGCGTGCTCCGGCCCCGCCACACCGGCGGCGGGAGGTTCCGGCCAGCCGGGCAGCGCGACCCCGGCTCCGTCGGTGGCCGTCGGCCCGCCGCCGACGACCGTCGCGGGCTACTACGCACAGAAGCTGCGATGGCACACCTGTGACAAGCAGTTCCAGTGCGCCCGGCTGCTCGTCCCGTTCGACTACAAGCGTCCCGCCTGGCGCCGGTTCTCGCTGCCGGTGATCCGCCTGCCCGCTTCCGACCCCGCGCACCGGATCGGCTCCCTCGTTCTCAACCCCGGCGGACCCGGCGGGTCCGGGATCGCGTACGCGCTGCAGGCCCGCAGTGTCGTGTCGGCCGCCGTGCGGGCACGCTTCGACATCGTGGGCTTTGACCCGCGCGGTGTCGGCGCCAGCATTCCCGCCGTGAACTGCCTGACCGGCCCGCAACTCGACACGTATTTCGCGACCAGCGACAACCCAACCAGCCCCGCCCAGTTGTCCACCCTGGTCTCGCAGAGCAAGCTGTTCGCGCGGGGGTGTGAGCGCGACTCCGGCGCGCTGCTCCCCTACGTGGGCACCGCCAACGCGGCCCGGGACATGGACGTGCTGCGCGCCGCTCTAGGTGATGCGAAGCTCACCTACCTCGGCAAGTCCTACGGCACCTACCTGGGCACCTGGTACGCGCACCTGTTCCCCACCCACATCCGGGCCATGGTGCTCGACGGCGCCGTCGACCCGTCCGAATCCTCGCTCGACCTGAACAAGGTGCAGGCTGAAGGCTTCCAGGTCGCGCTCAAGTCGTTCATCTCCTCGTGCCTGCACCTGGCAGGCTGCCCGCTCGGCCACGGCGGGACCGTCACCGCAGCCATCGCCAAGCTGCAGGGGCTGCTCAACCGGGCCGCGCGCAAGCCGCTGGTGAGCCAGGTCGCCGGCCAGCCCGCGAACCAGGCGATGCTGCTCGGCGGGGTGGCCGCCTCGCTCTACAGCACGACCTACTGGCCGTATCTGCGGGCCGGGCTGACCGCGGCGTTCTCCGGCGACGGCACGATCATGGTCGAACTCGCCGACGCCCTGGAAGAGCGGTCACCCAACGGCCACTACACCAACCTCGCCGCCGCGAACATGGCGGTGAACTGCGTGGACCGCCCCTGGCCGCACAACCTGGCCACCTGGCGGGCCGCGGCGGCCAGCGCAGCCAAGTCCGCCCCGCAGTTCGGGACGGCGATCATGTGGAGCAGCCTGCCGTGCGCCTACTGGCCCGTTCCGGCCGCGAAGCCCGTTGCTCTGCGGGGGGCGGGGGCGCCGCCCATCCTGGTGATCGGGAACACCAAGGATCCGGCGACGCCGTTCCAGTGGGCTCAGGCGCTGTCTCGCGATCTGAAGTCGGGGGTGCTGCTGGGCTGGAACGGCAACGGTCACACGGCGTACATGATGGGAAGTTCCTGCATCGATAACGCGGTCGACCGCTACCTGATCAACCTCATCCCGCCTGCCAGCGGCACCATGTGCCCGTAAGGTCTGTGGCCGGGTGCGGGACCTTGCCGGGCCGGTAGACTGCGGTTCGCTGCCGCCCGAGGGTGGCTGTGCCGCCTTAGCTCAGTCGGTCAGAGCGACGCACTCGTAATGCGTAGGTCATCGGTTCGATTCCGATAGGCGGCTCGCGGTCTGACCAGCCAGCCGGGAACGCTTTCACCGGCCTGCGACTTGGTAGCAGGTGAGTGCTCATCGTGACAGCCAAGCCGCTGACTTCGATCACATCGGGCCAGAATTGAAACTCTCCCGGGCGAAGTGTGCCACCTCCCGCACGGTCTTCTGCGCCGCTGTCCCTGGTCAGCTCTTGGCGCCAGTGGGAAAGCCGCTGGCCTACCGTGGAGGGATGACCGCATGGTGCAACCTACCGCCCGGGCTGCCGCCGCACGGGACAGTGCTGGCCTGGGCGCGAGGCTGCCGGTGCGATGAGTGCGAGACTGAGCACGAGCGTTTCGTGTCCGAGCTGGCGCTGCGGGGACCGCTCAGGCTTCCCGCCCAGCCGGAGCCCCGCAAGATGGACGCTGATACTCTCGCCCGGCTGGAACCGGCGGTCAGCCGGTCCGAGTGCCCCGTGTGTGGTGCGCTGCGCTATCAACGCTGCCGCAACCTGGCGTTTCCTCAGCATTTCGCGCCGACTCATGCCGAGCGCGGGAGCGGCCCGTGACCCGGGCGAAGTGTCCGGCGGGTCCGGGTACCCGCATGGACATCACAGCGAACGGGGAAGTGTGCGACCATCACTGCGCCACGTCCCCGGATCCCCCACAAGGCCCACGATGACCACGAGTGAGCAGGGCACGACCTCACAAGTCCGGCGGACCAATCAGTTCGCGATTGCCGCGCTGGTCTGCGGGATAGTCGGGATCTGGCTGTTCCCCGCCGGCATCGTCGCCATCGTGCTCGGCCGGAAAGCCCAGCGCCAGATCCAGTTGCGAGATGAGCATGGTCGCGGCCTGGCGAAAGCGGGCGTGATCCTTGGATACATCGGCATCGCCGTATTCATCGTGGGCCTGGTCGTGCCCTTTCTCATGTTCAGCTCGGGTCCGCCGCCTGGTTCCCTCACATAAGCCGGGCCCGTGGCGTTCCCGATGTGGTGCCCACCAGCAGGGCGCCGGTGCGGCACTGGCCGCGCCGCCAGGTCGTCACATGCCGCGGATACCTCAGGCCGGGTGATGCGCCCGAGCTGCCGGAGCCGGGCTCTGCTGATGATCCAGCGAGGTATCGTCGCCGGCCTGGACACCGGGCACGACCCGCTAAATGCCAGTGTCGAACGTGGAAGCTGCCCCAGCGGGCACAGCGGAGGCGATCTCACTCAACCGGGTGAGGGCCTGCCTGGCGAGGTGCTGGAAGGTTTCATGACTCCCTTCGCTTACCCACTGCTCGAAGGCGACCTGCAGGACGGCGACCGCCAGGTTTGCGGCCAGGGCCGCGTCCATGCCGGGGAAGCCTCTGGCCTGCAGTGCCCGTGTCAGTGCGGTGGTCAGTGACGCGAGCTTGATCAACTCGCGTTCCTGCAGTTCCGGGCTCG
>DAHUZQ010000025.1 GCA_027306495.1 Actinomycetota bacterium | reverse complement strand
GGAACGCCGCAGCACCTGTTCAGCCAGGGCGGCCTCGGCAGCCTGGTGCAGCGCTCGCCTGATCGCCTCGGTCCGGGTCGTCTGCCATGCGCGCTGAAGCGCCGCCAAGTCTTGCTCGGTGCCGTGGTCGGCCCGGAAGGTTACCGTTGTCATACAAGAATTATATCATTCTGGAGTGCGTACCGTAATTCAAATGGTAACCCAGCAGGTCGCCGACCCGAAGGGCAACGAGTTCGCCGCTACCAAACAGACCGCCGGGCCGGCGTGGCCGGCGGCTGGTCGGGCCAGCGGATGGTGTAGTCCGGGTTGCGCCCGTCGCGGATGCGGTCGTAACGGAGCAACTCGCGGGCGATTCCGGCGTTGCCCATCGCCCACCCCGTGCGCGGCGGCTGGTCGGGCGGATCGGCCCGGTGCTCGTGGTTGCGCCAGCACGCGCCAGCGACGTCGACGGTCGCCCGTGACGCGAGGTCGCCGACGAGGACCTCGGCGAAGTCCAGGTCGTCGGCCTGCTCGACATGCTGGTCGCAAGCCATGGCAAGGACGCCGGCGGTACCGCAGCAGCGGCCGTTGTTGTCCCAGAACCCCGGCCGGAGCCGGCGTGGAAGGCCGGAGTGGCTGACCGTGTACCAGCACCGGTCCGCCAGGACAGACCAGCCCGGATCGCCGGTCACCTGCGCCAGCAGCCGGAAGACCTGGGCGTCCCCGGCTGGGCCGTTGCACCATCCGTAGCTGTAGCGCGGGTTGAGTCCCGGCTTGTACGGGGGGTCTGAATGGGGGACGAGGAATCCTGCCGGGCCGGCCTCGTCGCGGGAGAGCACGTCCGTGGCACCGGCCAGCGCAAGGTCGAGAAGGTCGCGCCGTCCGGCAAGACTCCCGACAGCGGCCAGGGCGTAGACGATGCCGAGCGTCCCGTGTGCGATGTGGTGCGGCCGGCCATCGACCCCGGCGCGCACCTCCCATTGGACGCCGCAGGGGGTCGGCTCGGCAGTGCGCAGGTACGGCTCCACCGCCATGAGGGCCAGGTCGAGGTCGCCGGCCTCGGCGGCGCCCAGGGCGATGCCCGCGTTGCCGCCGAACAACTCGAACTGGTCAGCCCACCGCTCGCCGTCGAACCGCGAGCGCACCAGATCCAGTGCGTGTTCGGCCGCCTGACCCGCGACCCGGTCACCTAGCAGAGTGTGCGCCGCCCGCAGGGCGAACGCCATGCCCGCCAGGCCGAAGTACAACGACGACAGCGGCCACTCGTCGGCTACCGCGGCTGCGACCGACCGGGCGCCTCGCTCGGCGGCCACGGCGTACCGGTCATCACCGAAATGCCGGTACCCCTCCAGGAGCGCCACCACGATCCCCGCCGTGCCGCTGTACAAGGTGGGGTTGAACTCGCCGTCGTCCGGCGTAGCCGGCCAGGTCAGGCCCGTCCCGCGCTCGTGCGCCATGGCGAGCAGCCATTCCAGCGCCGCACGTGCCAGTGACGAGGCGTCGGGGCCGGCATCGTCCACACCGCCAAGTGTCCCACCAGAGGCGCCCGCCGCGACTGCGAGGCAACGTGGGCACTCAAGGGCGGCCCGGAGCCGCTCCATGCCGGCAAGCGCTTGGGCTACCGCGCCGCCGCGGCCGGCAATGACTTGGCGCGGGCGGCTTATGTGCCGTCAGGCGCAGTCACCGGTTGCGGTGCCGGAGGCGGCGCCGCAGGGCCATGGCGAGAGCGGCCAGCAATACCGCACCGCCGAGTGCGGGCACGAGGCGCTTCAGCACCGGGAATCCAGCCACGCCGAGCAGGTCGATGGCCTCCTCGTCGGGCGGCCGTGGCGCGCGGGGGGCCGTCGGGACCGCCGAGGGTTCGGGCACGGGTTCAGCCTCGCCGCGGGCACCGCTGGGTTCGCCGGCACCGATCGCCGGGCTCGTCTCGCCGGCTGCGACGGCAGGCGCGGGCTCGCCCGCGCCGATCGCGGTGCCGGGCTCCCGGGCGGCGATGGGCGGGGGCTGCGTGCCGGGCGTGATGGCGGGAGCGGTCGGCTCCTCGGTCAGGGACAGGCCACGTTCGGCCAGCTTCTGCTTGATCTCCTTGATCGTCTGTGGCCCGACATGCTCGATGGCCAGCAACTGCGCCTCGGTGCGATCGGACAGGTTGCCGATCGTGAGCACGCCCTCCCGCCGCAGCGTGTTGTACTGACGGGCCGGCAGCTTCAGTTCGTCAATCGGCAGGGCCCGCAGAGCCTTCAGATCCGGAGCCGGGCTCGGAGGCGGAGCCGGGCCCGGCTCCGGGGTCGGGCCGGGAGCCGGTGCTGGGGCGGAGGCCGCAGCCTCCGGCCCAGCACTAGTCTCCGCCTGGCCGCCCGCTAGCTGGGCGGCCAGGTTGGATGCGAACTTCCCGATGATCTTGCCACCCACTTCGGCCATCACCCCGCGGCCGAACTGGGCCGGGCGGCCGGTCACGTGGAACGAGGTGTTCACGATCACCCGGGTCTGGCCGCCGCCCTCATCCCGCAGAGACGAACGGATGGTGGCCGAAGCCGTGCCAGCGCCGCGCGTCTCCTTCCCCGATGCCTCCAGTGTGATGCTCCGGGCCGTGTCGTCGCGCTCGGTGAATCGCGCCGAGCCGCTGTAGGTGACCATGACCGGGCCGACCTTCACCTTGACCCGGCCGCGGATCACATCACCGTCCACCGACTCGACGGTGGCGCCGGGCATGCACGGCGCCACCTGCTCCACGTCGAGCAGCACCTGCCAGGCCCGCTCGGGAGGGACCGGGATCGTGAACGAGTGCTCCAGTTCCATCATCAGACCCCCGAGGCCACCGCCAAGGCTCTGCCGGTCAGGACCCGTGCCAGGTGGCGCCGGTAATCGGCCGCGCCGTGCAGGTCCGACGGCGGCGACGTTCCCTCGTCCGCCCGCTGCGCGGCCTCGCGCAGGGCGTCGCGGTCAGCTGCCGCGCCGGCCGCCGCGGCTTCGGCGGCGCTGGCCCGTACCGGCACCGTACCCATATTGGCCAGCCCGATCCGGGCCTCGCCGATCTGCCCGTTCGAGCGCCGCGCGACAGCGGCCACCCCGACGATGGCCCATGCCTGGGCGGTGCGGTGGAACTTCTCGTAGTGATAGCCCCATCCCTCGCCCAATTTCGGCACCCGGACGCCCGTGAGGATCTCACCGGGCCCGAGTGCGGTGGTCAGGTAGTCCTGGAAGAACTCGCCCGCGCCGATGGAGCGTTCCCCGCCGGGGCCGCGCGCGAGCAGGGTCGCGTCGAGTGCCACCGCCACGGCTGGCAGGTCCGCGGCGGGGTCGGCGTGAGCGAGGGAGCCTCCGAGCGTGCCCCGGTGCCGCACGGCCGGGTCGGCGACCGTCCCAGCCGCCTGTGACAGCAGCCCGCAGTGCTCGCGGATAAGCGGGTCGTGCACCACCTCATCGTGGGTGGTGAGAGCGCCGATCCACAGCCAATCGCCCTCGTCACGGATCCCGCGCAGGTCGCCGAGCGCACCCACGTCCACCAGCATCGCCGGCGCGGCCAGCCGCAGCCGCATGAGCGGCAGCAGGCTCTGGCCACCCGCGATCACCTTGCCGTCCTCACCGGCGTCGGTGAGTGCCCGGATGGCCTCGTCCACCGAGGTGGGACGGGTGTAGTCGAATGCGGATGGGATCATCGCGCACCTCCGCTCTCACGTGCGGCCTGCACGGCACGCCAGACGCGTTCAGGTGTGCAGGGCATCGGAATGTCGCGGACCCCGAGATGGCGGACCGCGTCCAGGATCGCGTTGACGACCGCTGGCGTGGAGGCGATGGTGCCCGCCTCGCCGACACCCTTGACGCCCAGTGGGTTGGTCGTCGCCGGCGTCTCCGTGCGGTCGGTGATGTACGACGGCAGGTCGGCCGCCGACGGGATGAGGTAGTCCGCCAGCGTGGTGGTCAGCAGGTTGCCGTCGTCGTCATAGACGGCCTCCTCAAAGAGCGCCTGGGCGATGCCCTGAGCTAGCCCGCCATGCACCTGGCCCTCGACGATCAGCGGGTTCACGGCCCGCCCGACGTCGTCCACCGCGACGTACGACCGGATCGAGACCTCCCCGGTTTCAGTGTCCACCTCGGTCGCGCACAGGTGCGTGCCGTGCGGGAACGAGAAGTTGTCCGGGTCGTACGTGGCCTCGGAGTCCAGCGAGGGCTCTACGCCATCGGGCAGGTTGTGAGCGGCGAACGTGGCCAGCGCGATCTCCTGGATCGTGCTGGTCTTGCCCGACCCGCCCCGCGCCGAGAACACCCCATGGGCGAACTCGATCTCTTCGGGCGGCGCTTCCAGCATCCCCGAGGCGATGACCTTGGCCTTGGCGATGACCTTGTCGCAGGCACCGTTCAGGGCGACCCCGCCCACGGTCAGCGAGCGGGAGCCGTAGGTGTCCATGCCCTTGGGGGAAACCTGGGTGTCCCCGTGCAGGACCCGGATGTCCTCGAACGGCACGCCCAGCTTCTCGGCGACGATCTGGCTCCATGCCGTCTCGTGGCCCTGGCCATGGGCGCTGGACCCGGTCACCACCTCCACCTTGCCGGTGGGCAGCATCCGCACCGAGGCGCTCTCCCAGCCGCCCGCTCCATAGGACAGGGACCCGAGCACCCGGGACGGGGCGAGCCCGCACATCTCGGTGAAGGTGGAGATGCCGATGCCCAGCTGAACCGGGTCACCGCTGGCCCGGCGGCGCTCCTGCTCGGCGCGCAGGTCGTGGTAGCCGAAAAGCTCCACCGCCCGTGCTGTCGCTGCTTCGTAGTTCCCGCTGTCGTAGGTCAGGCCCGCGATGGTCGTGAACGGGAACTCCTCGTGCTTGATCCAGTTCCGGCGCCGCAACTCCATCGGGTCCATGCCGAGTTCGGATGCGAGTTCGTCCATCGTGCGCTCGATGCCGAAGGTGGCTTCTGGGCGCCCGGCGCCCCGGTAGGCGTCGGTCGGCACCTCGGTGGTGAAAATGCCGGTGCACCGGAAGGAGTAGGCGTCCATCTTGTAGATGCTGTTGAACATGAACGCGCCCAGCAGCGGGACGCCCGGAGTGACCAGCATCAGGTAGGCGCCCATGTTGGCGAGCAGGTCCACCGAGAGCCCGCGCAGCCGGCCGTCGTGGTCGGCCGCCACCCGGATGCGCTGCCACTGATCGCGGCCGTGGTGGACGGTCAGGTTGCCCTCGCTGCGGGACTCGGTCCACTTCACCGGCCGGCCGACCCGCTTGGCGACCAGCACCGCGAGCACTTCCTCGGCGGTGACCTGGAGCTTGGAGCCGAAGCCGCCACCGACGTCGGGGGCGATCACCCGGATGTTCTGCTCCGGGATGGCGAAGAAGGCAGCCAGCGCGAAGCGCAGCACGTGCGGGATCTGGGTCGCTGACCACAGCGTGACCTCGTCGGCCACCCAGGCCGCGACGACAGCCCGGGGCTCCATGGCGCTCGGGATCAGCCGCTGCTGCCGGTAGTTCCGTTCGAGCACGACCGGCGCGTCCCGGAAGGCCGCGTCGATGTCACCGTTCCCGAAAACCCACTCGAAGCACTTGTTGCCCTGCGGATGCACCTTCGGTGAGCTCTCATCCAGAGCGGTCCGCATGTCGAGCACGGGCGGCAGCGGCTCGTATTCGACCTGCACCGCTTCGACCGCGTCGGCCGCCGCGTAACGGTCGCGGGCCACCACGACCGCCACGGCCTCGCCGACATAGCGCACCTCTTCGGTGGCCATGGGCGGGTGGGGCGGCATCACGATGTCCGGGGTGACCGGCCAGGCGCAGGGCAGGCTGCCCTGCTCGGGGAAGTCCACGCCGGAGAACGCGGCGATCACTCCGGGCATGGCACGGGCGGCGGACACATCCACTGAGGTGATGCGCGCATGAGCGAACGGGCTGCGCACGAACGCCATGTGCACCAGGCCCGGCAGTGTGATGTTGTCGGTCCAGTTGGTCTGGCCGGTGATCAGCCGGGCGTCCTCCTTGCGAAGGCGGGAACGGCCGAATTCGGCGGCAGGGGCCGCGGTTTCGGCGGTCATGACGTCACCCCTGTCTCCGCCGCGCTCTTCACGGCGCGGACGATGTTCTCGTATCCGGTGCAGCGGCAGAGGTTGCCTTCGAGGCCTTCCCGGATCTCTTGCTCGGTGGGGTGGGGGTTGGTGCGCAGCAGGTCGACCGCGGCCATGATCATGCCGGGGGTGCAGTAGCCACACTGGAGCGCGTGCTGCTCATGGAAGGCACGCTGGAGTGGATGCCACTCCCCGTCCTGCGCCAGCCCCTGGATCGTAGTGATGTCCGCCCCGTCGGCCTGGACGGCCAGCACCGAGCAACTCTTCACCGAAGCTCCGTCCATCTGGACGGTGCATGCGCCGCAGTTCGATGTATCGCAACCGATGGGAGTGCCGGTCTTGCCCAGACGCTCCCGCAGATAGTGGACAAGCAGCAGCCGGGGCTCCACGTCATCGGAATACGTGACGCCGTCGACCGTGACAGTTATACGGGCCATTCGCAGTCTCCTCCCGCGACGGCAGTTCCGCCTGATGCCAACCTAGGCGCTGCGCGACGCAGCGCACCAGACCCATCCTGTTACGTGGCGGTGGACGGCTGGCAGGCGGGATGCCGGTGCGCGCCCGTCGCGGGTCGGGTCGTCAGGCGGTGGCCAGGACCTGGAATGCCTCGGCGAGATGACCCTCGGGCAGCCCGCCTTGCACTGCGGCGGTGCTCATCCAGGCGCGCAGGAAGTCCTCCAGGTTGTCCATGTGACCTGTCTGGCTCTCATGGGCCCGCAGAGCAGCGATCTTGCGCGGGAAGGCGGCCGTGACGTCCACGAAATGGTTGGGCGCGGGACCGGCGGACAGCCAGGTCTCCCGGACCTTCCACGGCTGGAGTCCCTCGGACGCCAGCAGGTCCGGGAACGCGAACGGGTTGCGCGCGTCCGGGTACACCGCGTCCAGGGCGGCCGAGCCGACAGCGCGGTGATCCGGGTGGGAAGCGGGCATGCGGGTCAGGTTGCGCTCCGGGCTCGGGCACAACAGGCGATCGGGCCGGACCTGACGGATCACCCGGGCCAGGCTCTCGCGCAGGGCGAGGGTGGCCTCAAGGCGGCCATCGGGGTAGCCGAGCCAACGGATGTCATGCACCCCGACGAGCTTGGCGGCCTGCGTCTGCTCCGCTCGCCGGATCGTGGCCATCTCCGTGCGGGTGACGGCTTCGTCGGCGCCACCCGCCTCGCCGTCGGTGGCGATGCAGTACACGACCTCGATCCCCGCGTCGGTCCAGAGCGAGACCGTACCAGCCGAGCCGAAGTCGACGTCGTCGGGATGGGCTACCACGACCAGGACCCGCTCCACCTCGCTGTCATCAAGCACGCCCCCGATCCTATGGTCGGCGACTGCGGGGCTGGGCCCGTGCGTACGGGAGCGCAACCATCTGCCGACGGGAGCCGTCTGTTAATGGTGAGGGAAAGGGGCGAGGTCATGGGTGCGTGGAAGCTCACGGGGGTCATCGCTGGCGCGCTGGGTCTGCTCGGTATTGGCATCACGGCCTGCGGGACCGTTACAGGGCAAGGAAATGGCGGCCATTCCGCGCGGAACGCCCCGGTCTCGGCAGCGTCGGTTGCCGGGGCAGGCCAGACTGCGAACGGGTCCGTGCGGGCCACGGGCTCGCCGCGAACTGGCCCGGTGCCTGCGGGGTTCGCCGCGACCTCCGTCACCTTTGTGTCGCCGTCGGAGGCGTTCGTGCTGGGTACCGCGCCGTGCGTGCACAGGCCGTGCACCTCCATCGTGCGCACACTGAACCGGGGGAGGACCTGGCGTGGCCTGCCGGCCCCGGTGACGCCGCTCACCTACGCATTCAGCGGCCGTGCCGGTGTGTGGGGTATCAGGTTCGGCACACCGTCCCACGGCTTCGTGTTCGGCAGGGGACTGTGGGAAACCAGGAACGGCGGGGAGAATTGGATCCGCGATTCCTGGCCGCACGGTTCGATCATTTCCCTGGCGGTCATCGACGGTCAGGTGCTGGCGCTCGCCGACCGGTGCCGCACGGCTGGCAATGGCTGCGGCCCGCACGCCATACTCCTGCGCCGGCCACTGGGCGGCGGCCGCTGGGTAACCGCCGCCCGGGTACCGTCCCCGGCACTGGCTTACCAGACCGAAGCCATCGCTACCCGCGCCACGGTGGCGGCAGTGCTCGCCGGAAACAGGGTGCTCGTCACGGGTAACGGTGGGCTCACCGTACGCAGCCGGGCCACCCCCTGCACCTCTCCTCGTCCGGGGTTCGCAACCTCGGTCGCTGTCACCTCCACCCACGGGCTTGCCCTGCTGTGCACCGGGCAGGGCTTTACCGGCCACACCATCAAGCGGGTGTATGTGAGCCGCAACGATGGCCGGAGCTGGACCCGGTCCGGCCAGCCGTCGAGTCTCGGTGATGGCGGTGTCATCGCGGCGGCCAGCACGGCGCACCTGTGCATCGCCACTTACAGCGCGGCAAGCTGGCTGTTCTGCTCCGCAGACGGCGGTGCGCGCTGGTCGATCGTGCGGACCGAGCCCGACGGTGGCATGGGCTGGTCGGATCTGGGTTTCACCACCTCGCGGGACGGCGTCGTGGTGCGCGGGCCGGCCGACACTGACGGCAACACCGACAACCGGCCGGGCTGGCTGCTGCTGACGCAGGACGCGGGCGCGCACTGGCACCGGGTCCGGTTCTGAACGGAGCTGAACGATCCCCGGCCCACCCGGTGTCCGGGCGGGCCGGGGATCACGGCGGGCAGGCGCGCGTCAGAGCCGCAGGCGAAGTGCCGGCCGCACGTCGCCCGCCCAAGCCCCACGAGTCAGTCGAGCGCGGACATCACGTGCTTGACGCGGGTGTAGTCCTCGAACCCGTACATGGACAGGTCCTTGCCGTATCCGGAGTGCTTGAAGCCACCGTGTGGCATCTCCGCCACCAGCGGGATGTGGGTGTTGATCCACACGCATCCGAAGTCCAGTCCCCGGGCCATCCGCATCGCCCGGCCGTGATCGCGCGTCCACACCGAGGACGCGAGCCCGTACTGGGTGCCGTTGGCCCAGCGCAGCGCCTGCGCCTCATCGGAGAAGCGCTGGACGGTGATGACCGGGCCGAAGACCTCGTCCTGGATGATCTCGTCGTCCTGGCGGAGACCGGACACCACGCTCGCCTCGAAGAAGAAGCCGCGGTCCCCCGAGCGATTGCCACCGGCGAGAAGCTGGGCGTGGTCGGGCAGGCGGGCGAGGAACCCGGAGACCCGTTCGAGTTGGGCGGCGTTGTTGAGCGGGCCGAAGTCCGCTTCCGCCACCTCCGGACCGGCTGTGGTCTGGTTCCGTGCCTGCTCAGCGAGTGCGGCGGCGAGGTCGTCATGGATGCCGGGACCGGCGATGACCCGGGTGGCGGCCGTGCAGTCCTGACCGGCGTTGAAGTAGCCGGCGATCGCGATGGCCTCGGCCGCCTTCGCCACGTCCGCGTCGTCGAACACGACCACCGGCGCCTTGCCGCCGAGTTCGAGGTGGACCCGCTTGAGGTCGTCGGCGGCGGCTATCGCCACTTCCTTTCCAGCGCGGACGCTGCCGGTGATCGACACCATCCGCGCAGTGGGGTGTGCGACCAGTGCCCGCCCGGTGTCCCGGTCGCCGCAGATGACGTTCAGCACCCCGGGCGGGAGGAACTCGCTCATCAACTCGGCCATCATGGCCGTGCTGACCGGGGTGGTGTCCGAGGGCTTGAGGACCATGGTGTTGCCGGCCGCTATCGCGGGAGCCCACTTCCAGACGCCCATCATCATCGGGTAGTTCCACGGCGTCACCGCTGCGCAGACCCCGACCGGTTCCCGGCGGATGAACGAGGTGAACCCGGCCATGTACTCGCCGGCGGAACGTCCTTCCAGCATGCGGGCCGCCCCGGCGAAGAACCGGATCTGGTCCACCATCGGCGGGATCTCCTCGGAACGGGTGAGCCCGATCGGCTTGCCGGTGTTCTGCGACTCGGCGGCCACGAACTCATCTGCCCGGGCTTCGACGGCGTCGGCTATCCGCAGCAGTGCCAGGCTCCGCTCGGCAGGGGTGGCGTCCCGCCAGCCCTCACGCGCCTGCTCCGCCGCCTTCATGGCGGCATCCACGTCGCGCGCACCCGAGACGGGAGCCGACGCGAAGACCTCCCCGGTGCTCGGATCGATGAGGTCTGCCCGGCGTCCGTCCGAGGCGTCCGCCCATTCCCCGCCGATAAAATTCCGCAATTCCTTCTTCACCGCATCCTCCGTTTCAGCTCTGACAGCGGTGCTGGTCACCCGGTGGGGGTGCGCTCCTCGATGGCCCAGGGCGAACCGTATTCGGTGAGCAGGTCCAGGAACGGCTGCGCGGGCAGCGCTTCAGGCCCCAGCACGCCGGCGCCGGTCCAGGCGCCGGTGTCGATGAGCTCGAGTGCGACCAGCGGATTGACGGCCGTCTGCCAGACCACCGCCTGCGAACCGTATTCGGCCATGGACCACGCGTTATCGACGACGTGGTAGAGGTAGACCTCTCTGCGCCCGCCGTCCTTGCCCGTTCCCCGCACCCAGGTCCCCGCACAGGTCAGGCCGCTCATGGCATCCCCGAGGGTGGCCGGGTCGGGCAGGCAGGCGGCCACCACGTCGCGGGGCGAGACGGAGGCTGACCCCACCGGCACCGGTTCGGTCCGGTCCAGGCCGAGTTTGTGCAAGGTCTCCAGCACGCCGATGAACTCGCCGCCGAGCCCGTACTTGAAGGTGACCCGGCCGGCATCCAGCCAGCGCGGGATGAGCAGGACTTCCTCGTGCTCGACGTTGACACACTCGACCGGGCCGATGCCCGCCGGGAAGTGGAAGACCTCTGGCTGCGAGAACGGGGCGGTGGTGTGCCAGCCCGTGCCCTTCTCATAGATCACCGGGGGGTTGAGGCACTCCTCGATGGTGGTCCAGATGGAGAAGGTCGGCGCGAACGGGTAGCCGCGCACCTGGAGGTTGGCGCCATCCCGGACGCCGATCTCCTCGATGGTGCTGAAGAGCGTGTCCGCCGCGTGCCTGGCGAAGACGTCGGACAGGCCCGGCTCCACCCCCATGCCGACCAGCGCCAATTTGCCCCGGTCCGCCCACTCCCCAGCCATGGCGAACTGTTCATCCCCGAGTTTGACGCCGGTCAGCCGGTACGGCTCGTCGGGGTGGGGCCGCGACAGCGACATCGCCATGTCCAGGTAGTGCGTGCCGGCCCGGAGCGCGGCACGGAACAGCGGCATGACGAACCTCGGGTCGGTGGCGTTGAGCAGCACGTCGCAGCCGCGGTCCGTCAGCAGGCCGGCGACCGACTGCTCGTCGCGGGCGTCAACGCGGACCGCCTGGTAGCGGTCGGTCGCCGCAGCTTGCGCGCGAGCCAGGTCGTAGTCCCCGATCACCAGGTCCGCGAAAGGGTGGCGGGCGGCGATGCGGGCGACAGCTGTGCCGACCCCGCCCGCGCCGACGATGAGGATGCGCATGCGCTGATCCTAGCCATCCGTATCCGGCCGCAACGGGAGCCGTCGCCGCAAGGCCACCTCGCGACTGAAAGCGTTGCTTCGGCCACCAAAGGATGCGCAAATCTGATGTGTTCTGACGCGGACCGGGTTAGGACCCGTGCTGTGACGGGGTATGAGATCGCAATCGGTTGCCGGGGGTCGGCCGGCCGGGGGCACGGTGCGGGGGGACAAGTGGCCGCTACTGAAGAGACCGCTGAGCCGGTCGGGTCGCCGGATGAGAAGGGACTTCGGTCAGGCGCGCTCGGCCTGGTGTCCAGCGTCGTCATCGGGGTCGCGTCGACGGCGCCCGCCTACAGCCTGGCGGCCACGCTCGGCTTCATCATCGCCCAGATCGGATTGCGGGCGCCCGCGGTGGCCCTGCTGGCGTTCGTCCCCATGCTGCTCACCTCGATCGGGTACAGCGAACTGAACAAGGCCGACCCGGACTGCGGCACC
>DAHUZQ010000024.1 GCA_027306495.1 Actinomycetota bacterium | reverse complement strand
TGGCTGGTCAGCGGGGCCGAAGCACGGTACGGACTCATCTCGGGCACTCCCGGTATTGCGATCTCTTGACTGCCGTCATAAAAGGTAAATACTGGTGATCTACCCTACGGGACACGAGAAAGTGCGGCCAGATGCGGCTCTCCCCTTCGGCGTATGGCGACACCTTTTGCCGTGACCGGCTGCCCCCGCAGGACCAGTGGCCGGAGTTCCTGTACGACCTCCCGCAGCTCAGGTACCCCGAGCGGCTAAACTGCGCCGCGGAGCTGCTCGACGTGACCGCCGCCCGCGAGGGCGCGGACCGGCCGTGCCTGCGCTCGCCGACCGAGCTGTGGACCTACGGCGAGACGGTGCGCCGGACCAACCAGATCGCCCGGGTGCTGACCGAGGACTTCGGCCTCCAGCCGGGCAACCGCGTCCTGCTGCGCGGCCCGAACAGCCCGTGGCTCGCCGCGGCCTGGCTGGCCGTGATCAAGGCGGGCGGGGTCACGGTGACCACCATGGCCCTGCTGCGCGCCCGGGAGATCGCCAGCATCGCCGGGCTGACCGAGCCGAGCGTGGCCATCTGCGACCACCGCATCGCCGGCGAACTGGCCGCGGGCGCGCCGGGGCTGGCCACCGTGCTCTACGGCGGCGACGGCCCCGATGACCTGGCCGTCCGCTGCGCGGCCAAGGACGGCGCGTTCACCCCGGTGCTGGCCGCCGCGGACGACGTGGCCATGCTCGCCTCCACCTCCGGCACCACCGGCCAGCCCAAGGTGGCCATGCACTTCCACCGGGACGTGCTGGCCACCTGTGACACCTACGCTCACTACCTGATCAAGCCGCACCGCGACGACGTGTTCACCGGCACGCCCCCGCTCGGTTTCACCTTCGGGCTGGGCTGCGAGCTGCTGTACCCGCTGCGGGCCGGCGCTGCCACGCTGCTCATCGAGCGAGCCACCCCCGCCGAGCTGGCCGACGCGGTCGCGGCGCACGGCGTCACCGTGCTGGCTACCGCGCCGACCGCCTACCGGGCCATGCTGGCCGCCGGGAAGGCGTCGTCGCTGAAGAACCTGCGGCGCTGCATCTCGGCCGGGGAGCCGCTGCCGAAGTCGGTCTGGGAGCAGTTCCACGACGCCACCGGCATCGCGATCATGGACGGCATCGGCTCGACCGAGATGCTGCACATCTTCATCAGCGCCGCCGACGAGGACATCCGCCCGGGCTCGACCGGGAAGGCGGTGCCCGGCTACCAGGCGACGATCCTGGACCAGGACGGCGCGCCGGTTCCCGACGGTGAGCCGGGCCGCCTGGCGGTCAAGGGCCCGACCGGCTGCCGCTACCTGTCCGACCCGCGCCAGAGCGCCTACGTGCAGCACGGCTGGAACATCACCGGCGACACCTACACCCGGGACGCAGACGGCTACTACTGGTACCAGGCCCGCAGCGACGACATGATCATCACCTCCGGCTACAACATCGCCGGCCCGGAGGTCGAGCAGGCCATGCTCAGCCACCCGGACGTGCTGGAAGTCGGCGTGGTCGCCGCGCCGGACGCCGAGCGGGGAACCATCATCAAGGCATATGTGGTCCTGCGGCCGGGACTGGCGGGCGGGCCGGACAAGGCCGCCGAACTGCAGGCGTTCACCAAGCAGGTGATCGCCCCATACAAGTACCCGCGGGCCGTGGAGTTCGTCGACGCCCTGCCCAGGACCGAAAGTGGCAAGGTTCAGCGTTACCGCCTGCGCCAGCACGCCGCCGGCCAGGTTAGCTGACCTGGCCCAGGGCCGGGTCGGCTAGCGGGGCGCCGATCCTGGCGTAGATCCGGCGAGCATGGCGGTCGTGTGTGCGCGCCTGGTCGCGCTGGCCACCGGCGCGCAATGCCCGTGCGAGAGCCGACGAAGCGAACGCCTCCGCGAGGGGGTCATCGGCGCGGCGGGCGAGGTCCAGGGCGCGTGAGGCATGCCCGATCGCCGCATCTGTCCGCCCAAGGCCCAGGTATGCCAGCGAGAGCGCGGTGAGGGACCCACTCTCCTCCGCGGGGTTGTCGATGGCCCGGAAGATCTCAACGGCTTGCCCGGCAGCGGTCATCGCATCCTCAAACCTGCCTTCACGGCGATAGAGGCCGCTAAGGATGGCATGGATCGTCGCCTGCTCCAGAGGGCGATCCATGTCAGGGACGGCCGCGAGCGCCTGACGCAGGCAGTCCAGGGCCTGTCCCGATTCGCCGGCCCGGGAATGGCCCCAGCCGAGATTGATCAGGACGGTCGTCTCCCCACGGTTGCTCCCGGCCATCCGCATTTCGGCGATGGACTGGTGCCAGAGTTCCATGGCCCTGGGCTGATCCCGTGCCACCATGTGAGCGATGCCGAGGTGATTCAAGATCCACCCCTGTGCGACGTGGTTACCCAGCCGCCGTGCGCTCGCCAGGCCGGTTTCGTCACAGGCGATCCAGTCCGTGACGTGGCTGCCGTAGGCGCGGAGGCCGAACCAGTCATGCAGGCACAGAGGCAGTTGCCAGGCGATGTGGTGATCACCGTTGCGGGCAGCCGCCGAAACCGCGGCGACCAGATTGCCGCGCTCAGCGTCGAGCCAGCCGAGCGCCCGCTCGTAGGAAGCGAAGGACAGCGGTTCGGACCAGGGCGGCAGGGGCTCGATCGGTCGCATTGGCCTGGCCGGATTGACAACCTTGATCGCCTCTGCCGCGGTGCGCAGGTACCAGGTGAGCACGCGGCGGATCGCCTCACCGCGAACCTCGGCGCTCTCGTGTGCCCGTGCGCACTCGCCGGCATAGGCACGCAGCAGGTCGTGAAATGTGAACCGGCCGGGTGCCACCTCTGTGAGCAGGTGGGCGCCGATCAGTTCGGCCAGAAGCGAGCGTGCCCGGTCGATGGGCAGGCCGCCCAGGCTGGCAGCGGCGTTCAGGGATGCCTCAGGCCCTGGATGCAGGCCCAGCAGGCGGAACATCCGCGCAGCGGGAGGACTCAGTAACTGATAGGACCAGGAAAAGACCGTCCGGGTGTCCGTCGCGGCGTCACCCGTGGCGAAGGCCTCGAGTCGACGGTGCGGATCCCGCAACTCCTCCTCCAGTGCGCCCAGAGTCACACCTGGACGGACGCTCACACGCGCGGCGGCGACGCTCAAGGCAACCGGAAGTCCAGCGCACAAGTCGGCGATCCGCTGTGCTGCGACGGGTTCCGCTTCGACACGTTCTGCTCCCATCCGGGAAGCCAGCAGGTCAATGGCCTCTGCTCTGGTCAGGGCATCCAGCCAGAGCGGCCAGGCACCGTCGGCTGCGATCAGCCCAGTGAGCTGATTTCTGCTGGTGACGATCGCCAGGCATCGCCCGCCACCCGGCAGCAGCGACCGCACCTGCTCGGGGTCGCGGGCGTTGTCAAGGACCACCAGCACCGCCCTGTCAGCGAGCAGGCTCCGGTACAAGCCGACCTGCGCGTCGAGCCCGGCGGGAATCTGACCGGACGGGACCTGCAGCGCTTCCAGGAGACCATGCAGAGCTGCCTCGGGCCGCAGCGGCGCCCCAGACGGATCGAACCCGCGCAAATTTACAGAAAGCTGGCCATCGGGGAAGCGATCGGCCACCCGGTGCCCCCAGTGCACCGCGAGGGCCGTCTTGCCGACCCCGGCCATCCCGGTGATGACGCACACCGATGGGCGGTTGTCGCCTCTACCGCCGCCGATCAGATCATCGAGGCGCCTCAACTCGGCTGTCCGGCCCGTGAACCACGCAAGCATCGGCGGAAGGTGCCGCGGAACCAGCGGCGGGCCGGTCCGCAAGTTGGCCGGCCCGCAAACCGGTGCCAGCACATCGGGGGCGCCGTCCCGCGCGGCCCGGGCGAAGGTGTCACGATCTGCCCCGGACAATCCCAGTGCCTCTGCGAGCAGGGCTACCGACCGGCGATACGGACGCGCTGTGCGCCCGCGTTCCATATCGGCCACTGCGCGGACACTGAGTCCTGAAGCTTCGGCCAGTTCCTCCTGGGTCAGCCCCGCGGAAAGCCGATGACGACGCAGAATCTCTCCGAATGCTCCTTTAGAAGCACCATGGACCACCGCGCACTCCCCTGGACCAGCAGAACTACACGTTCATCTGGAATTGCCCGCCCTTCACTCTGCCTATCCTAAAGTGAATTCACAGGATCAGTAGTGAAAGGTTTGAGCCGATGTGAGAACGATGCCACACCGTTACAAGCGGAAACACTCAGATGGGTTGCGCCAGCAGAGTCACATCATCGGCGCGGGGTTCCGCGCCCATGATGAAATCTTGAGCCGCCAGGCTGACCTGGCCGACGTCGCGGTCACCCCCGCATGACCGCCCTCGTTCGTCGCGGTGACGGGCCGGCGAGAGGACGTTGAGCACCGGTGTCGCGGGCAGCACAGCGCTTCCCCACCAGCCTCTGCGTGGAGGGGACAACTACCCTGCCCGCAGGCCTGAGCTACGACGGCAGCGGGGTTGGCGGCGGGGTGGCGCAGGTGTTGACGTTGTACTGGATGAAGAACCAGCCCGGCTGGTAGGGCTCGGGGGTGTATTCAGGGGAGGGAGTGGGCGGGGGAGGGGCAGTACCGCCGTTGATGGGCAGCCAGTCGCTGTTGGTATTGTAGGAAATGAGGCTGGTTCCCAGCAGGCAGTAGGGGCCCGCGACCAATCCCCCAGACGCGTCATAGACCCACACATCAGAACCCGAGTTGTCGATGATCGAATCTGGGGAGAATCCGTTTGGGACTGAGCGGAAGCGGATCCACGCGGAGTGATAATCCGAGGTCGCGAAGTTCACCTGGGCCCCGCCCGCATTGGCGTCCTTGAAGATACATACGGTCCTGGACGGGCACGGCGGCAGGGAGGCCGCGGCGACCGCAGGTGCCGGGACGGGTGTGCCCGCGGTCCGCGCGCCAGCCTGCGCCCCTGCTATTGCAGCCATAGCCGCGCCGGCCACCACCGCGACGGCGGCCACCACCGACCGTGTCATCATCTGCCGTGTCATCGCCTCGATCCTTCCTGATGGCCTGCTGCCGAGCTAGCCGAGGGCAAACCAGCCGATCCTGACGTCGCGGTCTGCCGCCGTGGTCAGAAAGATCGTGAACGAGCCTTTCGCCGCGTTTGTCTCCACGGCGTGCAGGATCAGCCCACCCACGCGATCCTGCAAGGTGGCCAAGATGGCGGTGTCCGCGGTGAGCGGCACACCGGGCACAGTCACCCGCCCGGAACCGCGCCGAATAGTGACCACACCGCTCCTGGAGAAGGTCGTGACCCCGTTGAATTCGCTCGGACCGTCAGCGCGCAGCGCAGTGCTCCCGGGTATCGCGGCCTGCGCCCACACCCCCACCCCGTTCTCATCGCCGTGGACGATCGAGGTGGCACCCCGGACGCCGATGAAACCATCCCCGCCGACACCGGTGTGCGTTCCTTCCCCGACAACGCCCCACCGGCCATTGCCACGCACTCCCGCCCCCCGCCCCGAACGACTGGTCCCCCACACCTCGCCCTCGGCCCGCGCGGCCCCCGCCGCACCACCCGCCCGCCCCGTTCCGGGCGCAGCCGGGTGGATCCGGGCATCCGGCTGACGCCCCCCCGTTCGCGTCCCCCGCATCGCGGGGGCGACGGGGGCAAACATGCCCACCGCGGCAGCCGCCCCCAAGACCGCGCGGCGGGACCGCCGGGGCGCGTTGCCCGAGCCGCTGCTACCGGAGCCTTCAGCCATCGCCTTCCTCCTCAGATCACGCAACCAGCGGTCGCCCGGGGCAAAGACAGCATTACCAGAGCTCACGACGACGCCGCGTCGGCGAAAATGCCCTGCAGCACGTCGATCGTGGCCCAGTCGTCGGAGATCCAGTTGCCGGACTCAATCCCGACATCGTTCCAGTAGGTGAGGAAGCAGCACGCTTTACTCGAGGTGTAGCCGTTCGATTTCAGCCACGACCACGCCGAGGCGAACCAG
>DAHUZQ010000019.1 GCA_027306495.1 Actinomycetota bacterium | reverse complement strand
TTCGCGGTGCCGCCGAACCGTGCGCCCGTCCCCGAGGCGCCGATCCCGCCGAACGGGGTGTTGGGTGCGTCATCGACGGTCTGGTCGTTGATGTGCACGATCCCGGTGGGGATCCGCCTGGCCAGGTCCAGGCCCTTCATGACATCGGCGGTGAGGATGCCGAGCGAGAGCCCGTACTCGGAGTCCGCGGCCAGCTTGGCGGCTTCGTCCACGGTCGAGAACCGCACCACCGGGGCGACCGGGCCGAAAACCTCGCTGGCGTACGCGGGCATCGTCGGTGCGACCTCCGCGAGCACGGTCGGCTTGTAGAACAGCCCCTCATAGGTCCCGCCCGCCGCGAGCCGGGCACCCGCGTCCACCGACGAGGTGACCAGGTGGTGGACCTTGTCGCGCTGGCGTTCATCGATGATCGGGCCGAGCGCGACCTGCCCGCTGGCCGGGTCTCCCACCGGCAGGTGCTCGGCCTTGGCCGACAGGGCGGCCACGTAGTCGTTGTAGATGGCCTCGTGCACCAGGTGACGCCCGGTCGTCATGCAGATCTGGCCCTGGTGCAGGAACGATCCCCAGGCCCCGGCGGAGGCCGCCCGGTCCAGGTCGGCGTCGTCCATCACGATGAGCGCTGAGTTGCCGCCGAGTTCGAGATGGCACCGCTTGAGATGCTCGGCCGCAAGCTGGCCCACGCGGCGGCCGACCGCCGTCGATCCGGTGAAGGAGATCACCCGCACTCCGGGGTCGGTGATGACCGCTTCACCGATCTCCGGCCCACCCGGCAGCACGTGCAGCAGGCCGTCGGGCAGGCCCGCTTCCTCGAAGATCCTCGCCAGGGCGAACCCGCCGCAGACGGCCGTCCTGGGATCGGGCTTGAGTATCACGGCGTTGCCGAGCGCCAGTGCGGGCGCCACCGACCGGATCGCCAGGATCTGGGGGAAGTTGAAGGGCGCGATCACGCCCACCACACCGACCGGCACCCGTTCGACGAAGCTCAGGTGTGGCTGCTCGCTCGGCAGCAGGTCGCCGTAGGGCCGGGAGGGGAGTGTCGCGGCCTCGTAGACCTCTTCGGTGGCCACGTGGGTCTCGAACTGCGCCGCCGGGCCGATCTTGCCACCCTCACGGATGCTCCACTGCTCGATCTCGGCGGCGTTGGCCTTCCAGATGTCGCCGGCCCGCCGCAGGATCGCCGACCGCTCGGTGTGGGGCATGGCAGCCCAGGCGGGCTGCGCGGCTACCGCGAGTGCGCTGGCAGCGGCCACGTCGGCGGTGGTGGCGACGCCCATCTGGCCGAGCACCCCACCGGTCGCGGGTTCGCTCACCGGTGCGTGCGCCGACGCCTGCTTCCAGCCGCCCGAGTAGATCGTCCCCCGCCAGAGTGACTCATCCAGGAATGCCACGGCTGCTCCTCGTTCCGGAAAGTGAACGTGCGGCTGGCGAACGTAGGTTCTGCACCCGAACAGGGGCGAATCTAGGTGATTGCAAAGCAGGGTGTCAACGCGCCATCTCCGCCGGGTTTGCGCAACCGCCTCGCGGGAAACAGGGAATGGGAGCCCGGTTTCCGCCTCCTTGGAGGGACGTTCCCCCCTCCCGGAAGGAGCGGCATGACTATCGGTGTGGCTCTGCTTTTGCTCGCGGCCGGGGCCATCCTCAGATTCGCCATCACCACGGTGGTCGCTGACGGTGTGAACCTGCGGATCGTCGGTGACATCCTGATGGCCGTCGGCGGGCTGGGCCTGGTGATCTGGATCGGCGTGTGGATGCCCTGGGCACGCGGCAGGCACCGGTCATACCCACCGCCAGCGCCGCCGTCACCGCCACCACCGCCACCGCCGCCACGCGATGACCAGTACGGCACCGACCCGTACCGCACCGACCAGAGCTACCAGGACCGGCCCTATCCCCGCGGACCGGCAGGGTCCGGGCCGGGATAGCCCCGCGGACCGGCAGGGTCCGGGCCGGGATAGCCCCGCATCGCCCGGCAGGGTCCGGGCCGGGATAGCCCCGCATCGCCCGGCCGCTTTACCGGCCGGGCCGAGCCACGGTGGACTCGCACGAGCCGGGGGCTTCCTGCGGGCCGCCGATCACTGGTATCACTCGATACCGGCTGATGTCACGGCCCGGCCGCTCCCGGCCGCTCACCCCGGAGGCCACCATGGCGACGTTCGAGCACGTCCCGCATCCGCACACGATCAAGCGCCTCGCCGGGCAGGCGCCCGGCCCGGCGACGGTCAACCAGGGCCGGGTGGGGATCAACGGCCGTATCGGCCTGGTCATCACCACCGCGGTCGGCACGATGATCTGCGCCTACGTCTTCGGCATCGTCGCCATGATCAGCCTGCCCTCGGCGATCATCAGCCACAACCCGACCATCATCGTCGCCTGGCTCTCCTCCAACTTCCTGCAGCTTGTGCTGCTCCCCGTGATCATCGTCGGCCAGAACCTGCAGGCACAGGCCGCTGACCTCCGTTCGGAGCAGACCTACCGCGACGCTGAGGCGCTGCTCCACGAAGCGATGCAGATCCAGCAGCATCTGGCGGTACAGGACCAGGTGCTGGCCAACCAGGACCCGGTGCGGGCCCACCTGCTGGGCACGGCGGCCGGTGGGGCCGCCCCGGCCGGGGCGGCGGGATGACAGCGAGATCCCTCTTCGAATCCCTCGGGCTCGGGGTGGAGGACCTGGCCGCCGTCGCACATGACCGCTGCGTGGCTGTCGAAGCCGGGACCGGTACCTGGGCCGACGTCTGACCGTCCCGGACCCCCGTCGCCGGCTGCCTGATTTGCTCCGAAGCTGGTGGGTACTGCTAGACGGTGGCGTTTTCCCGGAACTCGGCCACCGGCAGGGAGGGGGTCGACACGTCGTAAATAGTGGCCCCGGCCCCGGCGAGCGCTTCGGCCGAAGCACGCCAGTGATGGCCACATAGCCACAGGTCGACCGGCTCTGGGTGTGCTCCGCCAGCCGGGATGATGGCCCTCACCAGTGGCCGTGCCGGACAGCAGCAGGCACGGCTGGGCACGGGGGTGGAGTCGTCCCGCAACAGTGGTGCCGGCCCGGAGACTGCCTCGGGCGTTGTTGGCGCGTGGGGCTGCGTCACAGCCCCGGCGGCTTTGCGGTGCGGAAATCTCGCGCTCATACCAGCAGACTGGCACGAGAACGGGTGTCTGGATAGGGACGTTCCGGGACCAGGGGGCACGACGAAGGGCCCGTGAGGACCAGCAGGCTGCGAACCGGGAGGTGTCGGCTCCCATGGCGACCGCCCTCGCAGTCGTGTTCGCGCTGATGGCGGCATGCTGCTTCGCGCTGGGATCGCTGGTGCAGCAACGGGCGGCGCGGGAGGCGGGCCAGCGGGCGCTGGACCCCCGGCTGCTGGTCCAGTTGGCCCGCCGTCCCCGGTGGCTGGGCGGAGTCGGGCTGAACGCGTTCTCGTTCGGGCTCCAGGGAGTGGCGCTGGCCTTCGGCCCGCTCACGCTGGTCCAGCCACTGGCGGCGACTGATGTGCTCTTCGCGCTGCCGCTGATCGCCCGCCGCCACCGCCATCCGCTCAGCTGGCGGGAGGTGGCGGGCGTGCTGGCCGTGACCGGTGGGATCGTGGCCTTCCTGGCCACGCTGCCTCACAACCACAGCACGCGGGTGCCTGGCGCACTGGCCTGGGCTCCGGTGTTCCTGGCGGTCGGGGCACTGGCCGCGCTGACGGCTGTCATATCGGCCCGGGTGCGGGGCCGGGCCCGGGTGGCCTGGCTGGCGGTAGCGGCCGGGGCCGTCTACGGCCTGGTGGACGCGCTGGCCAAGAGCACGGTGGGCATCATGGCGCGGCAGGGGCTGGGGGTGGTCACCCACTGGGAGCCCTATGTCCTGATCGCCGCCGCACTGCTGGGAGCGCTTTTCGGGCAGAGCGCCTTCGGGGCGGGGGCGCTGGTGGTGAGCCTGCCGGTGATCGATACCCTGGAACCGGTGAGCGCGGTGATCATCGGCGCGACGGTGTTCGGTGAGCGGCTGGCATCCTCCGCGCCCGGCCTGACAGTCCAACTGGCCGGCGCCGTGGTTGCCATCACTGGCATCGCCGTGCTCTCCCGCTCCGCCATCGCCGAAGCGGAGACCCGGGAGAAGCGGGCTGTATGGGTGGGGAACCGGGCGGCGGCTCGTGACGTCCAAACGGTGGCCAACCCACCTGAGGAGTGACTGCCATGCCCATCTCAGCGAGTCAGACCCGGCGCCTGATCGGGGCCGGGACCGTGGTGGCCGCGCTGGCCGCCGGCGCGTTCGCACTGGGGGCGGGCGCGGGCGCACCAGCGGCTACCGCCTCGACGCCGGGCGCCTCCGGCGCCCGCATCACCGTCACCGGCACCGGCAGGGTGTCCGGAACCCCCAACCAGCTCAAGCTGTCGATGGGCGTGCAGACCAACGCGGCCTCCGTGTCCACCGCCCTGGCGCAGGCCAACCAAGCCGTGCGTGCTGTGACCCGTTCCCTGGAAACCAACGGTGTGCAGGCCAGTGACATCCAGACATCGGGCCTTTCCATCCAGCCCAACTACGGCCGGTCCGGCACGCCCACCGGTTACGGCGTCAACGAGTCCATCAGCGTGACGCTCACCAACCTCAGCGATGCGGGCACCCAGATCAACAGGGCCGTCCATGCCGGTGGCAACGCGACCACCGTGGATGGGGTCTCGCTGAACCTCTCCGATAGCGGCCCACTGATGCAAAGCGCCCGCGCCAGGGCCGTCGCCGACGCCAAGGCGAAGGCGGGTGCCTATGCCCGCGCGCTCGGTGTCCCGCTCGGCCCGGTGGTGAGCCTGTCGGAGCAGGCGCCGCAGCAACTGGTCCCGATCTTCGCCAATGCCATCGCCAAGTCCGCGGGAGTGCCGGTCTCAGCGGGCACCCAGTCGGTCAGCGTGAGTGTGACCGTAGTGTTCAGCCTCGGGTGAGGCTGCTAAGCTCCCCGCATGCGAACCAGCCCGGTCCAGTGGTGGCGCCGCCGGTAAGGCGGTGACTGGTTCGCGCGCAGCGCACATCCAGAAGCGACCGCCCGGCAACGGCGGTCGCTTCTGGCGTTTCGGCGGCCGCCGGGCCCGACCGAGGGAGCATCAGTGGACCCGGCAATGGAGGAGTTCACCACGGCGGGTGGCGTGCACGTCACCCGCATCACCGAGCCGCTGCACCCGGACCGGCTCGATGACGTCTGCGCGCTGGTGGATCAGCGCCGGGGCGGGGTGCTCAGTTCGGGCATGGAGTACCCGGGCCGGTACAGCCGCTGGCACCTGGCCTATGTGGATCCGTGCGTGGAGATCACGGCCAGCGGCCGCAGGATCGAGGCCCGCGCGCTGAATCACCGCGGCGCGGTGGTGCTGCCCGTGCTCGCCGCCGCGCTGGCGCGGGCGGGGACCGCGGTCCCGGGCGGCCCGGCTGGCGGCCCTGGCGGGCACGGGGCCGCCGCGGAGCCTGATCTGCCCTGCGTAGCCGTCCAGATCCCCGAGGCCGCCGGCCTGCTCGACGAGGAGGACCGCAGCCGCCGCCCCACGGTGTTCTCGGCTCTGCGGGAAGTGCTGCGCGCCTTTGCCTGCGCCGATCCGCACCTTGGCCTGTATGGCGCGTTCGGATACGACCTGGCGTTCCAGTTCGAGCCGGTCACCCAGCGCCACCAGCACGAGCCCGGTCACCGTGACCTCGTCCTGCATCTACCGGATGAGCTGTACGTGTTCGACCGCAAGCGGGAGATGGCGCAGCGCCACCGCTACGAGTTCGGGGTCGCTGGCGTCGGCACTCGCGGGCTCTCCCGCCAGACTCGCCCCGCCCCGGCGGGCACAGCCCCGGCCCCGGCGGGCGCACACCGGCCCGGGCCGCCCGACCTGCCGCCGGGCCCGCAGGCGGGTTCCTACGCGCGGGTGGTCGAACTGGCGAAGGGGAAGTTCAGCCGGGGAGAACTTTTCGAGGTGGTGCCCAGCCAGGCGTTCCATGCGCTGTGCCCTTCGCCGGCGGCATTCTTCCAGCGCCTGCGCCAGCGCAATCCGGCTCCCTATGAGTTCTTCTTCAACCTCGGCGGGGGGGAATCCCTCGCGGGAGCCTCACCCGAGATGTACGTCCGGGTGAGCGGCGACCGGGTGGAGACCTGCCCCATCTCGGGAACGATCGCCCGTGGCGCCGACCCGCTGGAAGACGCGGCGAACATCCGGGTACTGCTCAACTCGGCGAAGGACGAGTCCGAGCTCACCATGTGCACGGACGTGGACCGCAACGACAAGTCACGGGTGTGCACGCCGGGCAGCGTCAAGGTCATCGGCCGGCGGCAGATCGAGATGTACAGCCGGGTCATTCACACCGTCGACCACATCGAAGGCCGGCTGCGGCCCGGACTCGACGCGCTGGACGCCTTTCTCACGCACATGTGGGCGGTCACCGTCACCGGGGCGCCGAAGGCGTGGGCCATGCAGTTCATCGAGGACCACGAGCCGGTGCCCCGGCGGTGGTACGGCGGGGCGGTCGGGATGATCGGCTTCAACGGGTCGATGAACACCGGGCTGACCCTGCGCACAGCTCACATCCGCGCGGGCGTCGCCACTGTCCGGGCAGGCGCCACGCTGATGTTCGACTCCGATCCCGCCGCCGAGGAGCGGGAGACCGAACTCAAGGCGAGAGCCCTGCTGGAGACCCTCGCGGAAACGGCTGGCCACCAGTCCGGCCGTCCCACCGGCGAGCACGCCGGCGGTCCGGGTGGCCCGCGCCGGGCCGTCGGCCAGGATTCCCCTCGGGCCGGTGCGCCCGCCCCGCCGGGCGCTGGGATGCGCGTGCTGATCGTGGACCACCAGGACTCCTTCGTCCATACCCTGGCCGGATACTTCCGGGAGCAGGGTGCGCAGGTCCGGACCTTGCGGGCGGGCCTGCCCGCCGCCGTGCTCGATGAGCACCGCCCGGACTTGGTGGTGCTCTCACCCGGACCGGGACGGCCCGGCGACTTCGACTGCGGGCGGCTGCTGTCCGAACTCGACGCCCGTGGGCTGCCCGCGTTCGGGGTGTGCCTGGGCCTGCAGGCGATGGTCGAGCACGCCGGTGGCGAACTGGGGTTGCTGCCCGAACCGGTGCACGGCAAGCCGAGCCAGATCATGCGGACCGGGCCGGCCGGCTGGGCGGCCGGCCCGGCGTCGGAGGGCGGACGGGTCCGCGAGGGTGGGCGTGGCCGCGAGGGTGGCCCGGTGGCTGACGGCAGGCACAGCAGCGGCGGGTTGCTCACCGGGCTCCCGGCCGAGTTCACCGCCGCCCGATACCACTCGCTGTATGCCGTCCCCGATCAGGTCAAGGGTGGCTTCCAGGTGACCGCGGTGACCGCCGGCCAGGTGGTGATGGCGATCGAGGACGAGGAGGCCGGCCGCTGGGCGGTCCAATTCCACCCCGAGTCGATCCTGACCGCCGCGGGTGATATCGGCCACCAGATCGTCGGCAACGTGCTGCGCCTGGCCCGGGCCAGGGCCGCAAGCCAGCTGCCGCGGGTCAGCCCGCCCGGTGCAGGTGGCGGGCGAGCCGCACGATAACCGCGATAAATCGTCATAAACGCAGCTGGAATGGGATGTGCATTCGGGTGCCGCCACCTCCGGGCGCGGCCACTGCGGCGCGGCACGACCAGGTAAGGTGCCTGGCGTATCCGCCGAGGAGGAGGTGAGCCATGCGCTACCGTCCGGCGGGGGAGCGGGCGCCCGACTCCCAGTACCGGGACCTGCTGGCGCGCATCCTGGCCGACGGGGTGGCGGTGCCCACCCGGCAGGGCCCGCAGGCGCTCACCCTGATGCAGCAGACCATGCGGTTCGACCTCGCCAATGGCTTCCCGGTCATCACCGAGCGCAGTGTGCGCTCGTTCTGGCGCAAGCCGATCGGCGAGTTGTGCGCCTTCATCAACGGCGCCACCACCCTGTCGGAACTAGCCGAGTTCGGCTGTGACTGGTGGGATCCGTGGGCGACGCCGGACAAGACGTCCAAGCGGGGCCTGCCGCCGGGTGACCTTGGACCCGGCTCCTACGGTGGTGCCTTCCGGCGCTTCCCGACCGCCGAGGGCCCGGGGTTCGACCAGTTCGCTCATCTGCTGGAACAGCTCGCCGAACTGCCCGGCGACCGGACGCACTTCGTCTCGCCCTGGATCCCGCAGTACCAGGCACGTGGCGCCGGCAAGACGCCGCGCAGCACGATCGCGCCGTGCCACGGCTGGGTGCATGTCCGGGTGCTGGCCGGCGGCCTGCATCTGCACATGTTCCAGCGGTCGGGGGACGTGCCGGTGGGTGTCCCGGCCAACATGATCCAGTACGCGGCGCTGCTGCTCATGCTGGAACATCTGACGGGGATCCCGGCGGTCACCTATTACCACACGATCTCGGACGCCCACATCTACGCCGACCAGGTGGAAGCCGCCCGGGTGATGGCCGGGCGGGCCGCCCGCGGGCTGCCCACCGTCCGGATCAACGAGGCAGGTGCCCGGGTCAGCGATATCCACGACTTCCGGGCGGAGCACTTCAGTCTCGAGGACTACGATCCGCATCCCGCGATCCCGGCCATCCCGGTCGCCCCGTGACCGTCTCGCTGATCGTGGCGGCGGCCGCGAACGATGTGATCGGGCGCGATGGTGGGCTGCCCTGGCATCTGCCAGCGGACCTGCGCCGGTTCCGGTCGATCACCATGGGCCACGTCCTGGTGATGGGCCGCCGGACCCACGAGTCGATCCTCGCCCGGCTGGGCCACCCGCTGCCCGGCCGCACCAGCGTAGTGGTGTCCCACCGTCCGCTTGCCGGGCCCGCCGCCTCGGTGGTGCACGCGGATTGCATCGAACGGGCCTTCCGGCTCGCGGCCGAGTTCAGCCGCGCGGCCGGGCGGGGTGAGTACTTCGTGATCGGCGGAGCCTGCGTGTACGCGCAGGCGCTGCCGGTGGCCGACCGCATCTATCTCACCCGGGTCCCCCACGAGATAGCCGGCGACACCCGGATGCCACCCGGCTGGCTGGATGGCTTCGTGCTCTGCGCGCAGGAGCAGGTGGCGGGGGAGTGGCCGGCCGGTGGCTTCTCGTTCCTGGACTACCGGCGGGTGGGGGAATGAGCCTGTACTGCTTCGGGAATGTCCGCACCGAGCGGCAGCGGGCGGAGATGGAGCGGCTTGAGGCCGCCGGGGTCTGCCTGTTCTGTCCCGAGGGCCTGGCCGCCAGCCCGGGTCAGCAGGTGCTGCTGGCGACCGAGCACTGGAGCGTCACGCCGAACGAGTTTCCTTATCCCGGCACCAGCCTGCACCTGCTGCTGGTACCCCGCCTGCACGCCACCGGCCTGCTTGAGCTGCCCGGGCCGGCACTGGCCGATTTCTGGGTCGCGCTGCGGGCGGTGGTGGAGTCGCAGGGAATCACCCACTACGGGCTCGGGGTGAGGAATGGGGACTGCCGCTTCACGGGCGCGACGATCAGCCATGTGCACGCGCATCTGCTGGTGGGTGAGGAAGACGACCCCGGTGCGCCGCCGGTGCGGATGCGCTTCAGTTCCCGGCCGGCTGATCGCTGACCACTGGCGGCGACGATTCGGGTGCGGATGTGCTTCAGTTCCCGCCCGGCTGATCGCTGACCACTGGCGGTGTGAGGCCGGGTGGCCGGACATCGACCCAGACCAACCGCACCCCCGCCGCGCGGAGCACCCGTTCCCCGTCGAGCACCGAGTACGGCCCGGCGAACAGGCAAGTGGCGAACCCGGCCTCAGCGATCAGGTACGCGCACGCCGGGCACGGGAAGGTGGTCGTGAACAGGTCGGCGTCCGCCAGCGAGATGCCCGCCCGGGCCGCCTGGCCGATCACGGACGCTTCCGCGTGGATGGCGGTGGACAGATCGGCCCGCACTCCCCGGGCGAACGCGTCGCGCGGGTCGCCATCGATATAGGGGGTGTAGTCGGTGGGCAGGTGACGGTTCCAGGCCGTGCTGATCACCTGGCCGTCGCGGGCCGCCACCGCTCCGACCTGGCGCCACCAGTCGGAACTGTGCCCGGCCGCCTGGACCGCGCCGGCGAACAGTGTCCGCGCCGCGACATCGGCGGTGATCTCGCCGTCGAAGTGCACCGGGGTCAGCTGCGTGGCCCACTCGCGGTCCCAGCGCAGGAACGTGCGTTCCCACCGCAGGTCACGGCCGGATGCCAGGGCGTGGTGGGCGACCAGGTCACGGATGAGGTCCTCCTCGGGCAGGACCAGCAGGTCGGCCGTGACCGCTGCGGGCAGGTCGGCTGGCTCGATGACCCGGACCCGCGCCCGGGGGGCGATCAGGGCCACATGCACGGCGGCCCGCTGCGGGTCGAGCGCCCGGATATCCTTGGCCAGTTCCCGGTACTGGTGCTGGAACCCCCGCCCGAGCAGCAGGATCTCGTTCGCGTCGGGGTGCCGGAGCAGGAACTCCTCGTACCCGGCGTGGATGACCGGCAGGTAGAGAAGTACCTGCTTCACTCCTGCTCCGGCTCCGGCAGGCCGAGCTGGATGCGGCGCAGCCGGGCGGAGGTGCTGACAGTCGCCATCCGCTCCAGCACCTCCACCCGCCCGCAGTGGTCTCGGGTGAGTTCGGCGATGTCGGTAGGGGTGTAGGTGTCGGCGGTCGCGACCAGCACATCCGGCCGGATGGCCTTGATCAGCTTCCACCGCTCGTCGTCGCGGTCCTTGAGAGTGACCAGCCCGACCCCGCGCTGATGGGTGACCATGCGCAGGCGTTCCATCTGCGGAACGGCCGGCCGGTGCGGTCCCTTGCGGGCACGGATCTTTTCGTCGCTGTCGAGGCCGACGATCAGGAAGTCGCC
>DAHUZQ010000071.1 GCA_027306495.1 Actinomycetota bacterium | reverse complement strand
CATCCCGCCCGTCCGGCCCGCCCCGGCCGGGGGCAGGACGGTCGGCCGTGGCGGGCACGCCAGCGGGCGGTGGTGCCCGCTGGCTGCCGGTGACGTGAGCATGGTGGCTGCGGGTCCCCAGGGGGCCGCAGCCACCATCTGGCACGGCCCGGGGGCGGCACGGCAGCCGCGCTGGGGAAGGAGCCGTCTGGGCGATGGCCGCCACTCATCTCCTGCTGGTCCTGCGACACGCCAAGGCCGCGCGCGAACCGGCCTGCCAGGACGATCAGCGCCCGCTGACCGGGCGGGGCCGCCGGGCCGCCGCTGCCGCCGGAGCACACTTGCTGGGGAACGGCCTGATCCCCACGAGCGTCCACTGTTCAGCGGCGGTGCGCACGCGGCAGACCTGGGAGCAGGTCCGGGCGGTGCTGGGGGAGGCGGGGCAGCGGGCGGTGGTGAGCTTCGAGCCGCGGCTGTACCGGGCAGGATCTGACGGCCTGCTGGCCGTCGTCCGGGAGGCCGCCGACGAGTCCCAAATGGTCCTGCTGGTGGGCCACAATCCCGCGGTCCACGACCTTGTGATGGATCTCACAGGGGCACACGTAGCGGCGTTTCCCACCGCGGCCCTGGCGGCGGTGCGACTGCCCGGGTCCTGGCGCGACGCCGCGCCCGGACGCGGTGACCTGATCAGTCTGTGGACTCCAGGCGATTGAGGCGGGCCGCCGCAAACCGCCCGCCCGCCCGGCAGTGCGGGTGTTCGCCATGCCGGCTCACATGGCCGGGCGGCTCACATGGCCGGGCGGCTCAGCCGGGCGGGCCCAGCCCCCCCGCGTCCGCGTCCTCGACCTCCTGCCGCGACACTCCCAGCCGGTACAGGACGGTGTCGAGAGAGGGGACGCTGACGGCCGCGTCCGCGGCCTGGCGGACGGCCGGCTTGGCGTTGAAGGCGATCCCGAGCCCCGCGGCGGCGAGCATGTCCAGGTCGTTGGCGCCGTCGCCGACCGCGACGGTTTGGCTGAGCGGGACACCGGCTTCCGCGGCGAATCTGCGCAGCGCGGTCGCCTTCCCGGCCCGGTCGATCACGGGCCCGACCAGCCGGCCGGTCAGCTTGCCATCGCTGATCTCCAGGGTGTTGGCGGCCGCGTAGTCGAGGTTCAGGTCGCCCACCAGGGCGTCGGTGATCTGGCTGAAGCCGCCGCTGACGACCCCGCAGCGGAAACCGAGCCGGCGCAGTGTCCGCACCAGGGTGCGGGCGCCCGGCGCGAGCCGGAGCTCGGCGTAGACATCGTCCACCACCGACTCCGCCAGCCCGGCCAGCATGGCGACCCGCTCGCGCAGCGAAGCAACGAACTCGACCTCGCCGCGCATGGTGGCAGCCGTGATCTTCTCGACCTGCTCGGCACAGCCGGCCCGGGCGGCGAGCAGGTCGATGACTTCCCCGGCGATGAGGGTGGAGTCCACGTCCATCACGATGAGCCGCATCGCCCGGCGGTGCAGTCCGCCGCGCTGCACGGCGACATCCACTCCCTGGCGTGCGGACTCGCTGGTGAGTGTCGCCCGGAGCCGGTCGGGGTCGGCTCCCGACACATCGAGCTCGATACAGGTGACGGGGCGGTCGGCGAGGCGGTCGATGCGGTCGATGTTCGCTCCGCCCGCGGCGATGTGCCCGGTGATGGCCGCGACCGCCGCCGGCTTGAGCGGTGAACCCAGCACGGTCACGTGCAGGTTGCCACGCCCGCGGGCCGGCTCACCCGCCCCGGTGGTGATCTCGGCATCGAGGCCGAGATCGTCGGCCAGGGCACGCACCGCGCGGTGGATAGCGGTCAGATCGGGATCTGCTCCCGCGTCCAGCAGCACACCCAGGATCAGCCGGCCACGGATCACCACCTGCTCCATGTCCAGCACGGTCACTTCGTGCACCGCAAGGGAATCGAACAGCCTGGACGTCACGCCGGGCCGGTCACGCCCGGTCAGCGTGATCAGGAGTGTCGTGGGTGTCGGTGTGCTCCTCATCTCCGCTGAAAACGCTACAGGTGCCCGGTGGCGGGCCCGACAGGGGGCTACCCGCGGGCCCCTGTCGCTGCCTGGCACGATCGTGATGGCATAGGTTCAGTCTCGGCCGCCGATCGGGAGGGTGCGCGATGTCCGACGAAGTGGTGCGGATGCGCGGCGTCGGCATCCGCCGTGGTGAGTCGCTGCTGCTGCGTGACATCAACTGGACCGTGCACGATGACGAGCGCTGGGTGGTGATCGGGCCGAACGGCGCCGGCAAGACCACCCTGCTCCAGGTAGCCGCCACCCAGCTCTTCCCGTCTGACGGGAAGGCCGAGATCCTCGGGGAGCGACTCGGTGCAACCGACATCTTCGACCTGCGGCCCCGCATCGGCATGGCCAGCGCGGCCCTGGCCGACCGGGTGCCGCCCGCCGAGAAGGTCATCGACCTGGTCCTGACCGCGTCATACGCCATCATGGGCCGATGGCGCGAGGAGTACGACTCCACCGACGTCACCCGGGCCGTGGAATTGCTCGACGCGCTAGGCTGCGCGCACCTGATACGCCGGAAGTTCTCCACGCTGTCGGAGGGTGAGCGCAAGCGCGTCCAGATCGCCCGCGCCCTCATGCCCGATCCGGAACTGCTGCTGCTCGACGAACCCGCCGCCGGGCTCGACCTCGGCGGTCGCGAAGATCTGCTGCGGCGCATCGCCTACCTGGCGGGGCAGGCCACCTCCCCGACCATGATCATGGTGACCCACCACGTTGAGGAGGTCCCGGAGGGCTTCACCCACGCGATCCTGCTGCGCCGCGGGGCGATCCTCGCTGCGGGCCCCGTGCCGGAGGTCTTCACCGAAGCGAACCTGTCCCGGTGCTTCGGCATCCCGCTCACGGTCGAGCAGCGGCAGTCACGCTGGAGCGCCCGGGCCGTCCTCTAGCGCCGGGTGGGCACCGGGCGTCGCCGGCGACGGGGACTGCGGGGCAGGTGGTGATGCGGACCCCGGGGCAGGTGGTGATGCGGACCCCGGGGCAGGTGGTGATGCGGGCCCCCGGGCAGGTGGCGCCGCATACCTGGCTGGCTCCGCTGGCCCGGGTCGCCCGGTCTGCCCGGGGGAAGCGCCCGCCGCTGGATGGAGGAAGCCGAGACCGACGGCCCGCGCGATCATTTCCCGCGCGTAGGCACCCAGTGCCGGGGAGCCGTCCTCGATAAGGCTGACCTTCCCGAGCACCTGATCAGCGGTGACCGAGTGCTCGATCCAGGTGCCGCCGCCGGTGGCCATGTTGATCAGCATGGGCTCGAGCCTGTCCAGCGCGCGGGCGAACCGGGCCTCGGGGGTGCGGCGTTCCTCGAACTCATCCCACAGCGCGCGGGCGGCATCTGCCTGCGTGGCTGGCAGCAGCCCGAAGATCCGGTCGGCTGCCGCGCGCTCACGCTCGGCCTGAAGCCGCTGCGCCTGCGGGTCGGCGTAGACGAACAGGTCACCGGCGTCGATCTCGACCAGGTCGTGGACGACCAGCATGGCGTGCACCCTGGCCAGGTCGGTGCCCGGCGGGGCGTGCTCGGCGAGTATCAGTGCCATGAGCGTCAGGTGCCAGGAATGCTCGGCGGAGTTCTCCCGCCGGGAGCGGTCTGTCAGGGGGCTCTGCCGCAGCACCGACTTGAGACGGTCGGATTCCAGCAGGAACCGGACCTGAGTGTCGAGGGGTTCCATCGCCGTCCATTCGATCACCGGTGGCGGACTGCCGGTTAGCTTTCCACGTCGGCGGGCTGGCCTTCGCCGCGACACATCATCCCGTGCGACCACCGAACCGGGACACAACGTCGGCGATCATGGCCAGATGGCGGGATATCAGGCGGCTGGTGATCGCGGCGTTCGATCGGGCCAGCCCGGCCGGCCCGGCCGGCAGTGGGCGTGGCGGGGGGCTATTCCGCTGTGGCGCCCTGCGCGATGGCCGCATCGACCTCCGACCGCCGCGCCGTCAGCTCGGCTTGGTACTTCTGCTGGTCAAGGCGTTCGGCGATTTCCTCGTCGTCGCGCATGAGGGCTTCGAGGTCGGTCTTGGCGGCATCGAGCACACCGAGTTCGGCGAAGGTCTGCCGCACCTGTTCACTCCACAGGCCGATGTCATTGACGCAGGGCACGATCCGGCTGAACAGCAGCGTGCGGAACGCCTGCTGAACCGGGGAGTGCTCGGTGAATTCGAGGCATTCCTCGACGTCGAAGCCCATCCGCTCCCATACCTCCTGGGCGCGGAAGCGGTTGCGCATGAGGTGGCAGCCCTCGATGACGAACTCCTCACGCTCCGCGCGTTCTGCGGCGGTCAGGTCCTTGTAGTAGTCCCGCAGCGCCAGCCTGCCAAAGGCGACATGCCGGGCCTCGTCCTGCATGACGTAGGCGAGCATCTGCTTGACGAGGGCGTTCTGGGCCATGTCCCGGTGCACGCCGAAGGCGGCGAGCGCGAGGCCTTCGATCAGCACCTGCATGCCGAGGTAGGGCAGGTCCCACCGGGAATCGCTGAGCGCGTCCGCGAGCAGTCGGCCCAGGTCGTCGTTCATCGGGTAGAACAGGCCCACCTTCTCGTTCATGAAGCGGGAGAAGAGTTCCACGTGCCGGGCCTCATCCATCGCCTGGGTCGCCGCGTAGAACTTGGAGTCCATGTCCGGCACCGACTCCACGATCCGGGCCGCCACGGTCAGCGCGCCCTGCTCGCCGTGCAGAAACTGGCTGAACAGCCAGGAGGACAGATGCAGGCCCAGTTCATCGCGCTCGGCCTGGTTGAGGATCTCCCACTGCCGCGAGCCGTAGATCGGTGAGAACTCCTCCGATATCTCCATCACGTTCGCCGGGTTGACCGGCACTGCCCAGTCGATCCGCTTGGTGGCGTCCCACTGCTTGTCTTTGCCGCGCTGGTACAGATCGAGCAGGCGGGTCCGGCCGTCGTCGTACTCCCAGGAGAAGCGGGCTGCACCAGTGGCCGGGATGTCCCAGGTGCCTGGTGCGACGGGGTTGGCGTAGTGGTCGTACGTGCTCACGGCAACTCCCGGGTGTGAGATTGCCTTCCAGATTACTGACCAGTACCGAATTCCTCCAGGCCAGCCGGAGCGGATGAGCGCCGTCAGCCGATCCCGAAGGACCCGAGCACGGTGGTGGCCAGCAGCAGCAGGCTCATCCCGGAGACACCGGCTACCACGACAGTCGCGGCCACCCGGAACACCGGGCCGTTCGCGGCATCGCCCGGCAGGCTCCGGCTCGACAGCGGGACCACCGCCCCCGCGAGCGCGGACGCGCCGATCAGGCCGACCGCGAACAGGCCTTCGGCGGCGGGGCCAGCCACCGGCCGCAGTGCCAGCGCCGCTTGTGATGCGCAACTGAGCGGCCCGTTCCCGCCAATGGCGGCTGCCGTGGCGATGATGATGGTGAGCGAAATGCAGCACGCGAACACGGCGCCGGAGACCGCGTCGATCCGGGCGCGGGGGTAGTCCGCGGCGCCGGCACCTTTGCCGACCACCCCCGAGGCCGCGTACAACTGCATGTACGGGCTGATGGTGGTGCCGATCAGCGCCACGATCCCTATGTCCGGTCTGCAGATCCTTGGACCGTGGTTCCCCTACCCGGCGCGGTGAGGGGCACGCAACCGGTCAGCCCGCCTGGCCACCCGGGTCAGCGAAGGCCGCGAACGCCTGCAGATTGGCCAGGCTCTCACCCCGCTTGACGCGCCATGCCCATTCGCGGCGGATCGATGATTCGAAGCCAATCGACAGCGCGGGGTTGAAATTCTCGTCCGAATAGGTGAGCACACAGCCCAGCACCGTGTCGATCTCCTGGGCCGTGGCGGCGGCCAGTGCCAGCCTGCCCACCAGGTAGACGTCCCCCTGCGGGTCGGTGGCGAAGTGCACACCGTACATGCGCCCGTTGCGCTCCAGCAGGAAGCGGTAGAACCGGGCGTGATTCTCGTCGGGCTGACGGCAGAAGAACGCCTCCACCAGCACACTGTGCGCACCCACGACGAGCCAGGTCATGGTGGACAGCCTGCGCTGGCCGGGCAGTGCCACCAGGTAGCTGCCGGGCCGTGGGCGCTGTGGTGTCAGCCCGAGCGAGGCGAGGGCCGCCTCGATGGCATTGGCGGCATTCCGCTGCACATCCGGCAGTGGCGTGCCGGGCCCGGTTTCAGCGCCCATGAAAAGCTATTTTGTCAGCTCGCGATCTGCTCGGCCGGCTCCAGCCCGCCCCGGCGTGCCGGTGGGTCGGCGAGCACCCCGGCGTAGACGGCGAGCAACCGGTCGACCGTCGCCCCCCACCCGAACCGCGAGGCGTGGGCAACGGCCCCATCCGCCAGCCTGGCCCGCAACCGGGGTGCCTCGAAGATCCTGGCGAGCACACGTGCGTACCTGTCCGGATCATGGCCATCCACCAGGAAGCCGGACACGCCATTCTGGACGGCGGTGCGCAGGCCGCCGACGCTGGCCGCGACCACCGGAGTCCCGCATGCCTGCGCCTCTACCGCCACCAGGCCGAACGATTCCGAATGGGAGGGGACCATGACCAGGGTCGCCGCCCGGTACCAGTCGGCGAGGTCGGCCTGTGGGCAGGGCGGTTCCAGCCGCACCAGCCCGCCGATCCCGAGGTGGCGGGCGAGTTCGGTGAGCCTGTCAGGGTCCGCCCGGCCGGCACCACTCGGGCCCCCGACGAAAGCGATCGTGAGGGCCCGGGCGAGCCCCGGGTTGTCCCGGGCGAGGGCAGCCGCGGCGCGCAGGACCACGTCTGGGCCCTTGAGCGGCTGAATCCGCCCCGCGAAGACGATCACGTTCCCGCTCGCCGGGAGCCTGAGCCGGCGCCTGGCGGCGCTCATCCCGCCCGGCCGGAACACCCGCAGGTCGACGCCGGGGTTGACGGTCCAGATCTTGGCCGGGTCCGCGCCATACAGGCCGGCGAGCTGGCGCGCCTCGTCATCGGTGTTGGCGACCAGCCGGTCGGCGGCGGTGATCACCTCGGATTCGCCGCGCAGCCGGATGTGCGGCTCAGCCCGTTCCCCGGTGGCCAGGGCAGCGTTCTTGACCTTTCCGAGTGTGTGCATGGACTGGACGAGCGGGACCCCCCAGCGCTCCTTGGCGACTGCGCCGACCTGGCCGGAGAGCCAGTAGTGACCATGCACCAGGTCATACCGGCCGGGCTCATAGCCGGCCTCGGTGCGCAGCATCTCAAAGGTGAAATGACACAACTGGCTCGGCAGGTCCGCCTTGTCGAGCTCCTCGAACGGGCCGGCGGGCACGTGGCGGACCAGCACACCGGGGGTGAGTTCGGCGATCGGCGGGGTATCGCGCGAGACGGCTCGCGTGAAGATCTCCACCTCCACCCCCCGCGCAGCCAGGCGCTTCGCCACCTCGACGACGTAGACGTTCAGTCCGCCGGCGTCGCCGGTGCCAGGCTGCTCCAGGGGTGAAGTGTGAACGCTGATCGTCGCGATCCGCCGGGGGAAGGGTCGCGGCACAGGCATGCACCTCCGAAGGAGGAACCACGCGATCCTGCATCCTGTTCCCATCCCGGTGCCTGGATAGGCTCAGGCCATGCCGACACTCGTGCTGCTCCGTCATGGCGAGAGTTCCTGGAACGCCTCCGGCCAGTTCACAGGGTGGGTGGACGTCCCGCTTACCGAACGTGGCAGGGCCGAGGCGGTGGCATCCGGGACGTTGCTGCGGGACGCGGGCCTGCACCCGGCCGTGGTGCACACCTCGGTGCTGACCCGGGCCATCCAGACAGCCGACCTCGCGCTGGAAGCGGCTGGGCTGCTCTGGCTCCCGGTTGCCCGGTCCTGGCGGCTCAATGAGCGGCACTACGGCGTACTCCAGGGCAAGAACAAGGCGCAGACCCGGCAGGAGTTCGGGGACGGCCAGTTCATGCTGTGGCGCCGGTCCTACGACATGCCGCCACCCCCGCTGCCCGACGGCGATCCCATGTCCCAGGTGACGGACCCACGGTATGCGCACCTTCCGCCCGAGCTCATGCCGCGCACCGAGTGCCTGAAGGACGTGCTGAACAGGCTGCTGCCGTACTGGTACGACGCCATGGTGCCCGCGCTGGCAGCAGGGCAGACCGTACTGGCCGTGGCCCATGGGAACTCGCTGCGGGCGCTGGTCAAGCATCTGGACCAGATCAGCGACGCCGACATCCCCGAATTGAACATCCCGACCGGGATCCCGCTGGTGTACGAACTCGACGGCTCCTTCCGGCCGGTGCGGCCGGGCGGGGAGTACCTGGACCCGCAGGCCGCGGTGGCGGCCGCCGCGGCCGTCCGCGACCAGGGCCGGTGACCGGGCGCACGGGTTCGCCCGCGCGGCCCTGACCCCGCGCTGGTTACCACGGTCTTAAGCCCATGTGAATAGCTGAGGAATACAGCCCGTGCGCCCGCCGCACCCTGTTTGCGGGCCTCGGTCTGCGCATACCATCGGGAGCGTGAGCGTGCAGGTGACAGGTGATGATGGGCACGGCCTGCGGCCATCGGATGCGGATCGGCGCGGTGAATGCCGCACGCTGAGGGCCACCCGGTGAAATCCCGCCGGGTCCAGGAGGAAGCAAGCCGTCACCGCCGCCCGTCGACCAGGCTGCCCGCGGGCGTGGCATCGGTCCTCTCGGTGCTCTCCTCCTCGGCCGTGGTGCTCGACCACGATGACCGGGTGCTGCGGGCGAGTGCCGCGGCGCGGTCCTATGGGCTGGTCGACGGCGATGAACTGATGGTGGGCGAACTGCTCGCGCTGGTACGCCAGGTCCGCCGGGACGGCGAGATCCGGGAAGGCGAGATCGAGGTTTCCGGCAGCAAGTTCGGCGGCAGGAGGACCAGTTTCGCCGTGCGGGTCGCGCCACTTGGATCTGAGGTAGGCGGCGGCGGGCTGGTGCTGCTGCTGGCGGAGGACCAGACCGAGAGCCGGCGGGTCGAGGAAGTCCGGCGTGACTTCGTCGCCAACATCAGCCATGAGCTGAAGACGCCGGTCGGTGCGCTCGCGCTGCTGGCGGAAACGGTCGAGGAGGCTGCCGACGACCCGGAAGCGGTGCGCAGGTTCTCCGGCCGTATGCGGCAGGAGGCCTCCCGGCTGACCTACCTGGTCCAGGACCTCATCACGCTCTCCCGCATCCAGGCGGCGGAGCCCGTTCCCGATCCGATCCCGGTCCAATTGGACGAAGTGGTGGCCGAAGCACTGGACCGGTGCCGGATGAAGGCCAGTGCCCGCGGCATCGACCTGGCCGCTCGCTGCGATGAGCGCCTGGTGGTCCTCGGGGATGAGGATCTGCTGGTGACCGCTCTGCGCAACCTGCTGGAGAACGCAGTCGCCTACAGTCCCGAGAAGACGCGGGTCGTCGTAACCGCGGCCCGCGATGGCACGGACGCGGCCCAGATCACCGTCGCCGATCAGGGGATTGGCATCCCCGAGCGCGACCTAGAGCGCATTTTCGAGCGGTTCTACCGGGTCGATCCCGCCCGCTCCCGCGCCACCGGCGGGACAGGCCTCGGCCTGGCGATCGTGAAACATGTGATGGCCGCACACGGCGGCAACGTGACGGTCTGGAGCCGGGAGGGGGTCGGCTCCACCTTCACCCTCCGGATGCCTGTGCTGAGCAAGTCCCCTGCCGGTGGTCTGGCCACCGGCATCATGGCCCGAGAGACAGACATATGACACGCGTACTGGTGGTCGAGGACGAGGAGTCGTTCAGCGACGCGCTCTCCTACATGCTCCGCAGGGAGGGCTTCGAGGTGGCCGTGTGCGCCACCGGTCCGGACGCGATTGAAATCTTCGACCGCAACGGTGCCGACCTGGTGCTGCTCGACCTCATGCTGCCCGGGCTGCCGGGCAGCGAGGTGTGCCGCAGGCTGCGCGAGCGCTCCAGCGTGCCGGTGATCATGCTGACCGCCAAGGACAGCGAGATCGACAAGGTGGTCGGCCTGGAACTCGGGGCGGACGACTACGTCACCAAGCCGTTCTCCTCGCGGGAACTTGTGGCCAGGATGCGGGCGGTGCTGCGCCGGCGCGGGGAGGATGGCCAGGTCAACGGTGAATTGGTGCTGGAATCAGGTCCCGTCCGGATGGATGTGGACCGGCACGTGGTGACGGTGCGCGGCGAGGCGGCCGCGTTCCCGCTCAAGGAGTTCGAGTTGCTGGAGGTGCTGCTGCGCAACTCCGGCCGGGTGCTGACCCGCATGCAGCTCATAGACCGGGTCTGGGGCGCGGACTACGTGGGCGACACCAAGACCCTGGACGTGCACATCAAGCGGCTGCGGGCGAAGGTCGAAACCGACCCCGCGAACCCCCTGCACATCATCACCGTGCGCGGGCTTGGTTACAAGTTCGAGCCGGCCGAGTAACCGGCCGGATGCTGGCCGGCTGGCGGGCGGGGCTCGGCTCAGCCGGAAGGCGATGGGCGCGGCTCAGCCGGAAGGCGATGGGCGCGGCTCAGCCGGAAGGCGATGGGGTCGGCTTAGCGGCGCCCCGGTGCCGCGGCTTGTGTGTGCCGGCGGCGGTCGCGCTCGGGATCGGAGTCGGGCTGGCGGGTGCCGGCGCCGGTGAGTAGGTGGCGTAGGAGGCGGCCCGCGGCATCACCGGGACATTGAGGTGAACCGCACCCGCGCGCTTGAAGTAGAACACCATCGGCACGTACTGGCCGCCGTGCAGCGGCCGGGTGAGTCCCTGCAGGATCACCTGCGCCGCGGGCCCCTGCAGCAGCACCGTGCGCTGGTACCCGACGCTGATGCCATTGCCGGGCAGCAGCACCGAGGTGGCCGTGCCCGGCGCGGTGATCCTCACGAGCTGATCCGCGCGCCCGTCATTGGAGACGGCAAGGAAGAGGCCGGCGGAGCTGCCGACCGGGAACGTCGCCGCGGGCGCTGGGCCGAGCACGAAGACGTTATTGAGCCGGATCACGTTATCGATGACCACGGATGCACCCGGCGTGGGCTGATGCCAGTGGAGGGTCGGAGAGTTCGCGCCCGCCGCGCAACCCGCTACCGCGGGAATCAGCGCGGCGACCGCCACCACAAGGGAGCCCCGCAACAGCGGGATGCGGCGGTTGCTGAGGATCACGGCTGCTCCTTGCCATCAAGACGCATGTCCACCGGGACGCCCGACAGCGTACCGTTCCGCACGCCAGAGCATGGCACCGGCCCGGCAGTCGTATCCTCACCCGCGGTGCCCCTGCGCGCGTCCTTCACAATGTCGATATGGCGGCCGGCGTCGTTCGCTACCGGCGCGGGGCAGCCGGGGTGACGGTGATCGACCGCATCGCCTTTTCGATCGCACCGCGAGCGGTCACCGCTGGCAGAACCGCGGTCACGGTGCCGTCGCCCCGGACGATGACGGCTGTCAGGCCGGCCGGGTGATAGTAGTCCGCGAGGCCGCGGCCGATGTCCTCGACGGCGCGCCAGCCCGGCAGGCCGAGCCGCTTGGTCAGGCGGGCGACCCGGACTCCGTCGAGGCCGACGACATAGACCGGCGCCCCGATGGCGGAAGCCCGCCCGGCCAGGGCGCGCAATCGTGACCCGCACAGGCAACCGGGCGGGATGAGCGCCAGCACAGCCGGGCTCAGGGCACGCAACTCGGTCGGCTTGCCCCCGACCGTCACCAGGGTATCGGGCAGTGGGCCGCCGGGCTGGCCGGTGGCCACCGCGCGGAACGTGGGGTGGGTCTGGGGCGCACCGGCAGGCTGAGCCGCGCCCGGCGACACGTGGTGGGCCGGCCCTGCTGTCGCGTGAGGCTGGCTGGGCACCAGCGCCATGCCGTCGCTGCCGGTGAAGATCGTGAGCAACGTCCCGGCGAGCAGCGTCAGGGCCATGCAGCCGGCCAGCAGTGGCATCACCAGGCCATCGCGGGTGAACGGAGCCCAGATGTGCCGCGCGATCCGCATCCGCCGCTGCGCCCGCAGTTCCCGGTGGTACGCCTGCACGTCTGCATCGAGTTCCCGGGCATCATCGGGAATCTCGATATCGACCGGAGGCAGGCCGTAGTCGTCCTGTCCGTGGTCGCCGTCAACGTTCACGCGCATCTCCGCCGCTGAGCATCCCCGCTCCCCAGTATGAATCAGGCTGGGCCGCGGATCACAGTGGTCTGCCGCAGATCGGTGTGCTGGGGTGGCTTCGCTGCCCGCCCGGCCTCCCCGAGCCGACGCCGCGCTCCGGTGCTGCACCGCCCCCCGTGTGCCCGCTCCCGGCCTCCCCGCGTGCCCGCTCCCGCCGTCCGGCGGTTCATCCGACACGCGGCGGCAGGGGGATTCACAGGCCCATTGCGCGATGATACAATGGCGCGCTGACCTGCACCTTTACGCTTAACTAGTGCTAATGGGTGCCCTGCGGCGTGGTAACATGGCCTCAGCGGAAGGGGTATGTGCCACATGACTTTCAAGGTCGGCGACACGGTCGTCTACCCCCACCATGGGGCTGCTCACATCGAAGAGATCGAGACCCGGACGATCAAGGGCCAGGATAAGACTTATCTGGTGCTGAAGGTCGATAAGGGTGACCTGACAGTACGGGTGCCGGCGGACAATGCCGAGTTGGTGGGCGTCCGCGACGTGGTGGGCCAGGAGGGCCTGGAGCGGGTGTTCGAGGTGCTCCGCGCCCCGTACACCGAAGAGCCGACCAACTGGTCGCGCCGGTACAAGGCCAACCTGGAGAAGCTCCACTCCGGCGATGTCAACAAGCTGGCCGAAGTCGTCCGTGACCTGTGGCGCAGGGACAAGGAGCGTGGGCTCTCGGCCGGCGAGAAGCGCATGCTGGCCAAGGCCCGGCAGATCTTGGTCAGCGAACTCGCGCTGGCCGAGAAGACGAACGAGGACAAGGCAGAGGCCCTCCTCGACGAGATCCTGGCCACCTCCTGACGCAGCAGCGCTCCGCTCGACGGGCACTGTCACCCCCGGGAACCGTGCATGGCGGGTGAAGGCGCCCGCGTGGGCATCGGCGTAGACGTCCACCCGTTCCGGCCGGGGCGGCCCCTGTACCTGGCAGGTCTGCTGTGGCCGGGCGAGACTGGGCTCGACGGTCATTCCGACGGCGATGTCGCGGCCCACGCCGCCTGCGACGCGTTGCTTTCCGCCGCCGGACTCGGCGATCTGGGGGAGCAGTTCGGTACCTGCGATCCTCGCTGGGCGGGCGCCTCGGGCGCCGAACTGCTGGGTCACACCACTGCTGTCCTGCGCGAAGCGGGCTTTTCCATCGGGAACGTGTCGATTCAGGTGATCGGGAACCGGCCCCGGCTAGCCGGCCGTCGCTCGCAGGCCCAGCAGGCGCTCTCGGCGGCACTCGGCGGCGCGGTTGTCACACTGTCGGCCACCACCACTGATGGCCTGGGCCTGACCGGGCGCGGGGAGGGTATCGCCGCGATCGCCGTTGCCCTGATAACACCCGTCGCCGGGCGGTGATCAGCCCGGCGGAGCCGCCAGATGCGGCGGTGTGGGTGTGCTGTGCATGCGGTCGAAGGCTGCTGGAGCGCCGGGGACGGGCGCGGACTGCCCGCTGTCCTGCCCACCGCCGGCGGCGAGCCCCCCGTCGGTCCCATCCGCTGCCTCTTCGGGAACGGCGTCGCCCTGTCGGCCGACCATCACCACCGGGTAGTCCTCATGGACGATGTAGGTGTGCTCAGCACCAGCTTCGCGCTGCGCCAGTGCCGTGTCCGGTTCGCCATCCGGCTCTTCCACGCGGGGGCCGAGCAGGTCCTCGATGGTGGCCTGTGACCCGCCCGGCCGCGCTGCAGCCGGGCCCCGGCCCGCCCAGGTAAGGGTGGCGCCATCGCCGGCAGTGGCCGTGGCGCCGGGCGCACCGGGCCGGGGGCGGCGAACCTGCCGCAGCATCGTCAGCCACAACCCGAACCCGAGCAGCAGCAGGACCCACGGGGTGACCGCGACCCCCGCCCTCGACGGCTCCCGGGGAAGCGTCAGGTTCATCGCGTGCACGGCGTCCCCGCCGGCCACGGCCCCGAGCAGGACGAGCAGGGAGAGCCAGACGTAGCAGCGCATCCACCAGCTTGCCCCGCGCAGCGTGAGCGCCGCTGAGCCCGCGATGACCAGCATGGCATCGAAGATGGCGGGGTAAAGCCGGGCAAGCTCCGGTGTGACGCCCGAGCTGAGCGCGATCTGGTGAATGCCGGAATAGGACAGCACGAATGCGGCGGCCGCCAGCAGCAGGACACCGACGATGACAGCCGTCAGCGCGGCCACCCGGAGCCGGGGGGGCGGGTAGCCGGCGCGCGCGCCCCGCTTGGCGGGGAGTTCCGTCATGGGAGCGATCCTTCCTGGACGCTGGGGCTGCGCACACGCGCCTATAGTCGGGACAGTAGGCGCCCATTGCCCGTTCCGGCCGCTCAGCCGGGCCGCCGGCGCGGGCGCCCGGTGGCCTGCCGGGAATGTGCGCGGGTACGTTTCGCCGTTAAGGAGACGATATGCCCTACTACCGCAGGGCCGGGGAGATCCCACGCAAGCGGCATGTGCGTTTCGAGCGGCCCGGGGGCGGTTTCTACCGCGAGGAACTGATGGGCGAAGAGGGCTTTTCCTCCGACTCCTCGCTCCTATACCACCTCCACACGCCGTCGGCGATCGTCAAGAGCGAGGGCCTTACGCCGGGGCCGGGAGAGCAAGCCGTGCCCAATCAGCCGCTGCTGCCCCGGCACGTGCGCACCGGCGACCTGCCGGCGGCCGGGGATCTGGTGACCGGCCGCCAGCTGCTGTTCACCAATGACGACGTGCGCATCTGTTTTGCCACGGCGGATACGGACTCCGGCCTTTACCGCGATTCGGCCGGCGATCAAGCCGTCTATCTGCACGAGGGCCGTGCCGTGTTCGAATCGGTCTACGGATCGATATCGGCCGGGCCCGGTGACTACGTGATCGTGCCCCGCGGCACCATTCACCGCTGGGTGCCGGTGGATGAACGGGTCAGCGCGCTCACGATCGAGGCCAGCGGTCACATCCGGACGCCGCGGCGGTACCTGTCGGCCTGCGGCCAGTTCCTGGAGCACGCCCCCTACAGCGAGCGGGACCTGCGGGGCCCCGACGGCCCGGTGATCACCGAGGGCGAGGATGTGCCGGTGCTGGTGCGGACCCGCTCCGGCCTGACCCGTCTCACCTACGCCCACCACCCCTTCGACGTAGTGGGCTGGGACGGCTGCCTGTACCCCTACGCCTTCAGCATCGACGACTTCGAGCCGGTCGTGAAGCGCACCCACGCGCCACCGCCCGTCCACCAGACCTTCGAAGGGCCGGGCTTCGTCATCTGCGCGTTCTGCCCGCGGCCACTGGACTTCGATCCCGAGGCCGTGCCGATCCCCTACTACCACCACAACGTGGACTCCGACGAGATGATGTTCTACGTGGCCGGCGATTACACCGCGCGCCAGGGCTCGGGCGTCGGGATCGGCTCGATCACCCTGCACCCCGCGGGGTTCACTCACGGCCCGCAGCCCGGAGCGGTGGAGGCCGCGGTGGCGGGCCTGGCCCGGGGGAAGACCGCCACCGACGAGACGGCCGTCATGATCGACACGTTCCGGCCGCTCAACCTCGGGCCATCGGCTCGCAGAGCCGAGGATCCCGAATACGCCTGGAGCTGGGCCCGTGCCACCCCCGGCTGAGCCGTTTTTCGCCATCCGCCCGGCGGTAGCCTGGTCCGGTGACCTTTCGGCTCTATGACACCGCTGCCCGGTCGGTCCGGGAATTCGTTCCGCTCGAACCCGGCGAGGCGTCACTGTACCTGTGCGGGGCCACCGTGCAGGCGCCGCCGCACATCGGTCACATCCGTTCGGGGGTCAATTTCGACATCTGTGTGCGCTGGCTTGCCGCGAGCGGCTACCGGGTCACCTTCTGCCGGAACGTCACCGACATCGATGACAAGATCATCCGGGCCGCGGCCGCCGAGGGCGTGCCGTGGTGGCTGATCGCCCAGCGCAACGAACGCGCCTTCGCCCGCGCCTACGATGCGCTCGGGTGCCTGCCGCCCGACATCGAGCCCCGCGCGACCGGCCACGTGCCGGAGATGATCGCCCTGATGAGGCGGCTCATCGAGGGTGGCCATGCCTACGCCGCAGGCGGTGACGTGTACTTCAACGTCACGTCGTGGCCGGACTATGGAGCCCTCTCCGGCCAGCGGCCCGAGCACATGCGCCCGGCTGAGGACACCGATGGCAACGATGCCAAACGGGACCCGAGGGACTTCGCCCTGTGGAAGGGGGCCAAGCCCGGCGAGCCCTGGTGGGAAACCCCCTGGGGCCCGGGTCGGCCGGGCTGGCACCTGGAGTGCTCGGCCATGTCCACCAGGTACCTCGGCCCGGCCTTCGACATCCACGGCGGTGGGCTGGACCTGGTCTTCCCGCACCACGAGAACGAACTGGCGCAATCGCGGGCCGCCGGTGACGGATTCGCCCGCTACTGGATGCACAACGGCCTGGTCGGCGTGGCCGGCGAAAAGATGAGCAAGTCTTTGGGCAATTCCCTGCTCGCCCATGTGATGCTGACGCGGGTCCGCCCGGTGGAGTTGCGCTACTACCTCGGGCAGGCCCACTACCGTTCGGCGATCGAGTACTCACCGGAGGCGCTCGCTGAGGCGGTCGCAGCGTACCGGCGGATCGAAGGTTTCGTGGTCCGCGCCAGCGAACTGGCGTCCGCGCAGCGCTCGGGCGGCCATTGCGGGCCAGTCACGCCCACGAAGGCCGCGGACCTCCCCGCGGCCTTCGCCGCCGCCCTCGATGACGACCTCGGCGTGCCCCAGGCACTGGCCGTGGTCCACGAGGCCGTCCGGGAAGGCAACAGCGCGCTCGGGGCAGGGGATATCGGAGCCACCGGTGGGGCACTCGGCTGCGTCCGGGGGATGCTCGGCGCGCTTGGCCTGGATCCGCTGGCCGAGCCCTGGTCAGCCGCGGGCGGCGACGACCTGCGGCCGGTGGTCGACAGCCTTGTCCGGCTTGCCCTGGAGCAGCGCGAGGCGACGCGCGAGCGGCGCGATTACCATGCGGCCGACGCGATCAGGGAACGGCTGAAGACGGCGGGCCTGCTGATCGAAGACACGCCCGATGGCCCGCGCTGGGAGCTGAAGCGATGACCGGAGACAGGTCGGCAGGCGCGCGCCGCGGTGAGCGCACCAAGTCCGGCAAACCACGGCCCGGCACGGGTGGCCTCGGCCGCCGCAAGCTGGAAGGCAAGGGCCCGACACCGCCCGCCCACCTTCGCCCCGGCCACCCGGCTCAGCGCCGCGATGCCGCCGCCGCGCGCGAGGGGGGCACCGCCCGGCCAGGCACGCCGCCGGCCAGGCGCGGGGAGCCGGCCGGGCGGCCGGGCAGCGACTCCGGCCGGGCGCGTGGCGCCGGTGACGCGCCGGAAATCGTGGCTGGCCGCAACGCCGTGGCCGAGGCGCTGCGCGCCGGTGTGCCGGCCGGGGCGCTGTACGTGGGCCCGCGTGCCGACGGTGGCGGGCGTGAGCACGCCCTGATCGCCCTGGCGGCGGACGCCGGGAGCCCGGTGATCGAAGCGGGCCGCGGCGAACTGGACCGGATCACCGGTGGCTCGGTCCATCAGGGCGTGGCGCTGCGGGTCAGGCCCTATGACTACGCCCACCCGGAGGACCTGACGGCGGCCGCCCGCGCGGCCGGACAGGCTCCGCTGGTGGTCGCACTGGACGGGGTGACCGACCCGCGCAACCTCGGCGCCATCGTCCGGTCGGTGGCGGCGTTCGGGGGGCACGGCGTGCTGATCCCGTCCCGTCGGTCAGTGCGGGTGACCGCCGGCGCATGGAAAGCCTCAGCTGGGGCGCTGGCGCGGGTGCCGGTCGCGCTCGCGCCCAATCTCGCCCGTGCGATCGCCTCGTATCAGGAGGCGGGGGTGTTCGCGATCGGGCTGGATGCGGGCGGCGGCGTGGATATCAGCGCACTTCCGGTGGCATCGGAGCCACTGCTGCTGTTGGTCGGCTCCGAGGGCCGTGGCCTGTCCCGGCTGGTCGCCCAGCGCTGCGACCTGCTGGCGAGGATTCCGATCGCCGGTGAGTCGCTGAACGCCGGGGTGGCGGCTGGGATAGCCCTGCATGAGGTGGCGCGGCGGCGCGCGGAGTCCCCCTGACTGGCCGGCAGCAGACGCAGACATGCGGAGTGCGGGAGGAAAGGGCGGCTGGGAGCCCGCGCTGACTGCCATGCCCCACTCGCTCCGGGGCCGCCCCGGACGCGCGACGTGGTGAACTTCGCCCGCCCACGCTATCGTTCGCTATGTGAACACATCGGAACGCCTGCCCGCGCCGGGCTCGCTGGAGGAGGATCTGGAGCCCGATCCGCAGCGCCCGCGCCCCCGTGGTTCCCGTCGGTCGCCGGGACAGCAGGCCGGCGAGGGGGCGCGGCGCACCGACTTCGTGCAGTCGCTGGACCGGGGGCTGGCGGTCATCCGGTGCTTTTCCGCCGAGCACCCCTCGCTGACCCTGTCGGAGGTGGCCGAACGGACCGGCCTCACCCGCGCCGCCGCGCGGCGGTTCCTGCTGACCCTCCAGGAACTGGGGTATGTGGGCAGTTCCGGCCGGCAGTTCTCACTGCGCCCACGTGTCCTCGCGCTGGGGTACGCGTATCTGTCGTCCTTCAGCGTCTCCCAGATCGCCCAGCCGCACCTGGAAGACCTCGCCGAGGATCTGCATGAGTCCTGCTCGGTCAGCGTGCTGGACGGCGATGACCTGGTCTACGTGGCGCGTGCCTCGGCGAACCGGATCATGACCATCGCGCTCACGGTGGGCACCCGGCTGCCTCCCTACCCGACCTCGATGGGCCGGGTCCTGCTCGCACACCAGCCCGACGCCGAGGTCGACGCCTACCTGGGCCGGGTCCGCCTGGACCGGCTGACCGAGCACACGATCACCGACCCGGGAGAGTTCCGCGCCGTGCTGGAAGCCGTGCGCGAGCAGGGGTGGGCAGCGGTTGATCAGGAACTCGAAGCCGGTGTCCGGTCGATCGCGGTGCCGATCCGGGACGCCTCGCGCAGGGTGGTGGCCGCCATCAACGCCAGCGCTCACGCGGCCCGTGTGCCGATGCGCACGCTGGAGCGGGAGTTCCTGCCCAAGCTGCGGGAGACCGCCAGGCAGATCGACAGTGAACTGGCCGCCCGCATGACCACCAGCGTCCGTTCGATCCGCTGACACCCGCCCTCGGCACCGACCTGGCCGAGGGCCGGTCACGGCTGCTGGCCGGCGCCGGGCCGGGAGATTCAGGGAATCGAACACCGGTTTGATGATGTGCCTATGATGAGGGAATGAGGGGTGTCCGGGAAGACCGGGCCGCACCGGTGGCGCCGTTCCAGGGTTCGCTGTTCGGGATGGGGGAGGCGGCCGTTCCCGGTCCGCTCGCCCACGAGCTGCGCCGGGTCGAGCTCAGCGGCGGCGCGTGGCTCGAGGTGCGGCCGGGCTGGCTCAGTGGGGCCGACACCCTTTTCGGGCGGTTGCTGCGGGCCGTGCCCTGGCAGGCGGAGCGGCGGCACATGTACGAACGGGTGGTGGACACCCCGCGGCTGCTGCGCTTCTACGAAGCGGGCGAGACCCTGCCCGATCCGGCACTTGAGGTGGCCAGGGACGCCCTCAACGAGCGCTACCAGCCCATGCTGGGGGAGCCGCTGACCACGGCCGGGTTGTGCCTGTACCGGGACGGCCGGGACAGTGTTGCCTGGCATGGCGACACCATCGGCCGCGGCCGGACCCGCGACACCGTCGTCGCCATCGTCTCGCTCGGCACTCCGCGCGCGCTGCTGCTGCGGCCCCGCGGCGGGGGCGGCAGCCTGCGTCACGACCTCGGCCACGGCGACCTGCTGGTCATGGGCGGCAGTTGCCAGCGCACCTGGGAGCACACGGTGCCCAAAGCGGCCGCAGTCACCGGTCCCCGGATCAGCGTGCAGTTCCGGCCGCGCGGCGTTCGCTGAGGGCGCTTGCCTTGCCAGGGCGAGTCGGGGACAGTGGACCACGAACGGCCGCCCGGCAGTAAGGTCAGCACCCGCGACCGGCCCGGCCACAGCTCGCGCGGCAGGGGCGGTCATGACGGACGAGGTGGCGGGGCCACGCCAGCAGGTCGGGATCCGGGAGGTGGCCAGGGCGGCCGGGGTCTCGGTGGCCGCGGCGAGTTTTGCCCTGAACGGCCAGCCAGGTGTCGCCGTTGCCACCCGGCGGCGGATCCTGGCGGTGGCGGCCCATCTGGGGTACCGCGCCAATCCGCAGGCCCAGGCTCTGCGCCGGGGGCGGACGAGCAGTTACGGGATCGTCGTGCGCAACCTGGCGAACCCGTTCTTCCTGGAGGTGCTGAGCGGAGCGGGCCAGGTGGCCGCCGAGCACGGGGCGACCCTCTTCCTGCTCGATTCCCGGTACTCGCTGGAACGCGAAGCCGATCACGTGCGGGAGATGGCCGCGCAGCGACTGGCTGGCCTGGCGATAGCCCCGGTCGGATCTGGCCAGGCGGTGCGGCTCTGGCAGGATCTGCGCCCCGGCGCGCCGGTTGTCGTCCTGAACGCGGCGGCGGACACGATCGCCGGCGTCACCAGGGTCCTGCCCGACAACGCGGCCGCGGTCGAGTTGCCGATGCGCCGCATCGCCGCGCTGGGCCATAGCGCGGTGGCCTTCCTGTCCGCGCCCCGGCCGCTCATGGCGGACCCCGACCGGCTGGGTCACTTCCGCCGGCTGGCACGCGAACTCGGGCTGCGGCCGCATGTCCTGTATTCGCGCCTGGACCTGCCCGACGTCCGCGCGGCGGCGGCCAGGATGCTCGCACGGCCGGACGCGCCGACCGCCGTGGTCACCAATTCCGATTACACCGCGCTCGCGATCTACAAGGCTGCCCGTGACCTCGGCTTGCGGGTCGGCCCGGATGTCTCGGTGGTGGGCCACGACGACCTGCCGAGCTCCGAACTCCTGGATCCCCCGCTTGCCACCCTCCGCATGGACGGGCAGGAGATCGGCCGTGCGGTCATGCGCAGGCTGCTCGGCATCGACCCAGCTCAGGACTACTTCGCCCCGGTCGCCCTGATCGATCGTCCGTCCCTGCGGCAACCCGAAACCTCCGGGTCACCAACTATTCATTACTGATACAGCCGCAAGCTGGGGCCTTGCCCTTGACACCCGTTGAGGGGTGGGTGAGCATACCGAATGCTAAACGTTTTAGACGTTTCGTCCGGCGCTGTCCGCTGGGCAGGGGGCGCAAACCTCCCCGGGTGCCGTCGCACCGTGCGACTGCCAGCCGGCCACCAGTGCAGTTCGGGACGGGGAAGCGAGTAGGAAGGATTCGCGTGAGACTGCATTCTCGGTACGCTGTGGCGGGCCTGTCAGTGCTGGCCCTGCTGGCGGCGGCATGCTCAGCTAGCCCCTCATCGGGCTCATCCGGTGGGACCAACTGGTCCACCGTGACATCCGCCGCGGCTGGGGGCGGCATGGCCAAGCTGATCGCGGCGGCCAAGAAGGAGGGCACCCTCAACGTCATCGCGCTGCCGCCGACCTGGGCCAACTACGGAACGATCATCAAGGACTTCAGCCAGAAGTACGGCATCAAGGTCAACTCCGCAAACCCCTCCGGCAGCAGCCAGGAGGAGGTGGACGCGATCAAGCAGGAGAACGGGACAGCCGCCGCACCCGACGTCGTCGACGTCGGCATGTCCGTCGCAATTGCCAACACCAGCCTGTTCGCGCCCTACCAGGTGAGCACCTGGAGTTCCATCCCCACTGCCCAGAAAGCCACCAACGGACTCTGGTACCAGGACTACGGCGGCTACATGTCCGTGGGTTACGACTCCAAGAAGTTCGGGGCCATCACTTCGGTGAGCCAGCTGCTCGGCCCGAAATTCAAGAGTGCGGTCGCCCTGAACGGCAACCCCACCCAGGCGAACGCGGCACTCAATGGCGTCATGATGGCGAGCCTGGCCAACGGCGGCAGCGTGAGCAGCATCGCCCAGGGCGTCAGCTTCTTCCAGAAGCTCAAGCAGGCCGGAAACTTCGTGCCCATTCAGGCGACCTCGGCCACGGTCAAGGCCGGCACCACACCTGTCGTCATCAACTGGGACTACCTCAACACCGCCAGCGTCGTGGGTGACCCGAACTGGAAGGTGTTCGACCCGCCGAATGCCATCCTGGGCGGTTACTACGCGCAGGCGATCAACAAGAACGCTCCGCACCCGGCGGCGGCACGGCTGTGGGAGGAGTTCCTGTACTCCCAGGCGGCTGTCGGTGGGCAGAACCTCTGGCTGGAGGGTGGCGCGCGCCCCGTCGAGATGTCGGCCATGACGGCCAACCACACCATCAACTCGGGTGCCGCAGCCAAGCTGCCGCCGGTGACCGGGACACCTGTGTTCATGAGTTCCGCCCAGAGCACCAACGCGGCGAACTATCTCGCGGCGCACTGGGCGCAGGCGGTCGGGTAACGGCTTGTCCGCTCCCGCGATGAGCGCCTCCGGCGCCCGGCCCGTCGGGGCCGGGCGCCGGATCCCGCTGGCCTGGGCCGGGGTGATCCCCTTCCTGGGCTATCTGGGGGTCTTCCTGCTGCTGCCGACCGGCATCGTCCTGTGGGGCGCGATCCGCGCCCAGCACGGCCCGGGCCTGACGCTGTCCGGCCTCAAGCTGCTGGTCAGCCCCACGGTGCGCTTCTACTTCGTCAACTCGATCGAGCTGTCCGGGATCACCGCCGTGATGGGCGCCCTGCTCGGCGCGATCCTCGCCTACGCGATCGCCACCGGCAATCCGGATGGGCTGATCCGCAGGGTGTACATCGCCGGGTCCGGGGTGCTCGCCCAGTTCGGCGGGGTGACGCTCGCCTTCGCGTTCCTGGCGACGGTCGGCCCGGCCGGCATCCTCATGCACGCGAGCTGGTATTTCGACTATCCCCAGGGGATCGGGCTGATCTACCTGTACTTCCAGATCCCGCTGATGGTGGTGGTCTTCCTGCCTGCCATCGACGGCCTGAAGATCCAATGGCGGGAAGCCACCGCCAATCTCGGCGGGTCCACCTGGCAGTACTGGCGGCATGTCGGTGTCCCGCTGCTCAGGCCGGCCTTCTTCGGCGCCACCCTGCTGCTGTTCGCCAACGCGCTGTCCGCCTTCGCCACCATCCAGGCCTGGGACAACCAGATCGCTTACGTGGTGCCGCAGCAGATCAACACCTCGATCATCAGCGAGGTGGGACTGGCTTCACCCAATGAGCCGCAGATCCTCGCGCTCGGGATGATCATCCTGGTCGCGGTCGTGATGACCGGATACGCGCTGCTGCAGCGGAGGACGGCGCGATGGCTTCGGTAGCACCGCTGGCCGCGATCGCGGCGCAGAGCGGGACCGCCCCGGACACCCGGCGCGGGATGCGGGGGGCCAAGCGCTACCGCTTGAACGCCTTCCGGTACCTGATCTTCTGCGTCTTCGGGCTGTTCTTCCTGGTGCCGCTGCTGGCGATGGCCAGGTTCTCGGTGGAGGGGACCAGACCTGGCCAGTTCTCGCTGTCGGCGTGGACGCAGATCCCCTCCTACCCCGGACTGCTGAGCGCGATCGAGATCACGCTGGAACTGGCGCTGCTCACCTGCGCCGTCATATTGCTGCTGGTGGTGCCCACGCTGATCTGGATTCAGCTGCGGGTGCGCTGGATAAGCCGGGCGGTGGAGTTCCTGTGCCTGCTGCCGCTCACCATCCCGGCGATTGTGCTGGTCGTCGGTCTGGCGCCGATCTACAACTACATCCGGCACTACAACCTGTCCGCACTGCAGCTTTTCTGGGTCTACGGAATACTCGCCCTGCCCTATTCCTCCCGCGCCCTGGCCGCGGGGCTGGGCGCGGTCGACCTGAAGACCCTCTCCGAGGCGGCCCGCTCACTGGGCGCGAGCTGGCTCACCGTGATCTGGCGGATCGTCGTCCCGAACATGTGGCAGGCGCTGCTGAACGCGATGCTGCTCACCACCGCGCTGGTGCTGGGGGAGTTCACCGTAGCCGTGACCCTGCTGTACACCAATCTCCAGACGGCGCTGTACTACATCAGCCGCGACACCAATAACGCCGGCGTGCTGTTCTCCACCTCGACCGGGGCGCTGGTGTTCGCGTTCATGCTGCTGATGATCCTCTCCTATGTCGGCCGCCGCCGGCGGCGCCGCCGCGGATGAAGGTGGGCCAAATGACTTCCCCGGTTACTGACGCTCAAGCCGCGCCCACCCGGGCTGGCGTGCGGGTCCGCCTCGATGGCCTGCGCCGCCGGTACGGCGCGGTGACCGCGCTCGACGGCGTTGACCTGACCATCGAGCCGGGCGAGCTGGTGGCCCTGCTCGGGCCCTCCGGCTGCGGCAAGACCACCACCCTGCGGCTGCTGGCCGGCCTGGAGGACGCCGACGAGGGCCGGATCACGGTGGGCGGCCGGGATATCACCCGCTTGCCCGCGAGCAAGCGGGACATGGGCATGGTGTTCCAGGCCTACTCGCTCTTCCCGCACATGACCGTGCGCGAGAACGTGGCCTTCGGCCTGCGGCTGCGCCGGGCGCCGAGAGCCGGCCGGGACCGCCGGGCGCTGGAGATGCTGGAACTGGTCGGGCTCACGCAGCAGGCGGACCGTTATGCCCACCAGATCTCGGGCGGCCAGCAGCAGCGGGTCGCGCTCGCGCGGGCGCTGGCGATCCAGCCCACCGTGCTGCTGCTGGACGAGCCGCTGTCCGCCCTCGACGCCAAGGTGCGGGCCCAGTTGCGGGACCAGATCCGCCGCATCCAGCTCGAGGTGGGTATCACCACCCTGTTCGTCACCCACGACCAGGAGGAAGCGCTGGCCATCGCCGACCGGGTCGGCGTCATGAAGGAGGGCCGCATCGAGCAGCTCGGGCCACCGACTGAGGTCTACTCGCGGCCCGCCACCCCGTTCGTGGCTGAATTCGTCGGCCTGACCAACCGGCTTGCGGGTGAGGTGCGCGGTGGCCAGGTGACGGTGCGCGGCATGACGCTCCCGCTGGTTGATCAGGCGGTTCCGGACGGGCCGGCGATTGCCCTGGTCCGGCCGGAAGCGGTCACGCTGGCCTCGGGCGTGGCGGGCGCCGGCGGGGCGCTGGCAGGCTCCGTCATCGGCGTGACGTTCCTGGGTGCCACCAGCCGCGTTTCGGTCGATCTCGGTGACACCACCGTCCTCGCCCAGCTTCCGACTTCCGAGGTCGGCAGCCTGCCGCCCGGCGGCCATGTCACGCTCGCCATCAGGCCGGACCCGGTGCTGGTCGCGCAGGATTCCCAGGCCGTGCCCGAGGCATGAGTGGGCCGCGTCCGCCGCTGACCACCGCCCGCCGGCTCTGGCCTGGGGCAGCGCTCCGCCGGGGCGCCTCCGGGGCCTACCGGGGGATCGAGATCACCGACGGTGAACCACATCTGCTCCGGGCTGACCTGGCGGGCCCGGGCGCGGACGCGGCGGCCCGGGCCGGCCGGCCGCTGCTGTGCCTGGTCCACATCACCGACCTGCAACTCGCCGACGTCCAGTCGCCCACCCGCTTCGAGTTCCTGAACGCCCGGTTCGCCGACCCCCGCTATGCCGAGATCATCCCGGTCCAGCGCCCGCAGGAGGCGCTCACCGCGCATGCGGTCGATGCCACCGTCCGCACCGTGGCTGGACTGCGCGGCCCGGTCAGTGGGCTGGCCCCGGACCTGGCGGTGACGACCGGGGATGCGATCGACAATGCGCAGTGGAATGAGACGCAGGCGTTCCTGGCGCTGCTGGATGGCGGTGCCGTCCACCTCAACTCCGGCGGCCCGGGCTACGAGGGTGTGCAGGCTCTCGGCTGGCCCGGGGATGTGTTCTGGAAACCGGAGGGGACCGGGCCGGACGGTGCGGACATCTTCCGGCGGGAGTTCGGGTTCCCGCACCATCCGGGGCTGCTGGAGCGGGCGGTCCGTGACTTCACCGCTGTTGGCCTCGGTATCCCGTGGCTGTCCTGCTTCGGCAACCACGAGGCGCTGAATCAGGGGGTCGGGGTGATCAGCGAGGGCATCACCGCGGCGATGGTCGGCGACCGCAAGCCGGTGAGCTGGCCGGAGCCCTTCGACCACGACCGTGCTCTGGAGACGTTCACGTACCGGCCCGAGGCCTTCATGGCCGGCCCAGCCCGGCCGATCACACCGGATCCCAGCCGGCGGCCGGTCACGCGGCGCGAATTCGTGGACGCGCACTTCCGGCCGGGATCGCAGCCGTTCGGGCACGGCTTCAGCGCGGCGAACAGGCGCGACGGCACCGCCTACTACGTCCACGACACCCCGGCGGTGCGGCTGATCGCGCTGGACACCAACTGCCTGGCCGGCGGTGCCGCCGGCTGCCTGGACGCCCAGCAGGCCCGGTGGCTGGAGGCGCGCCTGGCCGAGGCGCATTCGGCCTACCGTGCGGCGGACGGGCAGTTGGTGCGCACCGGTCACGACGACCGGCTGGTCGTGGTGTTCTCTCATCACGGCACCGACACCCTCACCAACTCGGTGTGCCACGCTGGCCCGCAGGGTGAACCGCTGCTCGGCGGCCCGGCCCTCGTGGCACTGCTGCACCGGTTCGCAAACGTCGTCCTGTGGCTGAACGGCCACACCCACACCAACGCGGTCCGGCCACGGCCCGACCCGCAGCGCCCGGGCACCGGCTTCTGGGAGGTCACGACCTCCGCGATCGTGGACTGGCCCTGCCAGAGCAGAGTGGTCGAACTGCTGGCCGAGGGCGAGCAGGTGGCGATCGTCTGCACGATGGTGGATCACGACACCCCGCTGTCGCCGTTGTCATTGGAGACCGTTGACGACCTCGCCTCCCTGCACCGGGAACTGGCCGCGAACGTCCCCCTGCTCGGTGCGGACAGTGGCCGTGCGGGCGGCTCAGCTGACCGCAATGTCGACCTTCGGGTCCGCGCGCCGTTCCCGCTGCGCCGCCTGGCGGGTGCCTGACCGGGGACGTCTCCGCAGGCCGGGCAGGTGCCCAGCCTGCCCGCCGTTCACTGCCGCGCGGCCCCCGGTGCGAGGGCGCGCTGTTCGAGCTGAGCCCGCTGGCGGCAGGCCCGGCAGGGCTCAGATCAGCACCAGTGCCGCGCCCAGCACGCACAGCGCCCCGCCCAGCCAGACCCACCGGCCCGCGCGTTCGCGTGCGATGAGGATGCCGATCAGGATGGACAGTTCCCGCAAGGTCGCGACCGGAGCGGCGGGCGCCCGCTGAAAGGCGAACAGCACCAGCAGGTAGGCGGCGAGCGAGCCGACGCCGACCGCCACACCCGCGCGGGCGGACGCCCGGACGCGCGACCATCCGGGCCGGACCGTGATCAGCAGGATCACCGCTTCCACCGCGGTCACCGCGCCGAGGTAACCGGTCGGCGAGACGGACCGCACCGCCGCCGCGTCGATGACCGAGTAGGTGGCGATCGTCACCCCCGTCAGGACCGCGAAGCCGACCGCGATCATGCGTCCCACCTTCAGCCCGGCTCGGGCGATGACAACCAGGCCGCCGCCGAGGGTCAGTGATCCGGCGACGCGCGCCGCGTCCAATGGCTGCGCGAGCAGCAGCGCACCACCGAGCGTCACGAGAAAGGGCGCGATGCCCCGGGCGACCGGGTAGGTGAAGGACAATTCCCCGCGGCGGTATGCGGCCGAGAGGAACGCCAGGTAAACAGCCTCGGCGGTACCGGAAGCGAGCACCAGTGGCCACACCCGCAGCGGCGGGGAGATGAGTGTGCCGGGCAGCAGCAGCACCGCCCCGGTCACCATGCCCACCGTGGCGGCGGCCAGGCGGTCGTCCGCGCCGTGGAGTACCCGGTTCCAGACCGCGTGGATCACCGCGGCTATCAGGACGAGCGTGAGCGCGACGGCACTCATCGTCGGTGCTCAGCCCGTTCGCCCGCCTGATGGGGGAATGCCCGTAGCGCTGGCGGGCCGTTCCGGCACCAGCACGATCTCCACCTCGACGCGGCGGAATGGATTAGCCAGCCCGCAGCGGGCCGCGAGTGCCGGGTCGTCGGTGACCGCGAAGTCCCGCACCAGGCTCTCCTTGACACCGAAGACGGCATCGGAATCGAGGTAGGGGCTGCCGGCCACGAACACGTGGGTGGTGACGGTCCGGTAACCCGCAGCGCTGACCTCCAGGTGAACGTGAGCGGGGCGGTAAGGGTGCCGGCCGGATGTCCGCAGCAGTTCGCCGACCGGTCCGTCGTCGGGGATGGGGTAGTACCCCGGCACGACGGTGATGAAGTGGAAACGGCCGCTGGCATCGGCGGTGAACAGCCCGCGCAGATTGCCCTCCGGCTGGATGCCGGGCTGCTGTACGTCATAGAAGCCATCCGGGGACGCCTGCCAGACGTCGATCCCGGCGCCGGGGACGGGTTCCCCGCCGGCCCCCGTCACCCGGCCGGTCACCAGGCACGGCTCGCCCCTGACATCGGCCGCGATCGTGTCCCCAAGCCCGCGCGGTGGCGAGGTGACCACATGGAAAGGCCCGGTGACCGTTGATTCGGTCGCCCCGCCGACGGCCGGGTGGTTGATCGTCTCGACCAGCATGGACACGCCGAGCACGTCCGAGAGCAGGATGAACTCCTGCCGTACGTCGTCACACCGCTGGCCGGTGGCGGTGAGGAAGGCGATCGCCGCCTCCCACTCCGCGCTGGTCAGCCCCACGTCCTTGACGAAGGCATGCAGGTGGCCGACCAGGCTCGTCATGACCTCCCGCAAGCGCGGCGGGGCCGCTGCGAAGCTCGCCGCGACGACCTGGGCGGACCCTTCCTCTGTGAACAGTTCGGTGCTCATGGAGCGCTCCCTCATTCGTGCCCCATGCGATTAAATCAGGCATGCGAGCGGCTGGGAGTCATGTGCACGCTGCCACCAGTCGCGCACGCCGCGGCCACGGTCGGCGGCCAGCCGGCGGGCGGCCACCCCGGCGAACCGCGCCAGGTGCTGCGGTGCGGCCGGCCCCGCGCCCGACAGGGTGTACCCGAGCGACCGCAGCCGCCGTCCCATGACCGCCTCGCAGAGCCTGGCCTCCCACGGTTCCAGCCCGGACCGCCAGGTGCCGGCCCGGGCTGGGGTGACGGGCTGGCGGGTACCGAGATGCCAGGCCTTCCGCGCCGGGATCAGCTCGCCGGCGATGACGTGCGGTGCCGCCATCGCCGGGTGATAGTCCTCCCCCAGGAACGCGCAGATGGCCATGAGGAGGCGCGGCGGGTCGGCGACGAGATCTTCGTACCGTACCCGCAGCAGCGTGCCCGGGGGCAGCCGGCGCTCGGCGTTCCCCGCCTGGCCGATCGCCTCCATCCAGGTGGCCACCGCGCCGTAGATCCCCTGGTCAAACCACGGCATCCGCTTCAGCGACGCGACACAGTCACGGCCGTCGCGCACCAGGTGGATGATCTGGGCCCCGGGGAACATCCGCAGCAGTGGCGGGATGAACTGGTAATAGCCGGGCCGCTTGTCGCCCCAGCGGGGCTTGCCGAAGCGCCGCGCGTAGGCCCGGAACACCGTCCCGGCGGCCGAACCGAGCGTGGGGGGTGCGGCGACGATCTCCTCCACCAACTCCCGGGCGTCCAGGCCCAGATCGCCGAACAGCGTCGAGCGCCTGCTGACGATGAACTGCGCCAGGTCCCGCCGCCGGGCCGGGTCGCGCAGGTCGCCGAAGCCCGCCCGGGTGTAGTAGATGGCCTGCAGAAACCTGGTCTCGGGAGGGATCGCGATGCGGGGATGGGCATGCAGCATCAGTTGCAGCAACGTGGTGCCCGAGCGTGGGCAGCCGAGCACGAAGACCGGCCCGAGAGCCCGCAGCGCGCTCTCGCTCGCGGCCCGGTCACTCCCCGGCGCGTGAGCGCCGCCGCCGGGGCCAGCAGGACGCCCGGTCTGTCTCATCACCACCATCAAGTAGAGTTCCTGCCATGGCCGCTGGCGGTCCACGGCATTGCGTGGAAACCGGAGCCGGCCACTTCTGTCTCAGTCTGCCCGATGGGGTGTAGCGGCGGATAAGCCCGATGCCGAAACCGCGCGTCCTGGCTGGTACAGGTCCGTGACGCGGCGGCGGCGCTGGTCGGGCGAGCGTGCGGTGCTGACAGCGGCGACGCTTTGGCTCGTGGTGTTCGGTGTGATCGACTACGCGGTGCCGGGTGTGATCGCGATGGGGCTGTTCTCCCTCGCACCACTCATCGTCGCGGCCGTCCTGGACGAGCGCCGGACGGCCCCGTTCGCGGTCGCCGCTGTCGGCCTGGCCATCGGGTCCGGGGTATGGCACGGCGCCGAGGGTGAGCTCAATTTCTGGATCAGGGCGATAGCGGTGGGCGCCGTAAGCGGCATGGCGGTCGGGGTGGCGGGTGTGCGCCGGCGGCGTGAAGAGCGGCTGGCGGAGATGACCGCGATAGCCGAGGCGACGCAGTTGGCGCTGCTTCCGCCGCTGCCTGCGCGGATGGCCGGGCTCGGGATAGCCGCCCGCTACCGCTCCGCGACGGAGAACGCCTCGGTCGGTGGTGACCTGTACGAGATCATCCCCTCCCCGCGTGGTACCCGGGCGATCATCGGCGATGTGCGGGGCAAGGGCCTGGAAGCCGTCCGGCTCGCCGGGCAGGTCCTGAGCGCCTTCCGCCGCAGTGCCGTCACGCCCATGACGCTGGAGCAGGTGAGTGCTGAGCTGCGCCGCACCATCCGGCCGCTGCTGGGAGAGGAGGAGTTCGTCACCGCCGCGCTGGTCGAAATCGGCCGGGCAGGCAGGTTGCGGATCGTCAACTGCGGCCACCACCCACTGCTGTTGCGCAGTTGCGAAGGTATGCGGCCGCTCACTGGGCCCGCGGCCGCCCTGCCGTTGGGCCTCGGGATAGACGAGGACGAGGTCAGCGCGTATAGCGCGGCCTGGTCGCCCGGCGACCGGTTGCTGCTCTACACCGACGGCCTGGTGGAAAGCCGCGATTCGGAAGGGAGATTCCTCCCGTCCGAGGAGATCGCGACCGCGCTGGACGCCCCGGACTGCGAGCAGGCAGTGGACGCCCTGGTCGATGCCGTCTACCGGCATGCCGGTGGCCTGGCCCACGACGACATGGCGCTGTTGCTGCTGGAAAACCAGCCCGTGGCGGGTGGGGCGGGCGGTGTCAGCCCCGCCACCGGGCACCGCTGATCGCCACGCCCCGCGCGGAGCCTCGCGGGGCGGGAACGGACCGGCCTCACGCCACTGGCTTGGCAGAGCGAAATTCTGCGGGATTAGTTGCTCTTTGCGGTTGCGCCACACGGATCCGTCGCCCTACTGTGTCTGCTACACGAAATCGTGATATTACGGGGCAGCCTGACCAACTATCGTCATCAGCCTGCTCTGTGGCTGCTGATGAGGATGGTGCTGATGGCGACAGATGTCCGGCCGGAATCGGCCCGGGAGACCGGGGGCGGCCTGCGGGCCAATGTGCTCGGCCTGTTTGACTCGGTGGTTATGGCGGTGGCGGGTAGTGCGCCCGCCTACACCATCGCGGCGACTACGGCCACGCTGGTCGTCGCCGTGGGCCTGGCGGGCCCGGCCGCATTGCTCTACTGCGGGATCCCGATGCTCGGCATCGCCTGGGCCTTCAGCTACCTGAACAGGCTGGAATCCAACGCCGGGGCGAGCTACGCCTGGGTTGGCCGGGTCATCCATCCCTTCTTCGGCTTCGTCGCGGGCTGGTCCCTGGTGATGTCCGCGACCATCTTCATGGTCGCGGGCTCGCTTCCCGCTGGGTCGGTCACCATCGGCCTGTTCAGCAACTCACTGGCCAACAACACCGGCCTGGTGACGCTGGTGGGCTCGGCCTGGTTCCTGGTCATGGTCGTGCTCGTCATCATGGGGGTGCGGGTCACGGCCCGGGCGCAGTGGATCATGTCCGGCGTGGAGGTGGCGATCCTGCTGCTGTTCGCCGTGCTGGCGATCGTGCACGGCTCGCTGCATGGGACGGTCCCCTTCTCCTGGTCCTGGTTCGGGTTCAGCCACTTCAACGGCTTCGCGGGCTTCGTGGCGGGTGGCCTGATCGCGGCGTTCTACTACTGGGGCTGGGACGTGGCATCCAACCTCAATGAGGAGATGAAGGACAGCCGCCGCAGCGCCGGCCTGGGCGGGATCATCGGCGTGATCATCGTGTTCGCGCTCTATGAGATCTTCACGATCGCCACCAACATGGCGCTGCCCGCCAAGACGATCCAGAACAACGCCGGGGACGTGCTGGCCGTGCTCGGCCAGCAGGTGTGGCCGGGACTTGGCGGCAAACTGCTGGTCATCGCCGTCATGCTGTCCACCATCGCCACCCTGGAGACCACGCTCATCCAGGTCACGCGCACGCTGTTCGCCATGGCCCGCGAGCGGACCGTGCCCGCCGCCTTCGGCTGGATCCACCCCCGGCGGGGCACGCCCTGGCTGGCCACTCTGGTGATCGCGGTGGTCTCGCTCGGGTTGTTCATCGGCTCGAACTACATCGGATCGCTGGGCACCGTGATGACGGATGCCATCAGTTCCATCGGCCTGCAGATTGCCGTCTACTACGGCCTGGCCGGGTTGACGGTGGTGATCGCGTTCCGCAAGGTCCTGTTCGTCTCGGTGCGCAACTTCCTCATGATGGGTGTGTGGCCGCTGGGCGGTGCGATCTTCATGTTCGGGATCCTCATTGAGTCGATACCGGCCAACGGGGCGGTCATCGACTGGGTGGGGCTCGGCGGCCTGGCCCTCGGGTTCATCCCGATGATCTTCTACTGGGTGCGCGGCAGCGCCTACTTCAAGCAGCGCCCCACCCTGGGCGCCACCGTTCCCGACGACCTGGAGCCCGCCCCGGAACCCGTGACTCCCTGACGTCAGCAAAGCGCGCCAGCGTGGGCGTGCTCAGGTCCTCTCAGCTGACTGAGCGAGCCTGACCCCGCCCCACGCTGGCGTGTGAGCTGCGGACCGCAGACGGCGGGAGGGCGATACTGGCGAGCGGGTTTGAGCTTGGCCCCTCGCCACTTCGCACTTCCCGCCGGGGAGTTCGCTGGCGTCATCCGCCAGCCATGGCCCCCACGACCAGGAAGGGCTCAGTGCCGGACACCACCGGGCCGGGCAGCGCCGTGTCTGGTGGGTCGTTCGAGAAGTCCTGCTCGCACGCGTAGAAGCGGATGAACGCCCGGCGCCGGCCGGCGCCGTGGTCGCGGATGGTCCCGCGCAGCATCGGGTAGCACTCTTCCAGGGCGTCCAGCACGGTCGCCACCGTGACCGGATCCGCGACCGTCAGTTGCACCTCTCCGCCCACCCGCGCCAGCGTGCGCAGGTGGGCGGGGAGGACCACCCGGATCATGGCAGGGTCTGGACTTCCACCGACAGGACCGCCGGCAGGTCGCGCACGATGGGAGCCCAGGAGCCTCCGGCGTCGGCGGAGGCGTACACCTGGCCGCCGGTCGTGCCGAAGTACACGCCGCACTCGTCCAGGGAATCCACGCACATCGCGTCACGCAGGACGTTCACATAGCAATCCTGCTGCGGAAGCCCATTGGTCAGCGCCTCCCACTCGCCGCCGCCCGTCCTGCTGCGGTAGACAGCCAGCCTGCCGTCCGGCGGGTAGTGCTCGGAGTCGGACTTGATGGGGACCACGAAGACCGTCTCCGGCTCGTGCGCGTGCACGTCGATCACGAACCCGAAGTCGGTCGGCAGATTGCCGCTGATCTTGTGCCAGGACCCGGCGCCGTCGTCGCTGCGCATGACGTGCCAGTGCTTCTGCATGTACAGCACATCCGGCCGGGACGGGTGGAAGGCGATGCGGTGCACGCAGTGGCCGACCTCGACATCCTCATCGGGCAGTTGTGCCGACCGCAGGCCGCGGTTGGCGGGCCGCCAGGTCTGGCCGTGGTCGTCGCTGCGGAACACCCCCGCTGCCGAGATGGCGGCGTACACACGGCCGTTGTCACGCGGGTCCACCCTGATGGTGTGCAGGCACAGCCCACCGGCACCGGGGCCCCAGGTGTCCGCGGCTGTGCCCGTGCGCAGGCCGGGCATCTCCTGCCAGGACTTCGCCCCGTCGGTGGAGCGGAACAGCGCCGCGTCCTCGATGCCCGCGTAGACGGTGTCGGGATCGGTGTACGAAGGCTCGAGGTGCCAGACCCGCTTGAATTCCCACGGCCGTGGGGTGCCGTCGAACCAGACGTGATCGCCGGAGTGGCCGTCGTAGGCGAACTCGTTGCCCATCGGCGCCCAGGTCGCGCCGCCGTCGTCGCTGCGCTGGATGATCTGGCCGAACCAGCCGGTGGACTGCGACACGTACAGGCGAGCGGGGTCGGCGGGCGAGCCATTCATGTGGTAGATCTCCCAGCCGCCGAAGTGCGGACCGCTGACCTCCCACTTCTCACGCTTGCCATCGGAGGTCAGGATGAAAGCGCCCTTGCGCGTCCCGACCAGCACCCGGACCTTTGCCATGATTGCTTCCCTTTCTCATTATCCGAGCCCGCCGGCTCCGTCCGGCTTGGCAGCGCCGCGGCGGTCGTGGCACATGGCACACTCCAGGCCGCACCGCCTGCCTGAACGCGACCGCTGCTGACTAAGACGCCGGGGCGCCGCGGGAATCATCGGTCGCGGCAGAGGTATTTGGTGGCGGTCGCCCGGAAGTTCCGCTGGCCGGCCGCCGGGCGGTTGAATGGCCGTGACAGGAGACTAGCGCCGGATTCTGTACTCGGGAAAGGACTTCCGGGCATGCGTGGCAAGGCCGCTTTCCCGGCCTTCCCCGAAGTCGCCAGCCAGTCAGGGCACACCGGCGCGCCGGGCGAATGGGGTGGCGGCCGGTCGGCGGCCCCGCAGCGCGAACACGGCCGCGAGCACGAGCAGGACGAACCCGGCGCATGCACAGATGATCGGCACCGTCGTCCCCCAGGTCGTGATGGTGCCGCCACCGTTATTGGCGTCACTGACCGCCGCCCGCACGCTGGATGGGCTCTGCTTATAGGTGTCGGCCAGCACCGGCAGCACCGGGATGACCTTGCCGCCGGCCACGGCCAGCCCGCCGGTCTGCTGCTCACTGGTGGACTGGTCGACTACGATCCCCGTGGCCGGGGCCACCCAGTAGGTGGTGGTCGCCTCGTAGGTGTAGCCCAGCGGCACCGACGAGCCGGGCGGGAACGCCTTGCTCAGCGAGGGCACCAGTGAGGAGGGGACGAGGCCCGCCCGGGCCGCCTGCTGCACCACCGAGGCAGGCAGCGAGGCAGGCAGGCTCGCCAGCACCTGCGGGTTCTTGATCGGGGTGGTAGGCACAGTCGCCTGGTACATGTAGGTGTTGATGCCGGCGTGCTGCTCCTGGCGGACGTATTTCAGCGGGACGGTGGTCTGCGTCAGGTTCTCCCAGCCGGTGTAGTTCTGCCGCGAGGTCGGGATGGGCCAGTTCACGGTGAGGCCCTTGGCCCTGCTGACAGCCCAGTCACTCGGGTGGCTGGTGGTCGCCTCCAGGGAGGTGCGGTCCACCGCGTAGTGCTCGGTCACGGCACCGATCCGCTGACCGCTGCCGGTGGTGACCGTGTTGGAGTCCTTCACCAGCGCCGTGTTGCCGGATGTCTGCTGGACCGTGACCTGATGGCGGATGGTCTGCGGGACGTTCGTCGTGACCGCGGCGGCGAAGTCGCCCCGTTTCAGGGCGACCGGGTTGACCACCCGCTGGATCGTCCCGGTGTAGGTGCGGGTGGTATTGGAATCGGCTGGCAGCCGGGCGATGAACGCGGGCGTGATCCAGAACGCGAGCAGCCCCGCCGCCAGGAAGAAGACCAGCCCGACGGCGCCGCACGCGATCGCTGCTTTACGCATGAGTTCCCCCCGGTGGGTGGCTCCGCCGCCCGGGCCGTCCGCGAGCAGGGCGGCGCGGTGCGTTTGCCCCAGCGTCGTTCCACCTGGTGGCTCATGCCTCGCCCGTTGTGGGTGAATTCGGTGGGGTGAGGCCGCCGCCCGCGGGGAATCGACACACCCGCACCAGCCCGGCGATGATGCAGCTAGGCACCCCCGTGCCGGAAGCCCGCAGTGGCGTGACGTGACCACCCCCCGGCGAACGGAGCGAGCCCCTATGACCGTCTCTTCCCCCATCCTTCCCGGCCGGGCGCGCGCCGTGGTGATCGGCGGCGGCATCATCGGCACGTCCGTCGCCTATCACCTGGCACACGCCGGCATCGAGGTGGTGCTGCTGGAGCGTGACCGGCTGACGTGTGGCACCACCTGGCACGCGGCGGGGCTGATGGCGACCTTCGGATCGATGTCGCAGACCTCGACGGAGCTGCGCAGGTACACCGCCGACCTGTACTCCAGGCTCGAGGCGGAAACGGGACTGGCAACCGGGCTGAAGCGGGTCGGCCTGATCGAACTGGCCACCGAGCCGGGGCGGCTGGAGGAGTACCGGCGCGTCGCCGCCTTCAATGAGCTGTGCGGGGTGGAGGTGCACGAGATCTCTCCACGCGAGGTCGCCGAGAGATTCCCGCTCGCGCGCGTGGACGACGTGCTCGCCGGCTTCTACATCCCGGCCGACGGCCGGGTCAACCCGGTGGACGTGACGATGTCCCTGGCGCGCGGGGCCAGGATGGCCGGGGCGCGCGTCATCGAGGGAGTCCCGGTGACCGGGTTCAGCAAGCAGCGGGGCGTGGTGACCGGGGTGCGGACACCGTACGGCGACGTCGAAGCCGAGTACGTGGTCAACTGCGCCGGGATGTGGGCACGCCAGCTCGGGGAACTCGCCGGGGTGAGCATTCCGCTGCAGGCCGCAGAGCATTACTACCTGCTGACCGAGCCGATCGAGGAGGTGAGCGCGGACTGGCCGGTGCTGGAGGACCCGGCCAGCTACGGCTATTACCGGGAGGAGGGCGGTGGGCTCATGCTCGGCCTGTTCGAGCCGGTCTGCGCGCCGTGGCGGGTCGAGGGGATCCCGGCCGGCTTCTCGTTCGGCGAACTGCCGCCGGACTGGGATCGGATGGCGCCCTACCTGGAGCGCGCGATGTCGCGCATCCCGATCACCGAGCACACCGGGATCAGGAAGTTTTTCTGCGGACCGGAGAGCTTCACCCCAGACCTGGCGCCGATCATCGGCGAAGCGCCGGAACTGAAGAACTACTTCGTCGCGGCTGGGCTGAACTCCATCGGCATCCTGACCGGCGGGGGGATAGGCCGCGCCGTCGCAGCCTGGATCGCCGACGGCCGTCCCGACATCGACGTCACCGGCATCAACATCGACCGGCTGCACCCCTATCAGGCCAATCCCCGGTACCGCGCCACGCGCACCGTTGAGTCACTGGGGATGGTGTACGAGACCCACTACCCGGGCCGGGCCATGCGGACCGCCCGTGGCGCGAAAGTATCGCCCATCCACCAGCGACTGGTGGAGCAGCGGGCCTATTTCCGCGACGTCAGCGGATGGGAGGGTGCCGACTGGTACGCGCCCGAGGGGGTGGAGCCCAAGATCGGCGACCTGTCCTGGGGCCGGCAGGACTGGTATGCGTACTGGGAAGCCGAGCATCACGCGGCCCGCACCGGGGTGATCCTCATGGACATGGCCTTCATGGCCAAGTTCGAGGTGACCGGTGCCGACGCCGGCCGGATGCTGGACCGTATCTCCGCGGGCGCGGTCAACGGTGAAAGCGGCCGGATCACCTACACGCAGTGGCTCAACGAGGGCGGGACACTGGAGGCCGACCTCACGGTGACCAAGCTTGACGACGAGCGGTTCTGGGTGGTCGCCTCCGACACCGCACACCGGCACGTGGAGACCTGGATGCGCCGGCACTTCGCTGGTGCCCACGCCTGCGTCACCGACGTGACCTCCGGGTACGCCCAGATCAACATCCAGGGCCCCCGCTCCCGGGCGCTGCTCGCCGCGGTCACCCAGGCCGACCTTTCGGACGAGGCGTTCCCCTACCGGTCGGCGGCGGTCGTCCCGATCGGGTTCGCGCGGGTGCTCTGCATCCGCATCACCTACCTCGGCGAACTCGGATATGAGCTGTACATCCCGGCTGAGCAGGCCCAGCACGTCTACGACGTGCTCACCGGGGCCGGCCGCGCTCATGGCCTGCGGCACGCCGGGCTCAAGGCGCTGGCGAGCCTGCGGATGGAGAAGGGTTACCGCGACTATGGCCACGACATCGACAACACCGACACGGTGCTGGAGGCCGGACTCGGCTTCGCCGTGGCGCTCGGCAAGCCGGGCGGCTTCATCGGCCGCGACGCGGTGCTCGCCCAGCGGGAACGGGGACCGCTGACCCGCAGGCTGATGCAGGTGCTGGTGACCGATCCGGAGCCGCTGCTGTTCCACGGTGAGATCGTGCTGCGCGATGGCAGGCCACTCGGTTACATCCGGTCCGCCTCCTATGGGTTCACCCTCGGCGGAGCGGTCGGGCTGGCGATGATCGACGCGGGGGAACCGGTCAGCCGGGCATTCCTGGACAGCGGCCAGTGGGCTGTGCGGATCGCGGACCGGACCTACCCGGCGGTGGTCTCGCCGCGGCCTCTGTACGACCCGGGCAACGAGCGCATCCGCATGTGAGGTGATCAGGAAGGGCCAGCGGCGGGTCACGGCCGGGGCTGCGGACCTTGACGGCGGCAGCGGCAATCCAGCGATCCGGTCCCCGAACGGCGCGCCCTCGGTGCCCAGGTGCGGCAGGATTCCGGCGGTGGTTCAGACGCGGCTGTGCACCGCCCACACCGCTGCGCTCACCTCGAACGGCCCAGCGGGCAGCGCGGCGCGGCAGTGCTCGCGCAACTCGCCGCGGCGCTGGTGGGTCATGCCGTCCAGGTAGTCACCGATTGGGCCGACGCCGAGTGACAGCGAGTCCCACCAGTCGCCGAACGCCGGGTACGCCGCCGCGACGGACAAGGTGGCAGTCTGCGGGGCTGGCAGTCCGGCTTGGGTGAAGAGGCTGGCCAGTTGGCCTTCGGTGGCGCCGGCCCGCTCCCTGCCGTCCCTCGCTGCCGGGTCGAGTTCCCGGGCCACGCGCCAGAAGGCGGTCAGCGGGCTGCGGCCGTTTCCGTAGTCCCAGACGCACGCCGCGACCGTTCCACCCGGCCTGGTCACCCGGCTCATCTCGCGCAGGCCCGCGACCGGGTCGGTCATGAAATGCACGACGAGCTGGGCCAGCGTGGCGTCGAAAGCGCCGTCGGGGAAGGGAAGGGCCTCCGCAGACCCGAGGCGCACGTCGACGCCGGGCAGCCGCTCGCGTGCCGCGGCGGCGAACGAGTGTGACGGTTCCACCGCGCACACCGACTCAGTGCCCAGCCTGCGCGCCAGCTCCGCCGCCAGGGCACCCGGGCCGCACCCCACGTCCAGCACCCGCTGCCCCGGGGCGATGCCGGCCAGGTCGGCGAAGTAGGGGGCGAGCGGCTCAGAGTAGCGCCCCATGAACCGGGCATACGCGGTCGCACTAACCTCAAATGTCACGAAACCAAGCTATCCGGGCCAAGCCAGAGCGAGCACGACGGCGGGCCGCTGGTCTCCTCGCCGCTTGCGCGCAGACCGGATGCGGCCAGGCATGGCCAGCCGGCCGGGGGCTATCCGGTGAGCGCCCCGAGGATCTCCCGCGCGGCACGCAGGATGGAGAAGTGTCCGTCACCAGGGTGAACCTGAAGCCGTGCACCCGGAATCGCCTGCGCGTAGAGCCGGGCGTGCTGGAGGGGGACCGTCGTATCGGCGTCACCGTGGCTGATCAGGGTCGGCACCGTGATGGCGGCCAGATCGAAGCCCCACGGCCGGGTGAGCACGCGCAGGTCCTGAGCGACTCCCCAGCTGCCGCGGCGAAACGCTTCGAGGTAGCTGGTCAGGAACAACTCGCGCATGGCGGGCTGGGCGAGTGCCCGGTTGTCGATGTCGGGCAGCGATGACGCGGCGAGGCTGAGGAACAGCCGTGGCCGGCGGCGCGCCAGCGTGGCGAGGCGGCCCAGCGCCCAGCCGCCGAACGAGGGAACGCGCTTGGCGAGGCCGAGGGAGAGCCGTTCCCCCGTCGCCATGCCCCGTGTCGGCCATACGGGCGGGCCGAGCGGTGAGACGAGTTCGAGCCTGCGGACGCGACCGGGGAACCTGGCCGCGACTGCCGCCGCGAACGGCCCGCCGCCCGACACGCCGAGCACTGAAACTGAGTCGACCCCTAGCCCGTCCAGGACCAGACTCGCCTCCTCCGCCCAGTCCGCGAGCCTGCCCAGCCGGTAAGCATCCGTGCCGCCGATGCCGGGGCGGTCCGGGGCCATCACGCGCAGCCCCAGCTCGCGGGCCGCCTGCCGGAACCAGCGCGCGGACAGGCGCGAGTCGGCCAGTCCGTGGCAGAACAGCACCGGCTCGGCGTCGTGCTCGCCGACGACCTCGAGTGCGATCACGCTGCCGTCGCCCCGCCGCAGTTCCACTCCCCTATGTTCTCTCGCCCACCCGGGGGAGGCGAGGCGGATTGCCGCCGCAATCTGGGCCTATGGACGCGCCCCGCTGATCTCCTAAGCTGGCCAACCGCACCACTGTGGCCGCGAAGGGAACCGCGCATGGGCACCTCATTTGAGCGTTCGGTCGATGTCAGATGGCGCGACACAGACGCTCTCGGCCATGTCAACCACGCGGTCTTCCTCAGCTACCTCGAAGAAGGACGCGACGCCTTCTTCGCCCACACACTCGGCACCGACCCCATGTACGTGGTCGCCCGGGTGGAGGTGGACTTCCGCGCCGAGGTCCACCACTCCAGCGGAAGGGTCAGGGTCACGATCGAGGTGGAGAGCATCGGGACCAGGAGCCTGACCACCCGCGAGCGGGTGCTGACCGCCGGCGGCGACGACGCGGCAGTGGCCCGGGTGGTGATCGTCCGGTGGGACGCCGATGCTCACAAGCCCGTCCCCTTCACTGCGGAAGAGCGCCGCAAGCTGGCGGTCGGCCCGCCCTGACCGGGGCCGTCCTGGTCGCGCTGGGTTGCCGGGTCCGGCGGGGCCGCCGTGGCCCACCCGGCTCTGCGAGCCGGTCACGGGATGTGTGGCACGGTGTGTGCGTCCCGCTGCCCGGCCGGGCGGGCGCCATGGTCTGGGGGTGCGGTGACCGTACCACGGTCTCGGGGGCGAACCTGCTGCCGAAAAGCCAGCCGGTCAGGCCGGCCGCCACGACCGCGGCGCCGGTCAGGACGGCACGGGCGGTTGGCTGGCGCTGGCGGTCGCGGGCCGCCCGGCTCTGCCCGGTGCCACCGCCGGGCGGCCGTGCGGGCGAGGCAGCCGCTGGGCCACCGGTGACCCGTTCCCCGGCATGGCGGAGCAGTGGGCGGCCCGGCCCCAGGGGTGGCGGATCGGCCGGCCGTGGCACCAGGTGGGCGGGCGGGCGCGGGGGAGCCATGGGTAGCGGCGGGCGGGTGGCCGGGCGCGGGACGGCCAGCAGGGCAGCCGGGCCGCTGCCCCGTGGTGAATTGCCGGCGAGGGCGCCGCGCAGCCGCTCGGCCCGCTCGGCGACATGCCCGGCTGATGAGGGCCGTGACCGGGGGTTCCTGGCTGTCAGGTCGCGGACGAGAGCGGCGACCGGCGCGGGGACGGACCGGGGCAGCCGGGGGAGACCTCGCAATTGGTGGGCGAGCGCGACGGTGAGAGGGTCACCCTCGAAGGGGAGTGAACCCGTCAGGCACTGGTAGGCGATGACCCCGAGCGCATACAGGTCCGACGCGGGCGTGGCAGACGCCCCGGCCGCGCGCTCCGGTGCCAGGTAGGCGGGGGTGCCGAGCGTGATCCCGGTCAGCGTGATCGGCGCCGAGCCGGCCGCATGGGCGATCCCGAAATCGGTGAGCTTGACCTCTCCCGCCCGCGTCAGCAGCAGGTTGGCGGGCTTGATGTCGCGGTGGACGAGCCCGGATGCGTGGGCCGCCTGCAGGCCCGTGGCGGCCTGCGCGACGACGTCCATGGTGCGGGCGGGGTCCATGGGCCCCTCCCGCAGCAGCGCCGCCAGTGACGGCCCCTCCACCAGTTCCATCACCAGGAACGGCGGATCGGGTGGGCCCGGTTCGCAATAGTCGTAGACCTTGGCGATGGCCGGGTGGAGCAGGGCGCCGGCGTGCTGTGCTTCGGCGCGGAACCTGGCCAGGGCCTCGTCGTGCCCGGTGAACTCCGGGCGCAGCAGCTTGACCGCCACCGGCCGGCTCAGCAGCACGTCCCAGCCCCGCCAGACGTCGCCCATGCCGCCCGCGGCGATGCGCCCGTCCAGACGGTACCGTTCCCCCGCTAGCCACCGCGATGGCGCCATACCGTACTTCTGCCACCCCGGGACGGCCGGTAACCGGGCACGGCCCCGGGCGGCTTACCAGGCCGCCCGGTCCCTCATGGCTTACGCGGCGGGGCGCCGCCCACCGTAGATGACATAGTCGAGTTCCTTCCAGTACACGTCCACGCCTTCGAACCCGGCGGCGCGGAGCCAGGAGACCTGCGGAGCCAGCGGGATCATGTACCGGGTGTGGTTCTCGTAGCGCAGTTGCTCTTCCGCCGTGCGGTTGGCACGCTTGCTCGCCGCCACGGGGTCGCGACGGTCATTCACCCGTTGCCACTCGGCTTCTGCCACCGGGTCCGGGGCTGTGACCGGGTCGAAGTTCAGGTACCACCCACCCGGCGCCAGCCGGCCCACGATCTCGCCGAACAGTTCGCGCTTGCGCTCATCGCGCAGATGGTGCACGCACAGTGAGCTGATCACGGCGTCCACGGTGGCCGGGATGGCACCGGGCCAGTCGCCGCTGGCCAGATCGAACTCGACGTACTGATACCGTCCCGCGTGCGGTGCGAGGGCACTGGCGCCCTGTTCCATCATCTGGGGTGAGAAATCCGCCAGGATGGCGCGGGCCGCCGGGTAGCGCTCCAGCACGGCGCTGGACGCCGCTCCGGTCCCGGCGCCGAGATCGACGAAGGTGAACTCATCTGCCTGGCCGAAGGGCAGCAGTTCGGCCAGCAGTCGCCGCGGGTAGGCATAGCGGCGTTCACGGTCGGCGGCGGTTGATATCCAGGCGGAAATCTGCTCGTCAGACTTCCACACGGCGGCGTTGGTATCGGGGCTGTCCGGCATGCCGCGATCGTAGCGGGCTGCCCGGACCCGGCCGGCACCGGTGGCTTGACCAGCTCAGCTCGCCGGGACGTGGCTGCAGACTGCCGCGCCCCAGGCCTTCGCGCGGTCGCGCTCGCCGGCGTGCAGAGGGCCTTCGGCGTCATCCACCGTGAAGCCGGCCGGCTTGGCGGCGAGCTGGTAGCCGTGGTGGCGGAGTTGGCGTGCGATGGAACGGGCGGCGCTTCCGGCGAGCGGGTTCCGCAGGCGGGTGTCGAAGGCGGCGGCACGGGCGCCCGGCCGGGACTGCGGCAGGGTAGCCAGCCATTCCCGGA
>DAHUZQ010000004.1 GCA_027306495.1 Actinomycetota bacterium | reverse complement strand
CGGCGACGGCGTCGTCGCGCGGAGCCTTGCCGCCGGCCCGCGTTCGGTGATTGGGTCGGGCCGTGAGCACCATCCCGCCGGCGGTAACGCCCACCCACGCCAGGCCTTCCGTCCCCGGTCAAATCACCAGGGGTGAGATCGGGAAGGTCCATTCCATCATCGGCCCCTACCTGCGGCGCACCCCCGTGATCACGACCAGCCTGACCGACTTCGGCCTGCCCGGCGGGACGCTCGTGCTGAAGCTGGAGCACCTCCAGCACACCGGGTCGTTCAAGGCGCGCGGTGCTTTCGCCAATCTGCTGCTCCGCGACATTCCCGACGTTGGAGTCGTGGCCGCCTCCGGCGGCAATCACGGCGCGGCTGTGGCCTATGCCGCCGGCCGCCTGTCCATCCGAGCCCGCGTCTACGTGCCGGCTGTTTCATCACCTGCGAAGATCGCACGCATCCGGGCCTACGGGGCGGACCTCGTCGTCGGGGGAGAGAGTTACTCCGAGGCACTCGCCGCCAGCCAGGATTGGGCCGCCGTCCATGGCGGACTGCAGGTACACGCTTTCGACCAACCGGAAACCGTGCTGGGTGCGGGCACCGTTGGCATCGAGGTGAGCGAGCAGGCGCCCGAGGCCACCGCCGTGCTCGCGGGTGTTGGCGGCGGCGGGCTGCTGGCCGGCCTGGCCGCCGGACACGATGGGCAAGCGCGCGTGGTGGGCGTCGAACCGGCAGGCGCTCCGACCCTGACGGCGGCCCTGGCGGCCGGCCACCCGGTTGACGCCGAGGTCGGCAGCATAGCCGTCGACTCCCTCGCGCCCCGGCGCGTCGGAGACATCACCTACCCACTGATCGCCTCGCTCGTGTCGCAGGTGCTGCTGGTGAGTGACGAGGAGATCAGGTCAGCGCAGTCGCTGCTGTGGGACAGGCTGAGGATCGTCGCCGAGCCTGGCGGCTGCGCCGCACTCGCAGCCGTGCTGTCCGGCACCTGGCCGGTCGGCCGCGACGACTGTGTGGCCGTCGTCATCAGTGGAGCGAACACCACGGCGGTCAGCTTCGCTGGCTGAAGGTGCGCTGATGGCAGACGGTGAGCGGCGGCACTCACCCCGGTGGCGCGGTGCGTGCGGGCGGCAAGTCAGCTGGTGCGGGCGGCAAGTCAGCTGGGGCGGGCGGCAAGTCAGCGGGTGCAGGCGGCTGCGCTGGTGCGGGCGCCGGCCGGCGCGGGGCGCTAAGCCCGATAAGGCCGAGCGGACGGGGTGGGGCGCGGCGAACGGGTGGGGTGGGGCCGCCGCGTAGGGTGCGGCGGATGGGTGGGGTGCGGCCGATGGGTTCGGTGGACGCTGTGGGCTCGCCCGTGGTGATGCTTGGCCGACTGCTTGCCCCGGGAATTGCTGGACGGACCGGGCGCCGGTGTCGGCTTGCCATGCCCGAGATCACCGGCACCTGGCTGGCTACCGCGACCCTGGGCTGGTGCCGGCGAAGGCCCGGCCGCGTTGGGCGCCCCGATCAGGACGTGGGCCAGCTGCTGCATCGGTGCCGGCAGCGCACGCGCGAAGGCCGCCGTCGTGAACCCGCCCAGCCCGAGCAGGACGACCGTGGCGATGGCTGCCGCCCGCAGCGTGAGTACCGGCGCCAGCAGCGGTGCCCGGCGGCGCCGAGGGCGGCGCTCCGCGCGCGCCGCCGCGGTGTGGCGCCGCCGGTACTCGGCAAGCACGGCACCGGAGCCGGCAAGCTCATCCGGCGAAGGCGGCGCTGTCAGTGCCGCCAGCACGTCCGCGACCGGCAGCACGGTCGCCTGCACGCTGACCGGTGCGTGCGGGTCGGCCAGCAACTCCAACAGGACCGTGTCGTCGGCTGACGGCACATCCTGGCGCGCGGGCCACGGAAAGCGCGGCATGTCATCATCAGCGTCACGCTTGCTCATAGCGTTACACCAGCCTCAGCCATGATCTGCGCGAGCCTTCGCAGGCCGCGATGCGCGGCGACGCGGACAGCGCCCGGGCTCCGCCCAACAAGCTTGGCCACGGCGTCGGTATCGAGGCCCGCGACAACGCGTAGCAAGATCACTTCAGCCTGAAGCGGCGGGAGAGATCGCAGCAACCGCAGCGCCGACTGTGTGCTCAACCGTTCCAGCGCCAGTCCGGCCGTGTCCTCTGACGATGACGCCCGTGCGAGTACCTGGTCGTCCAGCGGTTCGGTCGGCCGGCGGCGACGGCGGCGGCTCTCATCTACAGCCCGCCGCCTGGCAGTGGTGAACAGCCACCCTCGCCAGGCGCGCTCGTCACCCCGGAACCCAGCCAGGCCCCTCACCACCTGGACCCAGGTCTCGGCCGCGATATCTTCCGCGGCCTCGGGTGCGATCACCCTCAGGTACCGCACCAACGGTGGATTCCCATCCAGCCACAACCGGGAGAACGCCGCCTCGTCGTCCGCCTGGGCCGCGGCGAGCACGCGCGGGAAATCCTCTCCGATCACATCAGCCGAGTATCGGAGCCAGCGGCGCCGCTCCGCACCCTTTTGGAGGTATTCGCACCGCTGAGTCAGGGCCGGCCGGGCAGGGGCGAGCCATGCGCGCGGGGGTGCCGGCGTGGGCGATTTGGCCGACCGCGTACACGCGCCTCACCGGCCGCCGATGTCCTCGCTCCAGACGTCGGGGTAACGTTCCTGAAATTCCCGCATGACCGCGACGCACCGCTCGTCATTCAGCAGGATGACTTCGACCCCGGCCGATCTGAGGAAGCCCAGATCCCCTGCATAGGTGGTTGCCTCCCCTACCACCACGCGGGGGATCTGGAACAGCAGGATCGCACCCGAGCACATCGGGCACGGGGAGAGCGTCGTGTAGAGGGTTGTGCCCTCATACGTCGGCCGCCTCCCGACGTTGCGCAGGCACGCCATTTCCCCGTGCGCGATCGGGTCGCCGAGTTGGACCCGTTCGTTGTGCCCGGCGCCCAGCAAGGTTCCGTCGCAAGCCAGCGACGCGCCCACCGGCACGCCGCCTTCCGCAAGGCCCGCCCGGGCCTGTTCGAGGGCTACGTCCATCATCGACAGGTCCACCTCGGCGGACCCCACCGCGCGATTCATGCCAGGAGCGTACCGGCTGCGGCCAATGCGGTATGCCGTGGTTCTATCGCCGCGGCACCGCTGTCGCCCCGGGCCGCACCCTGATCCCGACTCTCACCCTGATCCCGACTCTCACCCCCATGGCCGCAATGTGCCAGGGGCCCGGGCCATTGGCGCCCGGCCCGCCACTGACCTGGCGCGTATGGTGATCCGGTGGGCGACGTCAGCGCATTCGGCCTGGCCGTCCTGGGCGTGGCGCTGGCAGGCATCGCCGCCGTGCTTTCCAGCCGGCTGAGCGCTCGCCTGCGGATTCCCGCGCCCGCGCTGTTCCTGATCGGGGCGGCCGCGGCGGCCCGACTGTGGCCGGCGCTCGGGCACCTGCCTTTCTCAGCCGTAGAACGCGTGGTGACGATCGCGCTGGCGATCATCCTTTTCGACGGCGGCATGCGTATCGGCTGGCGCAGGCTCCGGTCGGTCGCTCTCGCCGCCACCTGGCTGGGTGTGGCCGGCACGGTGCTGACCGCCGTCGCCGTTGCGGTGACCGCACACCTGGTCTTCGCATTTGGCTGGCGGCCGGCGTTCCTGCTCGGCACCGCGCTGGCTCCCACCGACCCGGCGGTGGTGTTCGCGGTACTCGGCCGCCGCGAGGTCGCCGGGCGCTCCGGCGTGCTGCTGGAAGCTGAATCCGGCGCGAACGACCCGGTCGGCATCTCCTTGCTGATCGCCCTGCTCGCATCCTCGGGCACCGGTGCCGGCGCAGCGGGCGAGGTCGCGCTGACATTCGTGCTGCAGATGGTGGTGGGACTGGCGGTCGGTGTCGTGGGTGGCAGGGCCCTGCTCATCTTCATGCGGAGGGTTCCGCTGCCGAACGAGGGACTCTACGTGCTGCGGGTACTGGCCGGCGCCCTGGCCATTTACGGGCTGGCCACGGTGGCCCACGGCTCCGGCTTCCTGGCCACGTTCGCCGCGGGGATCGTGCTCGGGGATGAACGCGCCCCCTACAAGGGCGAGATCGCGCGCTTCCACTCGTCCCTGGCCACCCTCGCGGAGGCGGTCGCCTTCATCATGCTCGGCCTGACGATCAACCTGAGCGGGCTGCCGCTGGCAGGTGCCTGGTACATCGGGCTGGTGCTGGCGGTGGTGCTCGCATTCGTCATCCGGCCAGTGCTCGTCGGGGCGCTGCTGTGGCCGGTGCGCCTGCGCCCGGGCGAACGGCTGTTCGTGCTGCTGGCCGGGCTGAAGGGCGCCGTTCCCATCGTGCTTGGCGCTTTTATCGTGCAGGCTGGGGTGGCCGGGGCGCCGCGCATCTATGAGGTCATCTTCGTGGTGGTGGCGTTTTCCGTGCTCGTCCAGGGCGGGAGCGTGCCGTGGCTGGCACACCGGCTGAAGGTACCGCTGCGGACCGTGGAGCCGGAACCCTGGAGCCTGGGCATCCGGTTCGCTGAAGAGCCCGAGGGTGTCTGCCGGTACGTGGTGGGCAGGCACGCCGCCGCCGAGAACACGGCGGTCAGCGAGTTGCCGCTGCCGGACGAAATCTGGATCAGCCTGCTCATCCGCGGCGGCCGGCTGATCCCCGTGCGGGCGGACACCGTCCTTCGGGCGGGCGATGAGGTGGTCCTGCTGGCCGCGGGTGAACAGGACCTGGCGGACCTGTTCACCCGAGCCCGGCCGCCGCCACCGCCCACCGGCCGCGCCACACTGGCATCTGACACGCCGCCCCGACCGGCCGACGACGGGCCGGGGCAGGACCGGGACGGCCGCGGAACCGACGACGAGGAAGCCGAGTGAGGCAGCTATGCGCTGGGTTACCTACATCTCCCCGGCCACCGGGACCGCCCGGCCGGGTGTGCTGCGCGAGGGCATGGTGTACGGCCTGACAGGGGACCAGGACCTGCTGGGCCTGCTCGGCGAGGCAGGCGGACCCGTCCCGGGCGGCGGGAACCGGCTGCGGCAGGCACACGAGCAGGCCCTGACCGCCCCGCTGGAGGTGCTGCCCGAGGGAGCCGCCCGGCTGTGCGCGCCGATCCAGGCCCCGCCGTCCATCCGTGACTTCATGGCCTTCGAGGAGCATGTCCGCACGAGTAACGAGGCGCTGGGCCGGGGAGTCAACTCGGTCTGGTACGACATACCACTGTTCTATTTCACTAACCCGGCGGCGGTCCGGGGGCCATTCGACGAGGTGCCGGTCGCCCCTGGCTGCGAGCGGTTCGACTACGAACTCGAGATAGCGGCTGTCATCGGGACCGGTGGCTGCGACCTTTCCCCCGCTGACGCGGAGCGGCACATCGCCGGATACCTGGTGATGTGCGACTGGAGCGCCCGGGACATCCAGGCGCATGAGATGCGCGGCCACCTCGGGCCCGCCAAGGGCAAGGACACCGCCACCAGTTTCAGCGGCGTGCTTGTCACCCCCGATGAGCTGGAGCCACTGCGGGCCGGCGGGGCATACGACCTGGAGATGACGGCGTCGGTCAACGGCAAGCCCTATTCGCGCGGCAACTTCTCCAGCATCGGCTGGCGGTTCGCGGAATTGCTCGCCTACGCATCACGCGGAACGACGCTGCGCCCGGGCGACATCATCGGCAGCGGCACCGTGGGCACTGGCTGCATCCTGGAACTGTCAGCCGTGCACGGCACCGACGCCTACCCGTGGCTGCGGCCGGGCGATACCGTGCGGCTCGAGGTCGCCCACCTCGGCGTTATCGAGTCGGCCATCGTGCCCGGCCCCCCGGTCATCCCGCTGCGCTGACCCGTCCCCCACCAGGCGGGTGGCAATGGCTGGTCAGCCGCGCTGACGGGTGGCTATCGGAAACCCCGCCAGACGCTGAGTCATGGACGCAATCGTCACCGTGTCAGCCCGCGACCGCGCGGGCCAGCTCTGGCGAGAATCAGCCGCTGGCAGCCCGTGTGAGGTCATCGGAGGCGGCCAGGAACTCCTGAACCATCTCATAGATCACCTCACGGACCGGGCGGACCTTGTTCATCAGGCCCACGCCCTGGCCGACCCAGTAGGTGGCGAGCGCCTGCGCGCCCGGATCGCCCCGCTCGGCGAGGACGTCGATCCGGCGCAGGGCCGGCTCGCTGATCATGGACTGAAGGGGCATCGGCAGGGGCTCGGGGCTGTCCCCGCTCTCCCATGCCTGCGTCCACGCCGACTTGAGCTGCCGCGACGGCTTGCCGGTGCGCGAGCGGGAGCGAACCGTGTCCCGCGAGGTGGCGGCGAGCATCTTCTGGACAGTGTGGGGCGCGGTCTCCGCCTCCTCGGTGGTCAGCCACACCGACCCGGTCCACACCCCAGCGGCCCCCAGCGCGATGGCGGCCGCCATCTGACGGCCGGTCACGATCCCGCCGGCGGCCAGCACCGGCACCGCCCGGATCGGCGCAATCGCCTCGATCACTTCGGGGACCAGCACCAGAGTGCTGACCTCACCACAGTGGCCGCCGGCTTCGCCGCCCTGGGCGACGATGATGTCCACACCCGCCTGCACTTGCTTGATCGCGTGCTCTCTGGCGCCGACCAGTGCGGCGACCGGGATCCCCGCCGAGCGGGCGTGCTCGATCAGGAACGGCGGCGGCACCCCGAGGGCGTTCGCGATCAGTTTGATGGGGTGGCGGAAGGCGACATCCACCAGTTGCTCCCCCGCCGCCTCGGTCACGGCCGGCGTGCGGCGGGCCACCACGTCCGTCTCGCCCACCTCGATGCCGTGATCGGCGAGCACCCGCCGGACGAACTCACGCTGGGCGTCCGGTATCAGGCCGGCCAGCGCGCCTGGCTGGAGGTTCTCCCCTTTGCCGGTGAAGGTGGCGGGGATGATGACGTCGGCGCCGTAGGGCTTGCCGTTCGTGTGCTCATCTATCCAGGTGAGTTCGCGCTCCAGTTGCGCGGGTGTGTGCGTGACCGCGCCGAGCACACCGAACCCGCCCGCGTTGGTGACCGCGGCGACCACGTCGCGGCAGTGGCTGAAGGCCAGCAACGGCAGTTCGATGCCCAGCATCTCGCAGATCGGTGTCTTCATCTCACACGCTCCAAAGGGGGCTCCAGCGTTCTCCGCCCGGATCGGCTTGCCGCGGCGGGCCGATGGCCGGCGGCGGCGGGCCCATCATGCGGGGCGGAAGACGGGGACGGCCTCATGCTCGCCGTCACGCTCGAAGGTGATCCGCAGCGGCAGCCCGGTGCGCAGTGCGGCCGGATCGGCGTCCGCGAACTGCGCCCACCACCAGGGTCCTTCGGCCAGTTGCCCGATCGCCAGGATGGTGGCGCCGCCCTCGCGCCCGGGCACCACCGTCCAGCTCACGAGGGTGGCCACGCCGCTGGCAGGGCTCCAGTCCAGGTCGGCCGACCCGCAGCCAGGGCACTGCCCGATGGCCGGCTCACCGGCCGCCCCGCAGTGCTGGCAGCGCCGGATCAGGAACTCGCCGCGGCTGGTGCCATCGAAGAACACCGCCGTCCGCCCATCCCTGGCGACCGGTCCTACTGGCATCGGCTCTCCTGTCTGCTCCGGTGGCGGTGAACTGGCGGGCGGAATGCGCCCGGGGGCAGGGCGTTCACGACGGTGGATGGGGGCTGAGCAGCACGGTGGCGTGGTGGTCGAGGATTCCCCCGTTCCCGCTGACGATGATGACGTCCCGGCGCGGCGACTGACGTTCACCGGCCTGGCCACGGGCCTGGATAACGGCCTCCGACAGGGGGGTCATGCCCCACATGTAATAGGCGGACAGTTGGCCGCCGCCGGTATTGACGCGGACCTTTCCGGACGGGCCGAGTGCCCCGCTGGCCACGAACGGGCCACCCTCGCCCTTGCCGCAGAATCCGTAGTCCTCCAGGGTCACCAGCACCGTGAAGGTGTAGCAGTCGTACAGTTCCGCGACATCGACGTCGGCGATCGACACCCCGGCCATCGCCAGCGCCGCCGGTCCCGCCTGTGCAGCCCCGGTGACCAGCCCGAAATCATCGTCGCGCCGCATCGAACGGCCCGGGTGCGCCTGCCCCCAGCCGAGCACG
>DAHUZQ010000003.1 GCA_027306495.1 Actinomycetota bacterium | reverse complement strand
GGTGCTGCCGCAGGCCGCCAGCCCAGCACCTAGGGCCGTGATGACCGCCGCGATCACGATGCGCCGCATGAGGGCCTGCCTTTGCCTGCTGAGGGAGCGCCGGTCACGCTTCATTTGCCGGGCCGCAGCTTATCGGGTGGGGGGCAATTACCCAAGTACGGCCGGGTATGAGAGCTCACCCGGCCCGGGCGCTCGCGGGTCAGCGCCCTGGCCCGGCCGGCAGACCCGTTCCCCCGGCGTTCCCCCGCAGGAACTCGATGTAGCGGCGGGCGGAACTCTCCAGCACCCGCTTGGCGTCGCCGCGCAGCACCGGCTCCCACCAGCCACCGTAGATCCGGTCGAACGGGAACGGCTGGACCGCCTCCACCACGGCCCTCACCGCGCGCTCCGGCAGGGGAAGCCGGTTCGGGGCGCTCCACACGAAGGTGACCCGGTCCTCCCCGGGGGTCACGAAGATCGTGTCACCGGTGAGCAGTGCTCCCCCGCCGCCCGCTCCAGCCGCCCAGTGCGCGCACGCACTGCCCGGGAAGTGGCCGCCGCACTGGATGAGTGTGAGCCCGGGCAGCACCGGCAGGGTCCCTGACCAAGTCCGGACGGAGGGCGAGGGCCGGGTCAGCCAGTGCGCGTCGGCCTCGGGCAGCAGGATGACAGCATCGAAAGCCCGGCTCCACTCCACGATCGAACCGTAGAAATGTGGGTGGCTGGCGGTGACCGCCGCCAGGCCCCCCGCATCGCGCACCGCCTCGATCGCGGCCTGGTCGAGGAAGCCGGGCGGGTCCCACAGCAGGTTGCCCTCCGGGGTCCGCACCAGCAGTCCCCGCTGGCCGATGGCGACCGGCGGGTCGGCGCCGATGCCGATCAGATCCGGCTCCAGTTCGCGGACCAGGCTGCGGTGACCGGCCGCCCGCAGGCCGTCGAGGGTGGTCCAGCGCTGGCCCGACGGCGGAACCCACTGCCGCTCGTCGGTGCAGATGACGCAGGCCGCGGGGGGCGATTCGGCAGCTGCGTAATGGTTGCCGCAGGTCGCACAGATCCACACCGGCATGATCCCCCTCGGGCTCAGGGTCCGGCGGGCTGCCGGACGGGAACGGTGGCGGCGATGCCGGCCGGCGTGGGCAGCATGCCCGCCTCCGGTCCCGGCCCACCATCAGCCGCCGACCCGGGACAGCCCACGGCGGAAGGAATGCAGCGACTCCCAGCCGGTCTCGGTCACCAGCACGAGTTCGCCGGTCTGGACCCCGGCACGCTCGTCGCGGGTGATCACGTTGGGCTGGACCACCACGGTCATGCCCGCCACGAAGCTGAAGTCGGGGGCGCTGCCTGCCTCCACATGAGCTCTGGTCAGCACGGGTGGCAGGTATCCGCCGCCGTAGCCGTGCACCAGGTCGTCGTAGATCGTGAAGGACGCCTCACCGATGACCTCGGCCCCGGCCCTGACCAGGTCGGCGGCGGACGCGCCCGGCCGCAGCCGGGAGGTGATCGCCTCGAACGCGCTCTGCGCCACCGCATGCAGGTCCGCGTACAGCGGGGACGGGTCGGCCGCGATCGTGAAGGTGCGCAGCACCTGACCCGGGTAGCCGTGGTAACTGGCGCTGATCTCGCAGGTGAGCACATCACCGGCGTGCAGGGGCCGGGCGGACGGCCACTGGGCCGGCACGCAAAGGCTGGGCTCGGCCATCGGGGTCGTGCCCAGGTAGTGGATGTGGGTGAGCCCGCCTGCGCCGAGGTAGGCGGCTTCGATGGCTGCCGCGCACTGTGCCTCGCTGACGCCCGGCCGCGCGGTGGCGGCAAGGGCCGTTATGGCGTCGTCACTCATCCGGGCACCCTCCCGCAGCCACCGCACCTCTTCGTCGGACTTGACCAGCCGCAGACTCGTGTAGTCCGCGTCCAGGAATACGGGTCCTCCGCCAACGGCGGACAGGCGCGGATACCAGCGGGCCGCTACCGGGCCGATGACGGCGATGGGCCGGCCGGGGGACGCACGGTGCTCAAGCAGGTCCAGCGCGGCCTCGATGGCGGACCGGTGGCCCGGCCGCACGTCCGCTTCCGTGGCCAGGCGGCGGGCGTTGGGGACGTGGTTGTCGTAGCAGACGTAGAGCACGTCCTGCTCGCCGGCACAGATCACCAGCGCCGCTTCCCGGGTGACGGGCCATCCGGTCAGCCATGGCACAGCGCTCCCGGAACGGTCGAACCCGTACACGAGCGCGTGATCGGCGCCGCGATCGCGCAGCATGGCGTCCACCGCTTCCCGGCGCCGGCGCATTTCCGCTGGAGAGAACGCCGGGTGCGCCGGTATGGGCGTGGCAAGCTGCCCGCCGGCCCGGGTCAGCGCTTGGCCCAGTACTGATCGGAAGCCATGGATGTGGTCATGGCCTGCGGCGTTTCGAATCCCGGCGCGAGCGATGCCGCCGTCCCCGCCATCACCTGGTGATGGCCGATGTTCAGCATGCGCAGCCAGCTCTGCTGGCCGAAGGTCAGGCCGATGAAGCAGCCCAGTTCGACCAGTTCGGGCTCGGTGAAGTGCTGGTACATCCGCTCCCAGAAGGCGTCATCGGTCGGCAGCCGCCAGGCGATCGCCTCGGCGTAGGCCAGGGCCGCCTTCTCCCGCTCGTCGTAGGCGGCCGAGCTTTCGAAGTTGAGCAGTTCGTCGTACTTGCCCTCGGTGAGGCCGGCCGACTTCGCCTGGACCGACCGCTGGTTGCCGCAGTATTCACAGTTGACCGACCGGGAGATGTAGACGCGGCACAGTTCCTTGATCTCGTGGTCGCAGACCCCGCGGCGGAAGATGGCTGCCCAGGACCGCGCGAAGAACCAGAAGCACGCAGGCACGTGTGCCCGCACCGCTGAACTCTCCGGTCGTGGGGTTCCCTCGCGGGCGCAGCGTTCCATCTCCGCCCGCATCGCCTCGTCCATCCGCTCCAGCGGCACATAGCTGATCCGCTGCTTATCCACTGTGGGCCTCCATCCTGCTGGGCTGGGCTTTGCCTCAGCGCGTGTGCATATGGGCTTGGGTAAGCCCCGGTGCGGTGGGCTGACATGCGCCGCCCGCTCGGCGCTTCGAGTCTTGCCTGTCGCCGCAATCGAATGCAAGGGCCGCAGGCCCGGCCTCCGGGCAGAACCTTCCGGTATTCCTAGCGAAATGGTTTGCGATGGGCAAAGATGATGTCGCATCTTCGCTAAAGTGGCCCGATCTCGCGCACCTCCGGCACGGCGGGCCCAGCGGCGGCGCGGGGCAGCGGGGGCCAGGCGGAGGGATCCCACGGCACGGGGACATCGCCCGGGCCAGTCCGAAAGGCAAGCACATGACCTGTTCACAATGTGGCGGCCCAGTGGCTGAGGGCTCGGCTACCTGCCCGCAGTGTGGCGCACCGACGATGATGGCGGGTGCTACTCCAGGCGCGGGTGGCCCGCAGATGGGTGGCCCGCAGATGGGTCCGGCAGCACCCCGGACCGCACGCCCTGCGGCTTCACCGCTGGCGGGCTTCCGGTTCGATCTGGCCCGTCTGAGCCAGGCTGACCGGATCACCGGGGTCGCGACGCTGGCGCTGTTCATCACGCTGTTCCTGCCTTGGTACAGCCTGAGCGCGGGCCCATTTGGCAGCCTGGTCTGGATTGGGCTGTCCGGTAACAGCTTCCTGTGGCTGGTCCTATTGATCTGCCTGGCGATCATCGCGTTCCTGGTGCTGTCGGCCGGTCTGGACAGGCTGCCGTTCGCCCTGCCACTTGGCCGCGAGATGATCCTGCTCATCGCGACCGGGGTCAATCTGCTGCTGACGCTGATCGCCTTCTTCCTCATCCCCGACGGCTTTCTCGGCACGGGCTGGTCCGTCGGGGCTTTCCTGGGACTGATCGCGGCGATCGCTGCCTGTGTGCCGGTGGCGGTGCCGGCCATCCAGTCGACCACCCGCAAGGCCTGAAGTCTGGCGCCGCCCGCGGCGGCTGATTCCGAATCGCGGCAGGTCCCCGGACCGTGGGGCCTGCCTTGGCGCCGGTTTTGCCGCGCACTTATCAGCGCTGGCGAACCGGTGGATCAGCGTGGTCCAGGCGGGGAATAGTCTGTCCGCGGAGTATGCTGTCGCCCGAAGCTGTGGTCGAAGTTTGCGTTCGTGAATGCGCCCGCGGAGTTCTGACAGGGGGCGTTTCGCCGTACTTCTGGATCTTCTAGAGCGGCGGGCATCCAGCAGCAGGTCCGCGCTTGCCCGCGCGGATCAAACATCGTCCGTCCTTAACAAGGAGACACCAGATGGCACAGGGCACCGTCAAGTGGTTCAACCCGGAGAAGGGGTACGGTTTCATTGCCCCGGATGACGGCTCGGCCGACATCTTCGTTCACCACTCGGCGATCCAGATGACGGGCTACCGCAGCCTGGAGGAGAACCAGAAGGTTGAGTATGTCGCCAACCAGGGTCCCAAGGGCCTGCAGGCTGACCAGGTGCGGCTTGTCTGACTCCGGACTCTGACACGCAGTGTGCCCCCGGCCCGCCGGCCGGGGGCACACTGCTGTCTGGCCCTCGCACCGATGTTGGACGGCCCACCCACCCGGCCTTTACCGCGTGTGGCCGATCGGCGCGCATGCTCCGCCCGCTAGCCCACCTCCGCGAGCGGGCCGCATGCCAGCCACCCTTCCCGATCCCGTCACTCCACGGCCCGGCCGTACGCTGGCCCGGCCGTACGCTGGCCCGGCCGTTCCTGCCATTGACGACCCCTTGTCACCACAGCCGGTCGCACCACCTCTGAGCAGGCCTTTCGCGCCATTGGCTGAGTGGCGGCCGGCAAGCCCTGGCATGGCGGCCGATCCCATCGAGCGCCTCGAAACGGCCAGCGGGCCGCGGCGCCGGACGGTGCGACCGGTGGCCGGCCGGCCATAAGGGTGCGTGACGCGGGCCAATGCGGCCATTCACGCTCTGTGATTTATGTGACGCATTCCATACGGCATTTCGGCAGGGAATGACCAGTAACGGCACCTGGATGCGGCACAGTAGGGGCTCCGAGCGCCCAGTGCGCGAACCGGCCCCTCGCTGGGCCAGGGGTGCCATGAACCCGCACCAGGTTCCGCGCGCCGCCGCGCTCACGCCGCACCCGGCGTGAGCGCCGGTGAAGTGGGCGGAAGCCGAGCGCGCAGTGCGCGCCCGACCGAAGGTTCCCCTTGTCCACGATCCGGACATTCCGTATCCGCGTGTCTTCTCGCATCCGTCTCGGCCTGGCCGGCCCGGTGTTGCTGGCGGCGGCACTGGTGGCCAGTGCCGCCGCTGGGGGCAGCGCGGGGCACGCGCCGCCGGGCAGCCCGGCTCATTCTGCCCTCAGGTCCGGCCAGCCCTCACGGCTGGATCAGGCCGCCAGCACGCGGACACCGCCACCAGTGGGTGCCGCATCTGCAGGCGTGCAGAGCGCGGGAGGCGTGCTGCTGGTCTCCTACACCGCCACCGGAAGCCGGATGGCCCGCCCGCGGGTCGCCCGGCGGATCGCCTGGCGGATGGTGCGCCGCTTCGGCTGGCGGCCCCGCCGCCAGTTCCGGTTCCTGAACCGGCTCTGGAACCGTGAGAGCAGCTGGAACAAGTACGCGTACAATCCCTACTCCGGCGCCTACGGGATTCCCCAGGCCATGCCGGGCAGCAAGATGGCCAGCGCCGGCCGGCACTGGCGGTCGAGTGCCCGCACGCAGATCCGGTGGGGGCTGCGGTACATCAAGGGCCGTTACGGCTCACCGCGGGCCGCCTGGCGGCACGAATGCGCCTACGGCTGGTACTGATCACCACGCGCACCTGCCCCTGCCCGGCGCAGCGGGGATCGGCCGCGAGCGGTCGGCACCGGTGGGGCGGGCGCGCTGGCAGGACCGCGGTTCTGCCTCGGCAGTCCGCAGCGGCGAGGCCCTGGTCCCTGGCCCCGGCCCCGGCCCCCAGCAGGGGCCGGGGCCTCGCCCGCCTCGATCACGCCGTCAGGCGCGGTTCCATCATTTCCGGCGATCATCGGCGAACAGGGCAGCGACCTGGTCACGCGGAAGTGCCGGGCTGCGACGACCGAGCCTGCCGGTCATGTCCTGGTTGGCGACCAGCGCGTTGGCCACCGCCTCCTCGACCGCCTGCACCACGGCGGCGAAGAACGGGTCGATCCGCGGCCAGGGGATGAAGGTCAGCCGGTCGTATCCGTCATCGCCGCGATCACCGGTCGCGGGGTCGTAGGGGGTGAAGCCGCCCGGATTGGCAGTCGAGAAGGCCAGGAAAAGATCGCCCGATGAGTGGTGGCCGGTTGTGCCGGTGCGAGCGAGGCCGAGGCTGACGCGGCGGGCCATCGCCTTGCACTGGTGGGGCAGCAACGGGGCGTCGGTCGCGACGATGACGATCACCGAACCCGCCCCCGGCGGCAGGACGTTGTCCTCCGCCATGGGGTTGGGAGCGGACACCAGCCGGCCGACCGGGACGCCCGCCATGGTGAGTTCCTCCCGCGAGCCGAAATTGGCCTGCAGGAACACCCCGACCGTGTACGTGGCGCCGGCATATCCGACCAGGCGTGAGGCAGTGCCGTTCCCGCCCTTGAACTCATAGCAGTTCATGCCGGTGCCGCCACCCACCGATCCCTCCTCTACCGGGCCGCTGACCGCCGCGCGCAGGGCCGAGACGACATGCTCGCGGGTGAGGGTCGCAGCGTTCACGTCATTCAGGTAGCCGTCCCAGGTTTCCGCCGCCACCGGCAGGGACCAGTCGTCGCCGAGCCCGGGGTGCTCGGCGAGCGCCCAGGCGATGATCCCGGCGTGGGCGATCCCGACCGCGTGGGTGTTGGTGATGGCCACCGGCAGCGAGAATGTCCCCGATTCCTCGATCCAGGAGATCCCGGTCATCTCGCCGTTGCCGTTCAGCGAAAAGAAGCCCGCCGCCACGGGATCGGCGGCCCCGGCGCGGCCCCGGGGGTGGATGCCGGTCACCCCGGTCCGCACGGACTCACCCTCGATGAGCGTGGTGTAGCCGACCTCCACCCCAGGGACGTCGGTGATGGCGTTCCAGCGGCCGGGAGCCCCGGCGAACGGGATGCCGAGCGAGCGGGCACGGGGCCTGCCCGACGGGGTCGCGGCATGGGCGTCCGGCAGATCGGTCGCAGTCATGGCTGCGAGCTTGCCACCGTTGCCGCACCGCGCCCAGTGGCGGCCGGCCGCGGTCAGCCCTGCGGTCCTTCCCCGAGCGCGGCCGCGGTAGCCCGGCCGAAGATCGCGATGGCGGCCCGCCTGGGCAGCAGGCGGCTGAGCATCATGGCGTTGATCTTGTTGAGCCCTCCGGGGATCACCCGCGGGCCCCGCCCGAGCGCCGCGATGGTCGATGCGGCGACATCTGCCGGGGTCAGCGTTCCTGGGGCGGGGCGTGTGGCCGTCTCGCGGTAGCCGGGAGTGGTCACCGCCCCCGGGCTGGACACCAGCACGTCCACGCCGCTGCCCCTGGTCTCCGCCCAGAGCGCCTCACCCAGGCAGATTACGAACGCCTTGGTCGCGCTGTAGACCGCCAGCCCGGGTACACCCTGTCCTCCCGCCAGCGAGGACACCAGCACCAGCCCTCCCGAGCCGCGGCCGATCATGGCGGGCAGGAAGCGGTGGGCCAGCAGGGCGGTGGCGGCGCAGTTCAGGTCGATGGTCTGGCTGAGGCGGCCGGCGTCCAGTGCGGTGAACGGGCCGGCCGGGGACAGGGCGGCGTTGGCCACGACCAGGCCGACCGAACGGCCGTGGAGTTCGTCCGCCAGCAGATCGGCCGCGCCGTCGGCGGCCAGGTCGGCGGTGATGGTCTGGACCTGCACCCCCCACTGCGCCCGCAGGCCCGCGGCCGTGTCCGCGAGGGGACCCGGGCGCCGCGCGACCAGCGCCAGATTCACGCCACGCCGGGCGATCTCGGCGGCGAAGGCGGCGCCGAGGCCCTGCGAGCCGCCCGCCACCAGCGCCCAGGGGCCGTACCGGGCGGCGAATGACTGCCTGTTCATACCGCTGATGCCTCCACCGATTGCGTGCCGGCGCCGGGCACACTGACCAGGCGGGTGAACGGGTTGTCGTGGGCCATCCGGGCCATGGTGGCCAGCGGGAGGGCCAGCCAGGGCAGGTTCAGCAGGAACACGACCAGGAAGTCGGGAGCGCGGTGAACGCCCGAGTGCTCCTCCGCCAGGATTATCAGGACAACGGCGCTCATGGATCCAGACCAGATCAGGGCCGGCACCCGGATCCAGTCACGGCCCCGGATGAACGCGTAGAGCGCTGCCACGTAAAAGGGGCCGTTCCACAGGACGTCGATCCAGATCGTCATGCGCCAGAACGCCGGGCGGGCCATCAGCAGCGGGTCGAAGCGGCGGCCGTAGGCATGGACCATGTCGACGATCGCTGGCGGCGGCCACAGGGGGTAATGAAAGTGGAACGCGTTGCTGACGGTGAGCTGCTCGATGTCGACGAAGTAGGTAATGAAGAACAGGTTGACCGCGAAGAAGGCCACCAGGACCCAATCACCGCGGCGCTTTGAGAACGGCACCGGTGAGCGCGGCGACGCGTCTTTCATGTCGATCATGCTAGGGGCTTCAGCCGCCGGGCGCCGACCGGAATCCTGGGGCGCACCGGTACGGCGTGGCACCGGCCTTTAGCCTGGCTTATGCGAAGATGAGTCGTTCCGGCGGGACGGTGCCTGGCTGCTGCCAGCGGCGGCCGGGCCGGGCAAGGCGGAGGGTCTGAGGTGGCGGGCCGAACAGGGGCGATTCCGGAGGCGCCCGCACGGGCGCGGCTGAGCCCGTGGGTGATCCTGGCCGGTTACGGGATGCTGGCCGCCTGCACTCAGCTGCTGTGGCTGACCTTCTCACCCATCACCAGCGGCACCCATCACGCGCTGGGGGTTTCCGAGGGCGCGGTCGGCGACCTGGCCGGGATCTTCCCGCTCATGTATGTGATCCTCGCGCTGCCCGCCGGCCGCTGGCTCGACCTGAGGTTCAGCCGCGCCCTGTCCGCGGGGGCCGTGCTGACGGCGGCCGGGGCGCTGGTCCGCCTGGCGGGCCCGGCCAGTTATCTGTGGATCCTGGCCGGTCAGGTGCTCATCGCGGCCGGCCAGCCGCTGGTGCTGAACTCGATCACCAAGATCGCCGCGCGGTACTTCCCACAGCAACGGCGTACGGCGGCGATCTCCGCTGGGAGCGTGGCGCTCTTCGCCGGCATCCTGGTGGCCGTGCTGACCGGCGGCCCGCTCTTCCATGCCGGCGGGCTCAAGCTACTGCTGGGCGTGCAGGCGGCCCTGGCCGTGGTGGCGGCGCTGTGGGTGATGATCACCGTCCGCACCCCGCCCGCGTTCCCGGGCAATCCGTCCGTCGCGGTTTCGCTTCGCTGGCTGCGGGCCGACAGCTTCATGTGGCTGCTGGCCGGCCTGCTGTTCATCGGCATGGGTGTGTTCAATGCCGTGGCCACCTGGCTGCAAGCGGTGCTGGGACATTTCGGCGAGGGGGGTGCCGCTGGCTACCTCGTCGGGGTGATGACCATCGCCGGCATCCTGGGGGCGGCCGTGCTGCCCGAGGCGGTGGCCACCCGCGACCGCCGGCGCGGGATGCTGCTCACCGCGGTGGTCACCACGGTGGTCGCTTTCGCGGCTCTCGCGGCTTTCCCGCGGGCCGGATTCGCCGCAGCCGTTCTCTTCGTGGAGGGCTTTGTGCTGCTCGCCGCCCTGCCGGTGGCGCTGGATTGGTCGGAACTGCACTCGGGCCCGGACCGGGCGGGCGCGGCGGCCGGGTTCCTGCTGCTGGCTGGGAACGCGGGCGGGGTCGTGCTCGTCCTGATCGTGCAGGGGCTGATTGGCAATCCCTATCTGGCGCTCGCCGCGCTGTCGGTGTCCGCCGCGCTCGGTGTCATCCTGGCGGTGCGACTGCCCGGCACGGCCTTGTCGAGCCCTGCTTCAGGAGGTGAGCCATGACCGAGTTGTCTGGCCTGATGTCCGAACTGGAGCGGACGCTCAAGCCGTACCGGGGGGACTTCCCGTCCTTCGGAAAGCTGCCTTCCGGCCAGGTAGCCCGGGCGCAGGTGGCGGATCTGCTGGACCGGCTCGCAGGCACGGAGGAGTCGCGCTGGCGGGAAGGGTTCGCCTCGGGGGCCGTCTATCACGGCGATCCCGACCACATCGCATTCCTCAATCACGCCTATGCCGTCCATTCGCAGAGCAACCCGCTCCATCCCGACCTGTGGCCGAGCGCCAGCAAGTTCGAAGCCGAGATCGTCTCGATGACGGCCCACATGCTCGGGGCGGACCACGCCGCACCGGATGAGCCCGTGGTCGGCACCGTGAACTCCGGCGGGACGGAGAGCATCCTGCTCGCCATGCTGGCCTACCGGGACTTCGCCCGCGAGCGGCGCGGGATCGAGCGGCCCGAGATCGTGGCGCCGGTGACCGCGCACGCCGCTTTCGACAAGGCCGCGCGGTTCTTCGGGATGCCGCTGGTGCGGGTCGGCGTGGACAGGGAGTTCAAGGCGGATCTCGGCGAACTCGCCGACGCCATCACCGACCGCACGGCGGTGGTGGTCGGCTCCGCGCCCGGCTTCCCGCACGGGGTCATCGACCCCATCCCGCAGATCGCCGCGCTGGCCGCCGAGCGCGGCGTGGGCTGCCATGTTGACGCGTGCCTGGGCGGCTTCATCCTGCCGTGGGCGCGCGCTCTGGGTTACCAGGTGCCGCCCTTCGATTTCGAGCTTGCGGGCGTGACCTCCATGTCGGCTGACACCCACAAGTACGGCTATGCGGCCAAGGGCACATCCGTCGTCCTGTACCGCGGCAGGGAACTGCGGCATTTCCAGTACTACACCGTGACTGACTGGCCCGGCGGCCTCTACCTGTCGCCCACCTTCGCCGGGAGCCGGCCCGGGGCGCTGTCGGCGGCGTGCTGGGCGGCCCTGGTCTCGATCGGTGAGAGCGGGTACACCGAAGCGTCGCGGCGGATCCTGGAAACCGGCCAGCGGATACGGGAAGCGGTGGCCGCGACCCCGGGCCTGTATGTGCTGGGCGACCCACTCTGGGTGATCGCCTTCGGCGCGGAAGAGGGCCTGGACATCTACCAGGTGATGGAGAACATGGGCCACCGGGGGTGGAGCCTGAACGGGTTGCAGCGCCCGGCCGCCGTTCACATGGCCGTCACCCTGCGTCACGCCCAGCCCGGCGTGGCGGAGCGGTTCGCCGCGGACCTGGCTGACAGCGTGGCCGAAGTGCGTGCCAACCCGGAACTGCGCACGGGCCTGGCTCCCGTCTACGGAATGGCTGCGGCACTGCCCGCCGAACTGGTCCGCGATGTGCTGACCGCATATCTGGACCTGCTGTTCGAGGTGTAGCGTGGCGCGCCACATCCTCGCGGTGGACCTCGGGACCACGGCCCTGAAGGTCGCGCTGGTCGACACCTCGGGCCGGGTGGTCCGGTCACGGGAGGCGCCATGCCAGGTCACCCTGCTGCCCGGCGGCGGGGCCGAGCAGGACCCCAGCCAATGGTGGCGCGATATAGCCGATGCCTCGTCGCACCTGATGAGCGAAGCCGGGCTGCCGCCGGATTCGGTGGTGGCTGTCTGCTGCTCCGCCCAGTGGTCGGGGACGGTCGCGGTCGACGCGGCGGGCGAGCCGATCCGTAACGCGATCATCTGGATGGACGCCCGCGGCGCCCCCTACGTCCGCGACCTCGTCAGCAGCCCCGTCCGGGTGCGCGGCTACGGGGTGGCCAAGCTGGCCCGCTGGATACGCCGCACCGGCGGTGCCCCCGCGGCGAGCGGCAAGGACCCGCTGGCGCACATCCTCTGGCTGGCGCACACCGAACCTGACACGTTCGCCCGGACCTGGTACTTCCTGGAGCCCAAGGACTGGCTCAACCTGCGGCTGACCGGACGGGCGGCCGCCACCACGGATTCGATCGCCCTGCACTGGGTGACCGACAACCGGCGGATCCGCGATGTCCGCTACGACCCGGCCCTGCTGCGTATGGCGGGCCTGCGCGAGGACCAGTTGCCGCCGCTGATCGGGTCGACCGACATCTGCGGGCCGCTCCTGCCCGCGGCCGCCCGCGCGCTCGGTGTCCCGGCCGGCATCCCGGTGGTGGCCGGGTCACCCGACGTCCAGACCGCGGCGATCGGCTCCGGCGCGACCCGCGACTACCAGCCGCACCTCTACATCGGCACGTCGTCCTGGCTCACCTGCCACGTCCCCCGCAAGAAGACCGACCTGCTCGCCAACATCGCCACGCTGCCCTCGGCCATTCCGGGCCGGTACTTCGTGGCCGACGAGCAGGAGACGGCCGGCGCCGCGCTGGACTGGGTGCGCAAGCTGGTGCTCGGGGACGGTGCTGACGCGGACGCTTACGCCCGGCTGGAGGGGATGGCGGCCGCGAGCACACCGGGCAGTGGGGGTGTCATCTTCACCCCCTGGCTGTACGGGGAACGCAGCCCGGTGGAGGACGGCCTGCTGCGCGGTGGCTTCCACAACCTGGCGCTCTCCACAACCCGTGCCGACATGGTGCGTGCGGTGTTCGAGGGGGTCGCCCTGAACAGCCGGTGGCTGCTGACGGCGGTGGAGCGCTTCACCGGGCGCCGGCTGGAGCCGATCCGGTTCATCGGCGGCGGCGCCCGCTCGGCGCTGTGGTGCCAGATCATCGCCGACGTGCTCGGCCGGGAGGTCGACCAGGTGGCGGACCCCGTCAACGCAGGAGTCAGGGGAGCCGGCATGCTGGCGGCGGTGGCGCTCGGGGACCTCACGTTCCGCGAAATCCCCGACCGGGTCGAGGTGGCGTGCCGGTACCGCCCGCAGGCCGGACTGACGGACCGCTACAGCGAGCTGTTCGGCGAATTCGTGGGGCTGTACAAGCGCAACCACCGGGCGTACGCCCGGCTGAACGGTCACCACCACACGCCGTGAGGATGCGCCACACTGGTGGCACTGTGCCGGCGAACGTGAGGACGTTGTGCCACTCCAGAACCGGGTCGCCCCCACCGGTGAGATCGTCTGCCATCCGGGCCGCGGCCTGCTCATGGGCAACCGGGGCTGCATCCACCGCCCGGACAGGACTCTCGGCGTCACCCGGTGGCGCAGTGCCCTGTGGATCTCCTGCGTGCTCTACTGGCAAGCCCGGCGGCGTGACGTCATGCCACCCGGCCGCTGGACGGCGCTGTTCTTCCTCGACGAGGCCACGGCCCTGGCAGCCGGGCACCGGCCGTGCGGATACTGCCGGCGGGCAGACCATCTGTGGTTCGCGACAAGCTGGCAGGTGGCATACGGCCTGCGGGAACGTCCCCGGGCGGTGCAGATGGACCGCTGGCTGCACAGTGAACGGGTGAACCCGCGCACCCGCCGCCAGGTGCGGTGGATGTCACGGGCCGGCGCCCTCCCATCAGGTGCGATGGTGGCTCGTGACGGTGCGGCCGGCCTGTGGTGCGATGGCTCGTTCCTGCCATGGTCGTTCGGGGGATACGGAGATCCAGTGCCCGTGCGCGCCAGCACCAGGCTGGCGGTGCTGACCCCGCCGTCGATCGTGGCTGCCCTCACCGCCGGCTACCGGCCGCTGGTCCACCCGAGCGCGGGGGTCACCCCGCTGCGGTCATTCGAGCCGGGGGCCATGCCGGGCTGTCAGGATTACTCCTGACAGCCGCGCCTAGCAGGGCGGAGCATCGACGTGTACCGCGCGATCCCGATCATGCTCAGCGCCGCCATGCTGGCTGCCGGCGCCGGCGCTTGCGGTGGCGGCGCACCTCGCCGGGGCGGGGCAGGGTCGCTGACTCCGTCGCGCGCGGCGCAGCCTGCCGCCACGCGGACGCCTGCCGGCACGCACCGTCACCCCGCTGGGTCGCTGCGGGTGCTGGCCGAGCCCGGGGCCGGGCTGGGGCCGATCTACCGGCTCATCACCAACGCGCGCTCCTCGGTCGAACTGACCATGTACGAACTGGCCGACCCGGTCGCGGAGGCGGACCTTGCCGCGGACGCCGCCCGCGGGGTGGACGTGCGGGTGCTGCTCGACCAGCACCTGGAGAAGTCCCGCAACCTTGCCGCCTACCACTATCTGACCGCCCACGGCGTCCACGTCCGCTGGGCGCCGTCCGGCACGACCTACCACCAGAAGACGCTGACCGTCGACGGGACCACCTCGGTCATCATGACCCTGAACCTCGCCGCCTGGGACTACCCGACCACCCGGGACTTCGCCGTGATCGACACCAAGGCGGCCGACGTCGCCGCCATCGTCGCCACCTTCAACGCCGACTTCGCCGGCCGGGCGATCCGCCCGCCGGACGGCAGTGACCTGGTGTGGTCGCCCACCAACGCCCGGGCGTCGGTGCTCTCGGTCATCGACGGAGCGGCCCATACGCTGGCTGTCGAAGACGAGGAGATGGACGACCCCGCCGTCACCGCCGCCCTGGCGTCCGCCGCCCGGCGCGGCGTGAATGTGCGGATCGTCATGACCGCCGACCCGCAATGGGACCAGGCGTTCACGGAACTGGCCCGCGCCGGGGTGCATATCCGCCTCTACCCCGACACCAGCACCGCCCTGTACATCCACGGCAAGGCGATCGTCGCCGACGCCGGCCTGCCCGGCCAGCGGGTGCTCGTCGGGTCGCAGAACTTCTCGGTCGCCAGCCTCGGCTACAACCGGGAACTCGGCGTCCTGACCCGTGACCCATCCCTCGTGGCAGCCGTCAGCGCGGTACTGGCAGCGGACTTCGCGGGGGCGGCGCCCTATTCCCCGGCCGGTGGGCGCACTCCGTCCCCGCACGGGCGCCGGGGCGCGTGGTGCACGGCCACCGCCACCATCTACAACGCCCACGGCAACGAGAACAACGTCTACGTGCTCTCCAATCAGCCTTTCCAGGACGCGACCGCGACCGCCGGCGGCTACTCCCGCACCTACCGGACCGACGGCTCCGGATATGCGCTGATCTATCTCAACGGCCCTCCGCCCGGCGAGTCGATCAGCGTGACCGTGGGCGGCGCGACCTGCACCACCCGCGATTGACGCCGAGATATCAGCGCGCCGGTCAGGGGAGCAGCCGTTCTCACCGGTGCGGGTGACGGCAAAGGCGGTGATGCCACGCGTTTCTCCCGGGCCGCGGCGGGCGTCTCAGCTACGGGGCGCACCGGTCAGGCGGCGCGGGCTGCCGCCGGTTCCTGACGTGGGTTCCGTCCTGGGGCGGGCTACCCGGGCTCAGCCTGTCACGTAGCTGTCGCCGTTTGCCGAGATCACGGCGATCTCTGACACTGTCTGACCATTGGATAGATAGTCGACGCAGTGATCGGTATTGGTGCCGGATGGCGTGCAGACCACCGAGGTGACCTTGAGGCCGGGATGGTAAAACGGGCTGCTCGGCTCACTGAGGCGCTTTTGCAGCTGGATCTTGAGCGATGCGGCGACTACCGACGGGTTATGGAAGTTTGATGCCGAAGAACCGGCGGTGGCGATGAGGACACTGAGCAGGATCACGCCGAGTGCGTCGAGCGCGGTCGAAACGATCGCCCAGGTGCGGGCCTTCCGCGATTCGCTCACAGCGGCTGCCGGGTTGCCCGACTGCCAGAGAGGGCGGACCTTCCGCGCGTGACGGAGGGCCATCAGGCCGGACGGGAAGCCGAGAATCAGGCTGAAGAGCACCCCGCCGGCGAGTGCGATACTCGCCCAGACCAGGTGCGTCCGCGGTGGATCCCCCGGCGGCGCCGCGGCATAGCCCGGCATTGGGTAGCCCGGGAACGCTTGTCCCGGCTGCTGCCCGTAGTCCGGCTGCCCGTAGTCCGGCGCCGGTGGTCCCGGCTGGCCGAAGCGGGGCATCTCCTGTCCCGGCTGCCCGTACCCGGTTGCGGCCGGCTGCCCGTAGGCCGGCGGTAGCGGACCCCCAGTGTCCGGACTGGCCTGAGCGGTGGGCTCATCCTGGCCAAGGTAGGGAGGATTCTCCTGCGGTTCGCGACCCGGCGATCCTTGGTCACTAGCTTCTGGCTCGCGAGGGTCGGCACCCGTTTCGGGGAAGCCGGGTCCGTCAGTCACCTTCGGTCCAATCTGGCAGTACGGAACCGAACCGGACGGCTCCGCATTACCCGCCTGTTGTGGTGAAGTGTCGCTACCGCCACAGAACCCGATGGCCTGCTGGTCTGCTCTGGTTTACGGAGTCCTCATGCTGGGTGTAAACCGTGCGGCAGAGGCATGCGTCTACCAACCGTCGCAGGTCACCATAATGGGCGATGATTATGGGCAGCAAGCTGGTTTGGCCGCTGGCGGCGATCTTCATCGCGGTCATCGTC
>DAHUZQ010000247.1 GCA_027306495.1 Actinomycetota bacterium | reverse complement strand
CGCGATCAGGTCAGCGGCCAGGAACTCGGGATTCGCCGTATGGTCGGCGATGATCGCGATCTCGGTCGGGCCGGCTTCGGCGTCGGTGCCGACGGTGCCCATCAGCAGCCGCTTGGCGGCCGCGACATACACGTTCCCCGGCCCGGTGATCACGTCCACCGGGGCACAGTCAGCGGTCCCGAAGCCCAGCATGGCGATCGCCTGAGCGCCCCCTGCCGCATGCACCTCCGCCACCCCGAGCAGGGCACAGGCCGCCAGCACGGCCGGATGCGGCAGGCCGTCGTGAGCGGGCTGAGGCGGCGATGCCACGGCGATGCCATCCACCCCGGCCACTTGGGCGGGAACGACGTTCATGACGACCGACGATGGATAGGCCACCAGGCCACCCGGCACGTACACGCCCGCCCGGCCGACCGGCACGTACCGTTCCGTCACCGACGAGCCGTCCGACACCGTGGTGGTGTGATTCGCTGGGCGCTGGGCCTCGTGCACGAGCCGTGCCCGGCGGATCGCCTCCAGCAGCGCCGAGCGCACGGCCGGGTCGAGTGCGCGCTCCGCGTCGGCCAGCGCCGACGCTGGCACCCGGGTCGAGGGAAGATCAACGCCGTCGAAGCGGGCCGTGTACTCGCGCACCGCCGCGGCTCCACGCCGGCGGACATCCTCACAGACAGGCCGGACCCGCTCCAGCGCCGACTCCACATCCAGGACGGCCCGTGGCAGGACGCTGGCCAGCTTGTCCCTGCTCAAAGCGGTGGGAGACTGGCCGCGCAGGTCGATCTTGGTGAGCACCAGCACATTCTACGGAGCGGGTTCCCCGCCGCCGACGCCTCCCGGGGACCGCCCCGCCGGCTGTCACGGTGCGGCGTGGGCGCCGCCGCGACGCGCACCTCGCTGGGCGAATGCCGTCAGCCCACCGGCGGCCAGCCCAGCGGCGAAGGGCCAGAACGCCATGGCGCTGCCAGCGCCCAGGCTGAGCTGGTCCTTCATCCGGGCACCCACCGGCAAGGTCGCCAACTGGTGCTGGAAAGCCGCGAACCCCGACTGCTCCCCGGCCCAGCGAGCCAGGTAGGCCGCCGCCACCGCGCCGGCCAGCACGCCGATCATCGCGAGCGGACCGTGCTTGCGGACCGCGAGCAGGTACCCGAGCACGCCGGAGATGAGCCCGGCGATCAGCACCACAAGGACGAAGGTGCCATCCGCCCCGATGTAGGCGCTCGTCTCCACATGGATGAGGTCAGCCTGGCCGGGCGCTATGACCAGCAGTTCCGCGCGGGGCGCGACGGCTGCCCATACCCAGCCAGCCACCAGCCCCAGCAGGGCGGTCCCAGCCGCCACGGCCAGGGATGCCCCGAACGCGGCTGGGCCGAGATCGAAAGGGCGCTCCCGGCGGGGAGCGGCGCTGTCCTCGCCCGGGATCTGTATCGGTTGCGTCATGGTCGAGGCAAGGTTACGCGACCCCCGGCGCGGGTGGCATGCACTGTCGCCGAAGGATTACGGCGCGCTTGCTAGGTTGGGTGCGGGCAAAATCAGACAGGCCGACGCGAGGGTCGGGAGACCACATGATCGAGGTAGCAGACCTCACCAAGCGTTACGGCGACAAGATTGCTGTTGATCACCTCTCCTTCTCGGTCCAGCCGGGCGTTGTCACCGGATTCCTCGGCCCGAACGGTGCGGGTAAGTCCACGACGATGCGCCTCATCCTCGGGCTTGACCGGCCGCACGAGGGAACAGCCACGATTGATGGCAAGCGGTACGCCGAACTGCGCGAGCCGCTGCGGATAGTGGGCGCGCTGCTCGAAGCCAAGTCCATGCACAATGGCCGCAGCGCCTACAAGCACCTGCTCTACCTCGCGCAGTCGCAGGGCATCCCACGCACCCGGGTGGACGAAGTGCTGGCGCTGGTCGGGCTCACCGACGTGGCCCGCAAACGGACCGGGGGCTATTCGCTGGGCATGGGCCAGCGCGTGGGGATCGCGGCGGCCATGCTCGGCGATCCGCAGGTGCTCCTGCTGGACGAGCCGGTGAACGGGCTCGACCCGGAAGGTGTGCTGTGGATCAGGAATCTCATGAAGCAGCTTGCGTCCGAGGGCCGGACCATCCTTGTGTCCAGCCACCTCATGAACGAGATGGCGGTCACCGCTGACCGCCTGATCGTGATCGGCCGCGGGAAGCTCATCGCGGACTCCCCGACCAGCGAGTTCATCGCGGGCAGTTCGCAGAAGTCGGTGCTGGTCCGCTCCCCCGAACTGGACCGGCTGGCGAAAGCCATCGAAGCCGCGGGCGGCAAACCCGTCGCCGTCAGCGCGAACGGGGAGCCCGGAGCGTTGCGGGTCAACGGCCTGGAAGCAGCCAGGATCGGAGAGATAGCGGCCGCGGAACGGGTCGTGCTGCATGAACTGACTCCCCAGCTCGCGACACTGGAGGCGGCCTTCCTGGAGATGACCGCCGGGAGCACCGAGTTCGGTGGCCACGGCGGGCCGGCCGACGAGGCCGGCGGGCTCCCGGCCGTGGAGTCTCCCGCGGCCGGGGTGGCAGGACATCAGGCGGGCATGGGATCTGGGAAGGGGATCGCATCATGACGGCAGCCACCCCGCAGGCGCAGGTGCCGGTCGCGCAGGCGCTTCCCGCCGCGCACGGACCCGGTTTCGGGCGGCTGCTGCTGTCCGAGTGGACCAAGATCCGGTCGGTCCGGTCCACCCTGCTGACCCTGATCATCTTCGTGGTGGTCTCGCTCGGTCTCACCGGCCTGATCACCTGGCTCACCGTGCGGGCCATCTCGGCCGGCCATGCTGACCGCAGGTCGGCGGGGCTCCTCGCCGACCCGGTCAGCTTTATCCTGGGCACCGGCCTCGGGCTCGGCCAGCTCGCGATCTGTGTGCTCGGCGCGCTGGTCATCACAACCGAGTACAGCTCGGGGACCATCCGGGCTTCGGTGCTGGCCGTGCCGCGCCGCCTCCCGATGCTGGCCGCCAAGGGCCTCGTCTTCAGCGCGATCGTTTTCGTGCTCGGCGAGGCCGTCGCGTTCGGCTCGTTTTTCATCGGCCAGTCGGTCGTGCAGGGCCACTCTGTCACTGTCGGCCCGCTGACCAGGACGATCACTGTTTCGCTCAGCCAGCCGGGAGTGACCCGCGCCGTCATCGGCTCCGGCCTGTACCTGACGGTGCTCGGGCTGTTCGCGCTGGCGTTCGGTGTGATCATCCGGCATACCGCCGGGGCCATCACGACGGTGATCGGGCTGGTACTGGTGATCTTCCCGCTGCTCGGGCTGCTGCCCTACAGCTGGGGCGCGCATATCCACGCCTATGCGCCGACGGTCGCGGGCCAGTTGATCACCGCCGACCACCAGCAGTCGGGTCAGCTCCTCACGCCATGGCAGGGGTTCGGAGTGTTCTGCGCCTGGACAGCGCTGCTGCTCATCATCGGTGGCTGGATGCTTCATCGCCGCGACGCTTAGGCGGTCTATCCCAGACCCTGAGGCTGGGGGTGGCGGCCCCGTCAGAAGGTGCGGAAAGCCGGGCTGCCATGGCGCCACCAGACCAGGATGACCCTCCCGATTATGGTCGAGCCCTTGATCGGCCCCCAGTACCGGCTGTCGCAGGAGATCGCGCGGTTGTCACCCAGGACGTAGAACTGCCCGGCGGGGACCTTGAACGGAGCCTGCCGGGTGGCGATGGGACGCCCCAGCGGGTCGTGATGGGGCAGGTACGGCTCGGCGAGACGGTGCCCGTCGATGTAGATGCGGTTGCCGGAGGAGTAGATGGTCTGCCCCGGGAGGGCGATCACCCGCTTCACCAGATCGCCCTTCTCCGGTCCGGGGCAATGGTCGAGCGGTGGGTGGGTGAACACCACGATGTCACCCTCGCGCACGTCGTGCCAGGAGAAGAAAGCCTTCTGGACGAGGATGCGGTCGCCAATGTCGAGAGTCGGGACCATCGAGGAACTCGGGATGAAGAAGGTCTGGAACACGAAGGCCCGGATGCCCAGCGCCAGCAGCACCGCCACGGCGATGGTGACTGCGGTCTTGGCCAGGCCGCCCAGCCGACTGTGCCGTGGCCGTGGCCCGGCGGCATCGCCCGGGGCGGCCGGGGAGGGGCCAGCGCCGCCCGGGGGCTCAGCGGCGCTCATCGCCACCTCCTGTGACCCTGCCGGCCACGGCCCGGTACTTCCGGCCGGGGCGTGCGGGCGCGGCCCACGACCAGGTATCCGTGGCCGGTGAAGTAGGCCGGCAGCGCTATCCCGTCGGTACATCCACGACCGCCGCCCCGGCACGGCCCGGTGATGAGGCTCACCATCGGCTGGCCCCCCACCGCCAGGCCGGGAATGCCGACCTTGACGATAGTGCCGACGAGTCTGGGCGGAACCGGCTCTTCCCGGACGCTGACATCGAAATGGTGCTCCCTCAGCGAAGTCTGCAACTGTGCCACGGCATGTCCGGGCCGGGTGATGACTATGCGGACGGCACTCGCCGCACTCGCCTGCCCGGCAGAAGCGAAAACAAGCATCGGGACACTCAGCGAACCAGCCGCCGCGAGAGCACCGAGTGCGACACGGAACCGCCGGCCGGGCCGTGGGAGGACCCACTCGCGGACCGCTCCGGCGAGGTAACTCCAGGCAACCGAACCGGCCGAGGAGCCGTTGCGCATCAGCAGTTCCGCAAGTTCACTGGCCTCATCGCCGTGGCGCTCCCGCCACCGTGCCGGGTAGCAGCACAGCGCGGCCCTCACCAGCCGGGACGGCCAGCGGCCCACCATCAGATCCCGCCGAGCTGCAGACGCAGCCGGCCCGTGGCGCTGATCCGTTCGATCGCATCCAGATGCGCCCTGAGCGCCTGCGCTCCCATGGCTGTGATGCGGTAGGGCTGACGGCGTTCCTGCGCCGGGAGCGCCTCGATCAGGCCCAGGCCCTCAAGCCGGTCGAGTGCGCTGTAGAGGGTGCCAGGACCCAGCCGCACCCCGGCGAACGCCCTGATGTCCTGGATGAGGGCGTAGCCATGCTTATGCCCGTCGGCCAGGCTCGTGAGTATCAGGACGGACGCATCTCCCGCCCGGCGCAGGACATCCCCGCCTGCTGGGCCGCCGCGTTCCCGGACCGTCACAGCCGCCCCTCCCCACGCCGTCATTCGTCCGCCGAGCAATATATCAATGAACGTACTAGAGAGAGCACCCGGGCCCAGCTTCCGGCCGGGCGCGGCAGGCGCGGGGGCTCAGCCCCGCCACCGGCCGGGCGCGGCGGGCGCGGGGGCTCAGTCCCGCCACCCCTGATCCCTTGCGGGCTGTTCGATCGCCTTTACCGTTGCAGCACCCGCTGTAGGTGGGAGCCCGCCATCACAGCCGTGGGGACTCCCGATCCAGCAGTTCCACCGCGTTACGGGAGCCG
>DAHUZQ010000245.1 GCA_027306495.1 Actinomycetota bacterium | reverse complement strand
CACCGGGAGGGAACAGTAAGGACCGCGGCCCAGCCGGGCCGCACCCCCCCGGCGCACCGCCGGTGAGCGGCCAGGCCGGCAGGGCGGCTGGGCGGTCCCGGCCAGCAGGGCCGTCTGTGGCGGCACCGGCCGCGCCCAGGTTCCGGCCAGCAGGGCCGTCGGTGAGCGGAGCGGCGGGAGCGGCATTGGTGATCAGCTCCAGCGGGTGCCCGGCGCCCCGGCAGAGCCATCCCACCACGAACGGCAGGCGCCGTGCCGCGGCATGCAGGACAGCGGGCAGCACGGCCGCGTAATCCTGCTCGGCCGACTCCGGGTTGGGCCCGGCCGGCACCGACACGACCCGGAACCATGGCCCGGCACCTGCATCACCCAGCAGTGGGATCGTGGTCACCTTCCGTACATACCAGCACCAGGCAGGCATCCGCCAGCGGCCTCGCCGCACGGCGCGCGGCGGCCTCAGGCCTCGCACATGGCCAGCAATTTGCTGACCGTCGCCCAGTTGCGCGCCGTGCCGCCGCTGACCGGGCTGGCCGCCCGGACAAGCAGCCGGATCGCCAGGTCGCTGCGCCCGAAACCATCCGGGGTGTGCAGGTAGGCGGTCCGGCCCAGCAAGGTGACCTCGTCCCGGTCACCACGCTGGGCGGAGCGCTGCTGTTCGGCCGCCAGCGCCGCCGCGCAGCCGGGAGCGGGAGCGGCCGGCAGGAAGATGGCGTGCAGCGCCCGGGGATTGGTCACGTCCGGGTAGGGGTTGGCCGCGAAAGCCCCCGCCAGTTCGGGGCGGGACAGGACCACGACCGGGACACGCATGTCCAGCGCGGCCGCTATCGACATCTCGAGCGCGCGCCCGAGGTCCGTCGCACCCGGGGCGGCCGTGAACACCACATTGCCGCTCTGGATGTAGGTGGCGACGTCGGTATGCCCGAGCGAGGCGACCACGGCACGCAGGTCGGCCATGGCGACCTTGTTCCTGCCACCGAGATTGATGCCGCGCAGCAGGGCCACATGGGTTGCCATCGGCCCATTGTGCCGCAGATCAGCCCACCTGATGCGGCTCCAGGGGGCTCATCGGTGTCGCGGTTGGCAGCGCGCCGATCCCCGGGTTGGCGTCAGCGAGCACCACCCGCCGCCCGTCCGGCCCCGCATAGCTGAGAATGACCGCGCTCGGCGGAAGCTGCTGCAGATGGTGCGGTTCGACCAGCAGTTCACGGGACCGGGCACCCGTGACAGCCAGCGATTCGCTGGCGCCCACGGCCTCCGCCGTGCTGATCCCCCACGAAGTGTTCGCGCTGATGCTCTCCGACCAGCTCAGCGAATCACTGGTCGCCACCGAACTGCTGACGTCCCGGTGGCCGCTGCCGGTGCGGGGGGCGAAGGGTGCCAGGTCGGCCCGGCTGTGCCCGCGGCCGCGGCTGTGGCCCAGGCTCTGGCTCTGCGAGACCGAGGACGACAGCGAATCAGCGGTGCCCACCGTGCGGGAGTAGGAGGCGCTGAGCGTTCCGGTGACCGAACTGCCGACGGTGTCGGTCAACTGGCTGAGCACGAACCTGTGCTCGGTTCCGATCTGCTCGCTGGCCGCGCGCGCCTCCTCGGCGTTGCCGAGCCGCATGAACGCCGTGGCGGCGTTCCCCCGGCCGATCCGGGCGCGGACCCGGGCCGGCGCCGACCGGAAGGCCAGCACCAGGCCGGTGCCCGTCACTTCGCACGCATCGCAGAGCCGGTCGAGGACTTCGTCGCGCAGCCGCTCGGCACCGGCGACGCACAGCGTATGGCGCCAGGGCGGGCCCGGCGTGAGAGCGCGCAGCAGGTGGGTGAGCGCGACCGCCACGAAGGTCGCCATGACCCGGTCGGCCGGCGCCCCCACTCGCGGATCGACCGCGATCACCCGCAGGTTCGAGGGCGCGAGCCGGGTCTGTCCGGTCCCCAGCGGATCCAGCACGGAGAGCACGCCTTCCAGCGCCCAGGCGCGCTCGGTCACAACCCGGTCGGCGGCTCCCTTCCCGAACAGCCCGCCCAGCCGCTCATACTGCGCGTCGGTGAGCACTCCCCTGCCGATATCGGCTCGCGGGTCACCGATCTGGCCGAGCACCCGCAGCGCGGCGTTGACCGCCGCCATGCTGGCGCCGTCGCCGAGCACCCGCAGCACATGATCGATGATCGCGCGGTCCCGGGCAGGGCCGGGACCGGCATCGCCCGCCCCCTCGGCGGCCGCGCTGGCCGCCACCACATCGGCCAGCGCCCCGGCGGGCATGCCCAGCCCGAGGTCGAGTTGTGGCAGGTCCGCCGGGAGCACCCAGACCAGCGGCCGGTGGCCCATCGCGCCTGCGAGCGCCACCAGGTCCAGGGCAGCCGGCCCGGGCGAGAGATCCACGACCGTGACCTCGCCACCGCTGGCCAGCCTCGCGGCGCAGATGGTGGTCAGCAGGGCCGCCCAGCCGGCGAGAGTCCCACCCACCACGTCGACCCGGTCGATGTCGTCGGGTATCGACACCGGGGACCACTGGGGCTCGTGGCTGAACGCTTCCCGCCGCGCCTGCCACTCCCGCAGCGACCGGGCGTACTCCTCCTGCTGGCCGGCCAGCACGCTCCGCTGGTCAGCCTGGACAGCTTCGACGCGGGCACGCTCGGCGGACAGGGTTGCCGCCAGCGCCCGCCGGCCGCGCCAGATCTCCCGGGCGCTGGGCATCGCCAGCCCCAGGCCCGCCGCGGCAGCCAGGCCAGCCAGAGCGGGGCTCAGCAGGCCGGCCCAGCCCAGCGCGGCCGCCACCCCGCCGGCCGCCAGGCAGCTCGCCCCGGCTGCCCAGAAGGGGCCGCTCAGCCTGATTTCCTCTCGCCGCTGCGCCCGCTCCCACCCCATGTCCACCGTGTCCGGGTCGGGAGGGGCAGGGCGGTTCGGTGGCGGCCCGGGATCTGCACCCGCGTGCGTCTGCTGCCAGCCCAGGTAGACCCGGTCGGGCCGGAACGACCCGGCCGCGATCACCGTAAGCCTCGCCGGGATCCGTGCCCGGCGGCGGGGGGGCGCCCCATGCCGGAGCGCCCGGCCGGCCGGGCGCGGCCGATGGCGGAGTGCCCGGCGGTGGGGCGGGGCACCCGAGCCGCCACGAAGCGCGCGGCCAGCAGGGTCCCGCCCGGCTTGCCACGCGGCAGCACGGTGAATTCGCCCGCACCCTGACTTGTGAGGTGCCCCGCGGGCACGCCCTCCCCGGCGTCGCCATCGCCTCCCACCGCACACAGCGCACCAGCGAGTTCGGCGCCGGCCGGCCCGTGGACGACCACAGCCGCGGCATCAGGCGCCAGCGCCGCGGCACACTCCGGGTCGGTGGTGACCAGCACCCGGGCGGGACACACCCCCCGGCCCGCGCGAAGCAGGCCGGCGTCGACCGCCTCACACCCCGCGCACCACAGCAGGGTGTCGCCCATGAGGCTCGCCTGATGCGCCCCCGCGGCCAGCCCCGCCAGGTCCGTCAGCACGGTCTCCGCACTTGCGCACCCTGGGGCGGCACCGCCCCGCGGGCCGAGGGAAAACAGCACCACCGCCCTGCGGCGCACCACCGCCGCCAGGGTGATCTCACGGGACTGCGGTTCGTGCCCGCAGTGCCCATACGTACTGTCGCCGCCCGGGCCGACCACGTACAGCGGGGCGCCAGCAACAGCGCAGGCGGCGCGCAGGCGGCCGGCCAGATCCGGATTCCCCACCAGGTCCAATGCGATGACCGGCTTGCGCCTGCGGACCGCCGCATGCAGCACCTGGAAACCCGATTCGGCGGCCAGTCGTGGGGTGGCGGCGACCATGAGGATGCCGGTCTGTGCCTGACTCCAGGAGATGCCGGCCGGCCGCCCACTCCCGTGCTGCGTGCCAAGGCATGCGCCGTCCCGGGAGAGCACACCGCCCGAGCGCACCAGCCGGGCCGACACCAGGCCCCGCGCCCAGCAGACGAGCCCCGGGCGGGGTGCGGGCGGCCCCGGCGCGGCGCGGCGGAGGCCGGCCACGGCACGCAGGGCGGCGTCGAGCCCAGCCGCCAGCAGCAGGCCAGCCGGAAGCTGACGCGAGAGCATCCGCCACGGCTGGCTCACGATCCGGGGAAGCCCGGCGATGACCCTCGGGTCGTGGACCGCCGCGGCCAGGATCGGCAGCACTGCGCGCGGCATGGCGGTCAGGCTCGCGGTTGCCGCCGGAAGCCCGATCATCAGCACCCATACAAGCCCGCACACGGCCGGTGCGGCCAGCCATGACGCACGCCACCTGGTTAACCGGTCGACAACCCGCGCCGCGATCACCAGTCCGGTTGTCACCGGGACCGTCACTAAGCAGACCAGCAGTCCCGCCACCGCGAGGGCGGCGGCCGCCTCACGCCGACGGCCGGCCGCCGCATCCGGCACGAGGCGGCCGGGACGTTCGGTGCGCGATGGTGCGCGAGGGGCAGCGGTGGGCATAGCGGGTCAAGGTTCCCAGCCACCTTCGGCCGCTGTCCACCCGACTGCCCAAAAGAGCTCACCGAGTGGCGTCGCGGCCGTGGGTGGGTTCGTTGGGGGCGGGACCCCAGCGGCCAGCGTCCCGCAGGCGGGTGCTCCCGGGACGGAGCCTCCGGGAGACGGTGCCGCGACGGCCGGCATGCCCGGTTCCGGGCTCGCGGGCACCGGCGCCCAGGGGGCCGCGGCGGGTGCCTGGATAACAATGCGGAACAGATCAGGGCGCAGGATCAGGGACGTCAGCGCCACTGCGGAGCCCTCACGGCTGTCCTCGAACCGGACCGTGACGGCCGCGGCAGGCAGGCCGGGTGCCAGCCGGAGCAGCCGGGCGACCGATGGCGGTGGCGGCGTCACCTCCAACTGGACCGCCCGTGCCATCCCGGGGATCTGCGGCCCGGCCGGCCACTGAGCGGTCCCATTGGCCGGATCGGGCGCGCCGGGCCCGGCCAAGATCACGTACTTCTCCGGGAGATAGGTGAGCGACACCGCCGCGGGCTCGCCACCCACCGTCCAGTGGCAGCGGACGGCGGCCACCGGCTCATCATCAGCCAGCCGGAGGGCGCTGACGATCCCCTCGGGCGGCCGGCGGCGGGTGACCTGACGGTCCCGGCAGGCCAGTTCCCCACCCATCGGATCGACATGGGAGATCAGGCCGCCAACCCCCTCCAGCGGGAGGTGGTATTCGGCCGGGCTTGCCCGGTACACCTGGCCATCTGGCAGCAGGCTTACCAGGTGACGGGCCGCCAGCGCGTCGAGCGCCCGGTCGACCTGCTCGATGCTGACGTTGTAGCGCCGGGCCAGAGCGCTGCGCCGGGGCAGCCGCCAGCCGGGCTCGTGGTGGATCAGGGCGGCAGCTATCCGGTCCGCCAGCACGGTGGCAGGACTGGGCGGGGACCGGGTCGCCCCCGCGCCGTCGGATTGGTCGCCGATGCGGGTCATTCGGCATGCCGCCGGGACAGGGCGGTGATCACCCTCCCCAGGATGATCAGCGCCAGTACGAAGGCCAGCAGCATCAGCGCAGCGTCATAGGACAGGGCGTTGGCGTGCGCGTCCGGGTTGTTGATGGGGGCGAAGTAATAGACCGGGTTGGTCAGGTAGCCAACCGGATTGTGGGTGAGCTGAAGGGTCGGATTGGCATCCGACCAGTTCGCCGTATAGAGCAGCGGCGCTGTTTCGCCGACCGCGATCGCGGCGGCGACCAGCACGCCGGTGACGATCCCCGGCACCGCCGACCTCAGCACGATCTTGCGCATGGTCCAGACCACGGGCAGCCCGAGCGCCTCCGCACCCTCCCGGTAGCTGGTCGGCACCTGCCCCAGCGCCGTCTCGGTCGCCTTGGTGATGTACGGGATGGCCAGCACGGACAGCACCATCACGGCGGGCAGCAGCCCGAATCCCCAGTGCAGCCCGACCACCAGGGCGACGTAGCCGACATAGCCAAGAACGATGGAGGGAATGCCCGCCAGCACCTCATAGCCTCCGCGCAGCACCGACCGGTGCCGCCCCCGCGCGAATTCCGCCAGGTACAGTCCGGTCGCGACGCTGACCACGGTGGCGATCGCGACAGCGGTGAGCGTGATCCAGATCGTGCCAAGCACCGCCTGCTGCAGGCCGCCGGAGATGCCGCTGGTCCGGGTGGTCAGCACGTTCCACTGGAACGTCGAGACCGCCCGGATGACCACGCCCAGTATCATCCAGACCGTGGGGATGACCACCAGCAGCAGCGCGATCCCGCAGCCGAGCCAGAATGCCGCGTTCGCCACCTTCCGGCGGCGGGGCACAGGTGGCCACAGCCGCCCGCCGCCACCCGTCAGCGCGGGCGCCTGAGAATTGCTCACGCTCATCGCCTCCCTATATGCCCCGGCTCACACGCCACGGCCGATCGGCAGCGCCGTACCGGAGACCCGCCGCACCAGCAGTCGCGCTCCCACATTGGCGGCGAGCGTGATCACCATCAGAACCAGCCCGAGTTCGGCCAGGGTGCGGACAGCGAAGCCGGTGGCGTCCAGGAAGGCTGTGTCGAGATAGGTGACGATGGTGGCCGCGATCGTGGTCATGGTGGTGTAGACGTTGCCGGGCAGTGCCCCCAGCAGGACGCCACAGGTCATCGCGACCGCCATGGTCTCCCCCAGCGCACGGCCCAGGCCCAGAACGACCGCGCCGATGATGCCCGACCGCACCCACGGCAGGGTGATCCGGCGGGCGCACTGCGCGTCGGACATGCCGAGCGCGATCGCCCCCTCCCGGGGCAGGATCGGCACCTGCCGGATCAGGTCACGGGTGGTCGCGGCAACGATCGGGATGACCATGATCGCCAGCACCAGGCCGGAGACCAGCATCCCCTCGCCGTTCCCGGTATTGCCCCGGAAGAAGTTGAGCACCGGCACATCCGGCATGTTCCGCGCGATCACCGGCGCGACGTCGTGGGCGATGAACGGGCCGAAGGTGACGGCGCCCCACAGCCCCACGACCACGCTGGGAATCCCGGCCAGCAATTCCAGAAACACTCCCACCAGGTAGGCGAGGCGCCGCGGCAGCCGTTCCACGATCATCAGCGCGGCACCGACAGACACCGGCACCGCAACCACCAGCGCGATGAGCGACGTCCCGATGGTCCCGACGATTTCCGGGAGCGCCCCGTAGGAGGAGCCCGACAGGTGCTTGACCCCGTCGGTGGTGACAATCTGCGCGTTGTACCCGGTGCCCTCGTTCCAGACGCTGCGGGTGAAGAACGACCAGCCATTCAGCCGGATCGCCGGAAGCGCCTCGAACAGCAGCACCCCCATGATGGCGCACAGCGACAGCAGCGGGATGAAGGCGCCGATCCTGCCCGCCCACCGGATGACGTCACCGCGCCGGGCGGAGCCTCGCATGGCCGCACCAAGCCGGAGGGGGAGCGGGACGCCGCCCGCCCCCCCTTCAGGCTTGGCAACGGGTGCCGAAGCGGCCATCCGTCAGCTTCCGATCTTGGCGATCTGGTTGTCTGACAGCGTCTGCACGCTGGCGGGCAGCGGCTGGAAGTTGACCGTCGTGAGGTATGACGGCACGTTGCCGGAGTGCACGGCCCAGTGCAGGAACGCCCGGATCGCTTCGGCGGTGGTGGCGCTGGACTGCTTGGTGTTCACGATGGCGTACTCGTAGTTGATGATCGGGTACCCATCCGGCGCCGGCCCGTTGATCAGCGAAATCGTCTCGTCGGCTGGCGTCTTGCTAGTGAAGCTCGACGCTTCCGCCGCGATGGTCTTCGGGCTGGGCGACACCCAGTTGCCAGAGCCGTTCTTCAGCACGGCCTGGCCTAGTCCCGCGGCCTGGGTCTGCTTGAGGAAGCTGATGCCGATGTAGGCGATGCAGCCCTTGATGGCACTGCAGCCGCTGACCATGCCGCCGTTACCGGTCTCAGAGGTCTCGCCGGGGACGGCCGGCCAGCTCACCGTGGTGCCCACGTTGGATGCCGACCACTGGCTCGGGTCCTGGTCATTCAGGTAGCTGGTGAACAGGAATGTGTCGCCCGAGCTGTCCAGCCGGCGCAGCGGGACGATCTTCAGGCTCGGCAGGGACACCCCGGGGTTCAGCGACGTGATCGCCGGGTCGTTCCACTTGGTGATCTTGCCGTTGTAGATGCCCGCGAGCACAGTCCCATCGAGCTTGAGGCTCTTCACCCCGGGCACGTTGAAGTTGATCTGCTGCGCGGAGATCGCCAGGGCGATGTTCTCCAGGGTCGGGTACTGGGACTTGTCGGCGCTCGACAGGTAGGCGTCCGAGGCACCGATGTCCACCGTCCCGGTGCTGGCGTCGGCGATGCCGGTGCCAGAACCGGTGCCGCCGGTGGTGATGGTCATGTTGGTGTACAGCTTCTGGTAGTCGGTCGCCCACGTGCTGATCAACGGGAAGAGCAAAGTGCTGCCGGTCTCGGTGAGCGAGGTGCTGGCGCTCGGGGGCGCCGTCGGCAGGGCCGGGCCCTGCATCGCCGCCGCTGACGGCGACGACGATGGCGACGTTGACGAACCCGAACCGCCAGTGTTGCTGTTGCCACAAGCCGCCAGCAGGGCGACTGGAGCCAGGGCGGCTGCGGCAATCACCATGCGCATTGGATTGGCCACGGGAGGCTTTCCCCTTTTTCTCTAGGTACACATTCATGTGCGTAGCGTTACGGATGCACGCCGGGCGCACCCGTCTGGCGCGTGACGGAGCCCACTCGGGGCAGCCCCGCCGCAGCCGGTTTCGGGCCGGGCGCTGCATCGCGCCCGGATTGGATCCGCATCCCGGGTTCTGCGGACCCGCCCTCCCCCGTCGGGGAGGAGTCGGTGGGTCAGCCGAAGCGGCCGCTGATGTACTCGGCTGTCTCCGCTTCGGCTGGATTCTCGAAGACCTGCCCGGTGTCCCCGTGCTCCACCAGGCGGCCCCTATTGAGGAAGACGGTGCGGTCGGACACCCTGCGGGCCTGAGCCAGGTTGTGAGTGACGATCACCACGGTCAGCCTCGGCACGAGGGTGCGGATCAGCGCTTCGATCGACTCGGTCGCCACCGGGTCGAGCGAGGAGGTGGGCTCATCGAGCAGGAGCACGTCAGGGTCCACGGCAAGTGCCCGGGCCAGGCACAGCAATTGCTGCTGCCCTCCCGAGAGCCGGAACGGCGAGTCCTTCAGGCGGGTGGCCACGGCATCCCACAGGCCCACCTCACGCAGGTGCCGTTCGGCGATTGGCCGGATACCGGCCCGGCCGGCCAAGCGGTGCGCCTTCACCCCGGCGACGACGTTGTCGAGTATGGACATCGGGAACGGGTTCGGCCGCTGGAAGAGCATGCCCACCTTGCGCCGCAACGCCATCGTGTCCAGGCCGGAACGCCAGATGCTGCGGCCATCCAGCAGCACATCGCCGGAGTGGCGGTATCCGGACACCATGTCGTTCATCCGGTTGAACGTGCGGAGCAAGGTGGTCTTGCCCGACCCGGTGGGGCCCAGCAGCGCCGTGACCTTCCCCTGGGCCACATCGAGATCGATGTTGCACAGCACATCCCGTTGCTGGAAGCCCAGCGTCAGCCCGAGCGTGCAGATGGCAGCACCGCCCGCTCTGGTCTGCGGCGAGGCCAGGCCTTCGGCTTTCAGCGCCGCACCGAGCGCGCCCGGCGGGCGCCCCGGTCCGGCCGAAGCGGGGGCGACGGAAGGATCACCCTGCGGATGTCCTGCCGGGTTCGACACTGTGCCTCTTACGTGTGAGTGGTTCATTACTGTCGGCAGGCTCTCTCTTGGCCCGCGCTCAAGTCATTGATAAGGGGCGCGGGTTACCTGCGGGTGAACGGCGCGGTACGGGTCAGGCAACAACGTCATGACATTGCCGGACGGGCACGCCGGGGCTGGCCGTGCCCAGGGGCAGGTGGCCTGACCCAGCTTCCCGTGCCAGGGGAAGGACGCATCTGCCCGGGGAAACGCTGTGGCGGCCCGGTCAGCGCACGCGCCGGAGTCAGCGGCCCGTGCCAGGGGAACGGCGGTGGCGGCCCCGGATCAGCCGGTGGCGGCCCGGACCAGCACAGCCCCGCCGGACGTCAGGTCGAAGCTGCGCACGGCCGGGGAGGCGACCCACGTGGCGGCTGGATACCAGGTCGGCCTGGAGCTGTAGGCAACCTGCCACCCGCCCACCGTCCAGGTCCGGCCCGAGCTGTCGGTCACCTCGAACTGGCAGCGGGTCCCCGGCCGGACGCCGGTGGTCTGCACGCTCATCACAGTTCCCCAGGAGGTCCTGGCATACCGGACGGTCAGCGTCACCCCGAGCCGGGCGTTCGTATGGGTCACGGTTTGCCAGGCACCGGTCAGGTGCAGCGAGCCCGGCTGTGGCTGCGTCCCGGAGTTGCCGCCCACCGCGGCCACCGGGGGATGGGCGGAAGCGATGCCGGCGGCGAGGCCGCCGCCCAATGCCACCAGTACCGCCACCGAGGCCGCGAGGACACCGCGCCACACCCGGGCACGCCGGGCACCCGCGGCCCTGGCAAGCAGCCCGTCCAGCATCACGCCCGCCGACTCCGGCACCGGCTGGTCGGTCTCGGCGTGACCCGCCGCAAGCCGTTCGGCTTCGCCGACCGGCACCCGGTGCAGCAACGCGGGCAGTCCCGCCAGGCCTGAGAGTTCCTCCCGGCAGGCTGGGCACCAGCTGAGGTGCTCGTCCACCTCGGCCCGCTCAGCAGGCTCGATGGCGCCCAGCACATACACACCCAGCGCCGGACGGATCTGCCGGCAGTCGCCGCCGCTCATGGCGCCAACCCCCGTTCTTCCAGTGCCAGCCTGAGCGCGCGCAGCGCATAGAAGGCCCGGGACTTTACCGTCCCGAGCGGGATGCCAAGCACAGCCGCCGCTTCTGTCACCGACCGGCCGTGGTAGTAGGTCTCCAGCAGCACCTGGCGGTGGTCGGGCCGCAGCGCCGCCAAGGCCTCGGCGACCGCCCAGGACTCCAGCACCCGGTCAGCCTCATCCGGCACCGCGACCGTGGCCAGAGAACCCTCCCCGACCTCCGCCGGACGTGCCCGGCGAGCCCGGTGCGCGTCAACCGCGAGATTGCGCGCGACCGCGAACAACCACGGCCGAGCCGGGCGGTCGGCGATCGCTTCCGGATGCTGCCAGGCGCGCAGCAGGGT
>DAHUZQ010000244.1 GCA_027306495.1 Actinomycetota bacterium | reverse complement strand
GAGCTGTCCAGGCTGGATCTGGAGCAACGGCGGGAGGGTGACGTGCTCGGCGCGGCGCAGGCCGGCCGTCGCAACAGCCTCAAGCTGCTGACGCTGCTGCGGGATGAGAGCCTGATCGCCGCGGCCAGACAGGAGGCGGTCGGCCTGGTGGAGGCCGACCCTGAACTGGCGGCCCATCCCGCGCTCGCCGCTGCCATTGCCGCCTCGCTGGACGAGCAGCGCGCGGAGTTCCTGGAGAAGGCCTAGCCGCATGACGCGCATCATCGCCGGGTCGGCGAAGGGCCGGCGCCTGACGGTGCCTTCCGGCTTGCGCACCCGGCCGACCAGCGATCGCGCGCGGGAGGGCATGTTCGCGACCGTGACGACGCTGCTCGGGCCACTGGCCGGGGTGGGCGTGCTCGACCTGTACGCGGGCTCGGGGGCGGTCGGGCTGGAGGCGCTGTCGCGTGGCGCGGCCCGGGTGGTCTTCGTGGAGGCCGACCCGGTGGCCGCCCGGGTGCTGCGGGAGAACCTGGCGGCGGTGGGCCTGGAAGGCGGGCGCCTGATCGCCGATCGCGTGGAACGGGTACTGCGGCGCGGCCCTGGCGCCGGACCACCGTTCGATCTGGTGGTTGCCGATCCCCCCTACGCCGTGGCAGACGCGGAAGTCGACGGCATGCTGGCGGCCCTGCGCGGGGGCGGCTGGCTGGCGCCCGGTGCGGTGGTGGCGGTCGAACGATCCACGCGTTCCACCCCGGTGCGCTGGCCCGCCGGATACCGGGCGGACCGGTCCCGCCGGTACGGAGAGGCCACTGTCTGGTACGGTCTCGCCGCGGGCACGTAATCGTGTGATCATGGGCGCTGCGCGGCCGTGGGCCGCGGTGGAGGGACTGCTGTGCATCGTGTCGTCTGCCCCGGCTCGTTCGACCCGGTGACCAACGGTCATCTGGACATCATCCGCCGCGCCGCCCGGCTTCACGACGAGGTGATCGTGGTGGTCGGCGCCAACCTGGTCAAGCACGGGATGTTCAGCCTCGAAGAGCGCCTCACCATGCTCGCCGAGGTCACCCGCGACCTGCCAAACGTGCGGGTGGACAAGTTCACGGGCCTGCTCGTCGAATTCTGCCGGGGCCAGGGTGTCTCGGCGATCGTCAAGGGACTGCGCGCGGTCAGCGACTTCGAGTACGAGATGGAGATGGCGCAGATGAACTACCGTCTCGCGGAGGTCGAGACGCTGTTCATGAGCGCGAACCCGCTGTACTCGTTCCTGCGCTCGAGCCTGGTGAAGGAAATAGCGCGCTACGGCGGCGACGTGACCTCGCTTGTCCCGGCGGTCGTGCACGAACGGCTGCGTGGGAAGCTGACCGCGTCCTGACCCTCGCGCCGGCAGATCCGGCGGGTCCGCAGACCCGAATGCCCTGGGTAATGTGAAAGCCACACCCGACCGCTCGTACCGTTGCCGCTATGTCCTCTCATCGCACTCATTCCCGCAGCGCCGCGCACTCGCCGCGGGGCCCGCTGGTGTTCGACCTGCGGGCGCTCCCGCGCCGCCCGGGGTCGATGCGGCAGGAGCAGCGCACCGTGCCCGCGCCGGCGGGACTGGGCACTCCGCTGGCATCCGTCCCGGCGGACGCCGCGATCAGCCTGGCGCTCCAACTCGAATCGGTGACCGAGGGTGTGCTGGTCACGGTGACGGCCACCGCCCCGGTCGCCGCGGAGTGCGCGCGGTGCCTGGAGCCGTTTCAGCAGATGACCGACGTGCGTTTCCAGGAACTCTTCAGTTACCAGTCGGTCAGTTACCCGCCAGCGGAGGATGGGGAGGACGGGTACGCTCTGCACGGGGACCTGCTCGACTTGGAGCCGGCTCTGCGTGATGCCTTGGTGCTGGCATTGCCGCTCGCGCCGCTGTGCCGCCCGGACTGCCCAGGACTGTGCCCGGACTGCGGGGTGCCGCTCGCGGAAGCCGGGTCGGACCACAGCCACGAGCACATCGATCCGCGGTGGGCGGCGCTGCGCGGCGTGGTGACGCGAAACGGTCCGGACGGCCCCACGCGGTCGGCTTCTTCCTGACCGCGTGGGGCCGGGACCGCCCGCATCCGCGCCGGAGGGCCAGGGCCCTGCCAGGTGAAGGGAGGGGGCAGCATGAAGAGCGCCGGTGACCGCGACAACGCGTACGACCAGCCCGATATCACCGACCTGCTCGCCATCCTGGATGCGGGCCTGTCACCGGCACTGCTGGAACGGGCGCTGACCCACCGGTCCTACGCCTATGAGCACGGTGGGCTGCCCACCAACGAGCGGCTGGAGTTCCTCGGTGACTCGGTGCTCGGCCTGGTGGTGACCGACACCCTGTTCCGTGGCTACCCCGACATGCCGGAGGGGCAGCTCGCCAAGCTGCGGGCGGCGGTGGTCAACATGCGGGCACTCGCGGGCGTCGCACGTGGGCTGCTGCTTGGCTCCTACATCCGGCTCGGCCGCGGTGAAGAGGGAACGGGCGGCCGGGACAAGTCCTCGATCCTGGCGGACACGCTGGAGGCGGTCATCGGTGCCGTCTACATCGAGCGCGGCCTCGACTCAGCTGGCGACCTCGTACACCGGCTGTTCGACCCGGTGATCGCCCGGGCGGCGCGGCTGGGAGCCGGGCTGGACTGGAAGACATCACTGCAGGAACTCGCCGCCGCCGGGGTACTGGGGGTCCCCGAGTACCAGGTGGACGAGAGCGGGCCCGACCATCAGAAGACATTCCGTGCCCTGGTCCGGCTCGGTGGGCGGGCCTACGGCTCGGGCGAGGGCCATTCCAAGAAGGAAGCCGAGCAGCAGGCGGCCGAGGCCGCCTGGCAGGCGATCAGCAACGGCGAGCCGCCGCTGGACGGCCCCACCACGCCGCGTCGGCACCAGCCCGGCCCAGCGGGAACCCAGGACCACCCGGCACCGCACGCGGCCGCCGCCCCGGCGGCGCCTGCCCCGGATGGGATCGTCCCCGGCAGCGCCGTCCCCGGCAGTGCCGGCCCGGATGGGATCGCCCCCGGCAGCGCCGTCCCCGGCAGCGCCGTCCCCGACAGTGCCGTCCCCGGCAGTGCCGGCCCGGATGGGATCGCCCCCGACAGCGCCGTCCCGGATGGGATCGTCCCCGGCAGTGCCGGCCCGGATGGGATCGTCCCCGGCAGCGCCGTCCCGGATGGGACCATCCGGGACGGGACGGCCCCGGATGGCACGGCGAACGCGTCCAGCGGGTAACCGTGCCAGAACTGCCCGAGGTCGAGATCGTCCGGCGAGGTCTCGAACGATACGTGGTGGGACGGACCATCGCGTCGGTGCGGGTGCTGCATCCACGGGCGGTCCGCCGCCACCTCGCCGGCCCGGCCGACTTCGAGGCTGTCACCGGTGGCCTGACCGTCACCGCGGCTCGCCGCAGGGGCAAGTACCTGTGGCTGCCGGTGACGCCGGCCAGCCGCCCGGGTGGCACGGACCAGGACGATGCGATCCTGGCGCACCTGGGGATGAGCGGCCAGTTGCTGCTGGCCGACCCCGGCCGGCCGCTCACCGCCCACGTCCGGATCGTCTTCGCGTTCACTGACGGTGGGCCCGAACTGCGGTTCACCGACCAGCGGACCTTCGGGCACCTGGCCTATCAGCCGGGCGGGGCTGTGCTCCCGCCACTGATCGCCCATATCGCGCCCGATCCCCTGGAGCCGGCCTTCGACGAGCCGATGGTGATCTCCAGGCTGCTCACCCGCCGTGTCGCCGTGAAGACGGCCCTGCTGGACCAGAGCCTGGTCAGCGGCATCGGCAACATCTACGCCGACGAGGCGCTGTGGCGCGCCCGGGTCCACTGGGCACAGCCGGCCGCGCGGCTCAGCCGGAGCCGGGCGGCCGGCATCTTCGGGGCTGTCCGGGATGTGCTGCGTGACGCACTGGCGGCCGGCGGGACGTCGTTCGACAGCCTCTATGTCAACGTGAACGGTGAAAGCGGGTACTTCGGCCGCTCGCTCGCGGCGTACGGGAGGGCGGGCCAGCCGTGCCCACGATGCGGGGCGCCGGTGGTGCGCGACCGGTTCAGCAATCGCTCCGCCTACACCTGCCCGCGCTGCCAGAGACGGCCACGGATCCGGACCACGGGTGCTGACCTGCGAAGTCACTCAACTTGACCGAATAACACTGCGGGTGCGACCATGTAATGGTCACCTTGCGCACACTCATGCGAGTCTTTGCGCGTGCGCCCACTCTGGTCACTCAGTGTGGAGGACCCACTACAATGGCGAAGGCCCTACTCGGCCACGTTGGCGGGACTGATCCCCGTGTGGTCTCGGAGATGCGCCGCCTTCAGCGGCGAGTACGCGACCTGGAGGCAGAACTCAGCAGGCTCCAGGAAGAAAACGATGTGCTCGCCGCCGGTGTCGGCCATCACCTGCTGGTAGACGATCGCGAGCGCGAACCGGCGCTGACCTGACAGCCGCTGGCACCGCCGCCGACGGAATCGGGGGGCACTCCGGACGGAGAGCCCCCCGGGCCCGGCGGCGAGTTCCCGGCAGCGGCGGCGCGCTTCTGATTGCGATAGGTGACGGTTCCGTCGCATTGAGCGAATGACCAGTGCCTGGCGTACCGCACGGTAAGGTGCGGGGAAGACTCGTCCGCCACAACCCCCTGTCCAGAAGCGGGACGGGCGCGGTATTTGGCCCGACGGGGAGGAGATCCCGCGCGTGCACGTGAAAGCGCTCACCCTGCGCGGGTTCAAATCGTTCGCCTCCGCCACGTCGCTGCGGTTCGAGCCGGGAATCACCTGTGTTGTCGGGCCGAACGGCTCTGGGAAGTCGAACATCGTCGACGCCTTCTCCTGGGTGATGGGCGAGCAGGGAGTCAAGAGCCTGCGCGGCGGCAAGATGGACGATGTGGTCTTCGCCGGGACTACCTCCCGGCCGCCGCTCGGCCGCGCCGAGGTGACTCTCACCATCGACAACACCGATGGGATGCTCCCCATCGACTACACCGAGGTGACGATCAGCCGGCTGCTCTTCCGCTCCGGCCAGAGCGAGTACGCCATCAACGGCAATCACTGCCGTCTGCTGGATGTGGCCGAATTGCTGTCCGACTCGGGGCTCGGCCGGGAAATGCACGTCATCGTCGGGCAGGGCCAGCTCGATGAGGTGCTGCACGCCGGCCCGGAGGCCCGCCGCGCGCTCATCGAGGAAGCGGCCGGGGTGCTCAAGCACCGCAGGCGCAAGGAGAAGGCGCTGCGGAAGCTGGAGGCCATGCAGGCCAACCTGACCAGGCTGGTCGACCTGACCTCCGAACTGCGCCGCCGGCTCGGTCCACTCGGGCGTCAGGCCGCCATCGCCCGCCAGGCGGCCGCCATCCAGGCCGACTTGCGCGACGCCCGGCTGCGGCTTCTCGCCGATGACTACGTGGCGGCCGCCGCGGCAGCCGAGCGTGGGGAGACCGACGAGGCCGCCACCGCCGCCCGGCGCGCGGATCTCGAGCGGGAACTGCGGGCAGCGCGGGCCAGGGAGGCGGAACTCGACGCGGGTGAGCAGGAGCACGCCCCCCGCCTCGCCCGTGCCCATGAGACCTGGTTCGCCCTCGCGGCAAGTGGCGAGCGGCTACGCGGGCTGGCCCGGGTCGCCCAGGAGCGCGCCAGCCACCTGGCCGCCGAAAGCGAGCCGCTGCGGCTGAGCCGGGATCCCGATGAACTCGACCTGGAGGCGGCGCAGCTTCGTGAGCAGGAGTCGGTGCTCGGGGAACGGCTGGCGGTGGCCAGGGAAGCGCTGGCCACCGCGATCAGGACGCGCGAGGCGGCCGAAGCCGGGTTCGCCAGCCTGCAACGGCAGCGCGCGATGCGGGCGCGCGCCGAGGCCGAGCGGGCGGAGCGGCTCGCCGGGCTGCGGGCAGAGGTGGGTGCGGCTCGCAGCCGGGAAGCCGCGGCGCAGGAAGAGGCGGAACGGCTCTCGGGTGCGCTGACGGCGGCACGCTCGCGCGCGGAGTCGCTGGAGGGTGAGTACGCGGAGTTCAGTGCCTCCTCGGCCGGGCTGGACCGTGAGCGGGCCGCGCTGACCGCCGCGCACGAGGACGCCGCGAAGGCCGTCCGGGCGGCCAGTGCGCGGGTGGCAGAGTGCCGCGCTGCCGAACGCCGGCTGAACGGCGAACGGGCAGCGCTCGCGGCCCGTGGGGACGCGCTGGAGGAGGCCATCCGCTCGGTCGCCGCCGGGACGGACGCCGCGGCGTCGCTGCTGGCGGATCCACAGTGGTCGGGTGCGGTGCTGGGTGCGGTCGCCACGCTGCTCACGGTCGACGTCAGCGCCCAGCACGCGATCACCGCCGCACTCGGGGGTGCGGCCGACGCCGTCGCGGTCGCCGGCCTCGACGCCGCAGTCGCCATTGTGGGCAAGCTCAAGGCCGACGACGCTGGCAGTGCCGGGTTCCTGATCGCGGATGCTCCGGGTGGGGCGACGGCACGGACCGCGGCCGGGCCGCCGGATCCCTTCCGGGGCGGCTCGGTGCCCCCGGCTGCTCAGCCGGCGGCTGACCTGGTGCGGGCGCCCGGTGAGCTCTGTGCGGCCGTGGCCTGCCTGCTGGCGGACGTGGTGGTCACCGACGACCTGAGCAGCGCGCGCGATGTCCTGTCCGCGTATCCATGGCTGCGGGTGGTGACCCGCGACGGTGACCTGCTGGGCGCGCACTGGGTACAGGGTGGCTCGCCGGGGCCCGCCAGCGCGCTGGCAATGCGGGCGTCGGCGGATGAGACGGCATCCCGGCTGCGCCGGGCACACTCGCAGTGCGAGGCGGCGGCGGCGGATCTGGCCGCCGCGCTGGCGCAGGAGCAGCAGGCTCAGGCGGTGCTGTCGCGGGCGCTGGAGCAGCGGCAGGCGGCCGACGGCGCTGCCGCGCAGACATCCGGCACGCTCGGCCGGCTCACTGGCGCCGCCCGGGCCGCCCGGGAGGAGGCGAGCCGGCTGGAAGCGGCGATCAGCGCCGCGAGAGCAACCAGCGAACGTGACGCCGCGGCGCTGGCGCATGCGGCGGAGCAACTCGCGCGAGCCGAGGCGGAGGGCGCCGCCGAGGGGCCGCAGCAGGCCGGTGACGCGGCGGCGGTGAGCGCGGGCCCGCCGGGTCACGAGGGCGAACACGAGTCCGAACTCCTGCTGGAAACGGCGGGCGAAGCCGCCATGGCCGCACGGGACGCCGAGACAGAGGCGCGGCTCGAGGTGCGGACGGTGGAGGAACGGCTCCGCTCCATCGCCGGCCGCGCTGACAGCCTGGCCGATGCGGCGCAGCGGGAACGGCAGGCCGCGCGCCGGGCCAGCGAGCATCACCTGCGCCGGCAGCACCAGGCACAGCTCGCGAGGGCGGTCGCGCAGGGCGCCGAAGTGGCGCTGGCGCACCTGAACCGCTCCCTGGAGGTCGCGGACGCGCAGCGACTGGCCGCCACGGCGGCGGGCCAGGGCCGGTCGCAGGCCCTTAAGCAGGTCCGTGGCCAGGTCCGTGACCTGGCGGCCGACCTGGATAAGGTCGTGAACGCCGCGCACGGCGCGGAAATGGCCAGGGCCGAGCACCGGATGCGGCTGGAGCAAATTGTGCTGCGGGTGGTGGAGGAATTCGGGGTGGAGCCCGAGGTGCTCGCTTCCGAGTATGGTCCAGCCGCTGGCGTGCCGGTCACCGGCGACGGCGATGAGGAGCAAGCACAGCCCGCGGCGGTTCCCTATGTGCGCCAGGAGCAGGAGCGGCGTGCCGCGAGCGCGCAACGAAAGCTTGACCAGCTTGGCAAGGTCAACCCGCTGGCGCTGGAGGAGTTCGCGGCGCTGGAGGAGCGGCATGCTTTTCTCGCCACCCAGCTCGAGGACCTCAAGAAAACGCGGCGCGACCTGCTGACTGTGGTCAAAGAGGTGGACGAACGGGTGCAGGAGGTGTTCGCCGCGGCCTTTGAGGACACCGCGCGCGAGTTTGAGGCCGTTTTCGCGCGGCTGTTCCCCGGCGGGGAGGGCAGGCTCGTCCTGACCGAGCCTGACGACATGCTGGCCACCGGGATCGATGTGGAAGCCCGGCCCCCGGGTAAGAAGGTGAAGCGGTTGTCCCTGCTGTCGGGCGGCGAACGGTCACTGACCGCCATCGCCTACCTGGTGGCGATCTTCAAAGCTCGCCCGTCGCCGTTTTACGTCCTGGACGAAGTGGAGGCCGCGCTGGACGACGCGAATATCCACCGGCTGCTCGGGGTCTTCGACGAACTCCGGGAGAGTTCGCAGCTCATCATCGTGACGCACCAGAAGCGCACGATGGAGGTCGCGGACGCCCTCTATGGGATCACCATGGGCGGTGACGGGGTGTCCAACGTCGTCAGCCAGCGTCTGCGCGAGCCCGAGCGCGCCTGAACAATTCCGCCTCCGGCAGATTGAGGCCGTCATGGAATACCTGATCATCATCGCCGTGCTCGCCGCGTTGCTCGCGGTCGCCGTGGCGGGGCTGCTCCTGCTGGCGCCCAGGCGCCGGCGCGCACGTGGCGCCCCGCCGCCTGCCGCTCGCGGGCGGACCGGTGAGGCCGGCGGGGCGCCTGCGGCCGTGGGCACTCTTCCGCCGGCGACCGGGCTACCCACCCTGGAGGTGCCGCCCCCGCAGGCGCCGCCGCTGGAGGTGCCGCCGCCATTCGCGGGCCGGATGGTCCGCCTGCGAGACCGGCTTGCCCGGTCACAGACGGCTTTCGGCTCGGCGCTGCTCGGACTGCTTTCCCGGGACGGTCTGGACGAGCAGGGCTGGGATGAGATCGAGGACATTCTCATCACCGCTGACCTGGGGGTTGGCCCAGCCCGGCAGGTGGTGGAGGAACTGCGCACCCAGGTCAAGGTCGAAGGGGTACGCGGGCCGGAGGCGGTGCGAGCGATGCTCCGGGAGGATCTGCTCCGGCAGGTGGGCGCCGACGATGACAGGTCGCTGCGGATCGCCGGGCACGGCGACCGGCCGTCGGTTGTGCTGGTCGTGGGGGTGAACGGCACCGGCAAGACCACCGCCTGCGGCAAACTCGCCCGTGCACTGGTGGGCGAAGGCAAGACCGTGCTGCTCGGGGCGGCGGATACGTTCCGGGCGGCCGCCGCCGACCAACTGCAGACCTGGGGGGCACGGGTCGGTGCCCGGGTCATCCGTTCCGACCGGGAAGGAGCCGATCCCGCGAGCGTCGCCTTCCAGGCGGTCGCCGAGGGGATCGAGGCGGGGGTGGACACGGTCATCGTGGACACCGCCGGACGGCTGCACACCAAGACCGGCCTGATGGACGAACTGGGCAAGATCAAGCGAGTGATCGAAAAGCGCGCCACGGTCGATGAGGTGCTGCTCGTGCTGGATGCGACCACCGGCCAGAACGGACTTCGCCAGGCGCGGGTCTTCGCCGAAGCGGTGGACGTCACCGGGATCGTGCTCACCAAGCTGGACGGCACCGCCAAGGGCGGGATCGTGGTCGCGGTCCAGCGGGAGCTCGGTGTGCCGGTCAAGCTGGTTGGCCTGGGTGAGGGCCCGGACGATCTGGCGCCGTTCGACCCGAGAGCGTTCGTGGACGCGATCACCAGCTGATGTCAGCGCCACGGCTGGCGCAACATCTGCGTAACATGCCCGGTCCGGCCTTCACCGGCCGGTAACGCGCCGGGTGGGTGGCGGAAACCCGGCCGGGCGAAGGTAGGGCGGTGGGCACGGTGCCTGGGAGAGGGTGGACGGGATGAAGCTCATCACCGCCGTGATCAAGCCGTTCAAGCTGGACGAGGTGAAGGCTGCGCTGCAGGCGTTCGGCGTGCACGGGATGACCGTCAGCGAAGCCAGCGGCTACGGTCGGCAACGCGGCCATACCGAGGTGTACCGGGGGGCGGAGTATCAGGTGGACCTCGTGCCCAAGCTGCGGGTCGAGGTGCTCTGTGACGACGACGATGTGGATGACCTGATCGGCGTCATGGTCAAGGCCGCTCAGACCGGCCGGATCGGTGACGGCAAGGTCTGGGCGGTGCCTGTCGACACCGTGGTGCGGGTGCGCACCGGCGAACGCGGTCCGGGCGCCCTCTGACCGCCGTGCAGTTCACCGCCGACCGAGAGCGGCGGGCTGCGGCCACCGACCGCTGGCTTTCGTCCCTGCTCGGGACGCAGCCGGGGGTTGCGCTGATCGCGGTCGGCGGCTACGGACGCCGGGAGATGCTGCCGGGCAGCGACCTGGACGTGCTGCTGCTGCACGACGGACGCCCCGGCATCGCCGAAGTCGCGGACCGGATCTGGTACCCGATCTGGGACTGCGGACAGCGTCTCGACCACGCGGTCCGTACGCCCGGGCAGGTGCTTGCCGCCGCGGCCGGCGATATCCGGGTGGCGTTGGGGTTGCTGCAGGCACGTCATGTGGCGGGGGAAGCCGACCTGACCCGGGCGTTGCGGCTGCGGCTGCTCGCAAACTGGCGGGCCGGCATCCGAGAACGGCTGGCCGATCTGCAGGCGCTGCATGACGAACGGGCGCGGCGCGGCGGCGAGCTTGCGTTCCTGCTCGAGCCTGACCTGAAGGAGTCGCGGGGCGGGCTGCGGGCTGCGCTGACCATCTGGGCCACCGCGGCGG
>DAHUZQ010000241.1 GCA_027306495.1 Actinomycetota bacterium | reverse complement strand
ATGAAGGAATTGGTCAATAATGCCAGCATCAATACAGGAATCCTTGTTACATGGTCCACGGCCTATCCGTCTCCCTATGACACGAAGTCTTACTCGGTGGGCTCCATCGGCGGCTCGCCCTACGTTCAAGATTTCGGATTTGGGACCACTTACTATTGGGCCAATGACTACACGAACGTCTGACCCGGGCGTCCCACGGGTGTCCGGCGCTGGCCGCACACACCTGTGGCTGGCGTGGATGGCGTTCCTGGTTGCCGGGTGCGCCGCAGGTGCGCCGCCGTCCCATGCGAGCGCCGCGTCTGGCCACCCCACCCCTGCCACCACCCACCCCAGCCGGCGCTGCCAGGCCAGTGGCGTCAGCGTGACCGTCGTGGGGACCCTGCCCTTCTCCCCTCCGGTGGCCCGGCGGGATACAGCGGTGACCAGTTTCCAGGTCACGAACACCGGCTCTGGGCCGTGCCGGATCGCCGGTTTCGTTGTGCCCGTGACCCTCCTCGGTGCCGGTCAGGCGCTCCATCCCCGGCTCCGGCTCGGGCCACCGCTGATAACTGGGGATGATCACCCTGGCGCGTTCACCCTCCCGCCGGGACATTCCATTGCCTTCTCTGTGCAGTATCTGACGACCGGCCCTGCTGGCTGTTCCCGCCCTGCGGAGATAACGAACATCCACTTCAGCGACCATTTCGCATGGGCGGCACGCCACGGCCACGGGCTCGCCATCTGCCCGGGTGTCATCAAGGTCGGCCCGCCGCACGCACCCGTGTACTGACCCGATTCCGCCAGTGAGCCGGGCGGCATGACCGCTGAGCCGGCCGCCGCCATGATCGCGCCACGATCTGGCTGGGCCTGGCGGCGGCTGGTCAGTGGTATCTGGCCGAGCGATGGCTCGCGGTGCAGCCGGCATCCATTCAGGGGGATGCGCACGCTGCGCGCAGCCCGGCGGCTCGTCAGTGATAGGTGTGCTCGCGCGCGGGGAACTGGCCGCCCACGACCTCGAGGGCGAAGGACCGGGCAGCCTCCGTGAGCACCGTCCCTACCTCGGCGTAGCGCTTGACGAACTTTGCCGTGCGGGGCGAGAGCCCGGCCATGTCCTGCCAGACGAGCACCTGCGCATCGCAATCGGGGCCGGCGCCGATCCCGATCGTCGGGATGTTCACCGCGTCGGTGATGCGCCCGGCAAGCTCGGCCGGCACACACTCCAGCACGATGGAGAACGCGCCGGCGGCTTGGAGGGTCTTGGCGTCATGCAGCAGTCGTTCGCCCGCCTCGCCCCGCCCCTGCACGCGGTACCCACCGAAGGCATTCACCGACTGGGGAGTGAGCCCGAGGTGAGCCATGACGGGTACGCCGGCCGCGACCAGTGCCTCGACGGTATGGGCCACTCGCTGGCCGCCCTCCAGCTTGACCGCTTGCGCGCCGGACTCCTTCAGGAACCTGGTGGCGGCGGCCATCGCTCCGGCCGTGCTGACCTGGTACGAACCGAACGGCAGGTCGGCAACGACGAGCGCCCGGCGGGTGCCGCGCACGACAGCCGCCGTGAGGGATATCAGTTCGTCGATGGTCACCGGGAGAGTCGAATCGTGGCCGTAGACCACCATCCCGGCCGAGTCTCCGACCAGCAGCACGGGAATGCCCGCCTCGTCGAAGACGGCGGCCGTCAGCGCGTCATAGGCGGTGAGCATCGGCCATTTCTCACCGCGCGCCTTCGCGGCGGTCAGGTCCCGGACGGTGACGCGCCTGTCCGACGTGCCGCCGTACAGCGGCTCCGGTGCGTCGGGCTTGGCGGTCTGTGGTCTGGTCCGCGCGGTCGTCGCGGCCTCGCCTGCGGCATGCGAAAGTGTCATCGCTTCCTCCACGTCTCGTGGCGCCCTGGTGGCGTCCCCGGACGCATCGATCATCGCATCTCGCCGATGTGTGCGACAGGCCCCCGTGCCCAGCGGGGAGCGACATCGCGCTGGCGGAGAAGCTCGTTGGTGGTGGGCAGCGGGTGCTGAGAGGGGCAGGAATAGAAATCGATACGGACCTGTTCCGTATCGATAGCCGAGCGGTGGAAGCTGCGCTCAAGGGCGTCAACACCGCGGGCGTCACTCGTCATCCCTGCGATCCGTAAGGCGCATCCATGAACTTGCGTTCCCCTGCCCGGGCTGGCGTGTCATCGGCTGGCACGGGACAGCGCCGGCGCTGGCTTGTGCTGAGTGTCCTCGTCACCAGCCTGATGGCGATCGTTCTCGACAACACGGTCCTGAATGTCGCCCTCAAGACCATCGCTGAGCCGGTGACCGGACTCGGGGCTAGCCAGAGCCAACTGGAATGGGCGATCAACTCCTACACGCTCGTCTTCGCCGGGCTGCTGTTCACCTTCGGCGTCGTGGGCGACCGGATCGGCCGCAAGCGCATGCTCATGATCGGGCTCGTGTCGTTCGGCCTCTTCTCTCTGCTCAGCGCCTATGCGCAGACGCCGACGGAGCTGATCTGGGCGCGGGCGGCGATGGGACTCGGAGCCGCGGCCGTGATGCCGCAGACCCTGTCGATCATCAGCAACGTTTTCCATCCGTCAGAGCGGGCACGCGCGATCGGGATCTGGGCCGTCGCGGTCGGGGTGGGCGTCGCGATCGGGCCGGTCGTCGGTGGCCTGCTACTCGCGCACTTCTGGTGGGGCTCCGTCTTCCTCATCAACGTCCCGTTCACGGCCGCCGGCGCCACTGCCGTGTGGCTGATCGTCCCCGAATCGCGCAATCCCGACCCCGGCCGGGTCGACCTGGTGGGTGTGGCCGCCTCGGTCATCGGCCTGGTGCTGCTGGTCTACGGCATCATCCAGGGCGGTGACACCGGTTCATGGCTCCGCCCGAGCGTGCTCGGCTCGGCTGCCGCCGGCTTGGCGGCGCTGGCCTTCTTCGTCTGGCACGAGTCCCGCATCAGCCACCCGTCCCTGGACGTGCGACTGTTCGCTGACCCCAGGCTGTCATCGGCCGTCGGCGCCCTGGCGCTGGTCTTCTTCGGGATGATGGGCGCGCTCTTCTTCCTGAACTTCTACCTTCAGAGCGTGCGCGGCTACACGCCACTGCACGCCGGCCTGCTCTCGGTCGCGTTCGCCGTCGGCCAGATGCTGATCGCGCCGCGCAGCGCGGCACTGGTGCGCCGGTTCGGCACCAAGGCCGTAGCCGCCTCCGGGCTGCTGCTTGTGGCCATGGCGCTGGCCGGGTACCAGTTGCTCGGTGTCGCCTCGCCGATCTGGGTCCTCGCACTGCTCTTCTTCATGCAGGGAACGGGTATGGGCGCGGTCATGCCACCAGCGACTGAGGCGGTCATGTCGGTGATTCCCCGCGAGCGGGCCGGGTCCGCGTCGGCTCTGACCAATACTGCCCGGCAGGTGTCCGGGGCGCTCGGCGTGGCGGTGCTCGGATCGATCCTTGCCCAGGCCTATCGTGGCCGCATCGACCCGCACCTGGCAGGCCTGCCCGCCCAGGCGCACAATCTCGCGGCCGGCTCCATCACCGGGGGCCAGACGGTCGCCTCCCACCTTGGCAGCGCGGGTCACGCGCTTGCGGGGTACGCGGATGGAGCGTTCGTCAGTGCCATGCATATCACCACGCTGTTCTCAGCGGCCATCACCCTGCTTGGCGTTGTCGTGGTGATGATCTGGATGCCCGGGCGCGACGCGGGCGGTGCGGCGGCTGTCCCAGCCCTCGCGGTCGAGCGCTCGGGTGCGCACGAGAGTGAGCCAGTCCTCGCGGGTGGGGAGGGATGATGTCATGCGGCCCGCCGACCTGAGCCCAGGCGGAGCGGTGGCTCACGAGGGTGGCCCGGTGGAGGCCGGCTACCGCTCCGAGCCGTTCCCGGCGCCCGGCGGCGTCGCGGACGCCGGCCCTGTCGGCGGCGGCCTTGTCGGCGGCGGCCCTGAGCCGGCTCGCCCCACATGCGATGACAGCCCGCGCCGGCCGGGCCGGCCGCGCAGTGAGCGAGCGGACCGGGCCATCATCGAGGCTGCTCTCACCCTCTTCGCCGAGGAAGGCCCGCAGGGGTTGTGCATCGAACGGGTCGCCACTCGCGCGGGCGTCGGGAAGGCCACGATCTACCGGCGCTGGCCGGGCAAGGAGGACTTGCTGCTGGCCGCCATCGCCGCGCTCAAGACGCCGCTGCCCGAACCGGCGGGGGTGAGCGTGCGCGACGACCTGGTTGCCCTGGTCGGCGCCCTTTCCCGGGAGAACGGCGATCCCCGGCGTGCGCGTGAGTATGCCCTGCTGCTCGGTGAGGGTGCGAAGTATCCCCGGCTCATGTCCCGCTACGTCGAAACCGTCGTCGAGCCACGGCGTAAGGTCATCCGCCAGGTCCTGCGCCGGGGCGTCGCGACGGGCGAACTGCGGTCCGATGCCGACATCGAGACGGCCCTGCTCCTGCTGGTCGGCTCCGCCCTGGCGCGGGGCAAGTACGAACCGCAAGACATCCCGGCCGACTACCCCGAGCGCGTTGTGGACGCACTCCTGCGTGGCCTCGCGGCCGGGAGCTCGCGGCCGCTGACATCGTGAGCACCGCTGCTGCCCGCAGGGGCAGCCGCGAACAGCCACCGGTTCCTCGATCCTGAAGGATTTTCAGCAAATGCGACTGAAAGCGCTGCCTGGCGGCTCAGCGGTCCGCGCTGCCTGATGGCTCGGACCAGCGGTTTGTGATCGGCAGGCGCTGGTCGCGCCCGAAATTGCGCGGGGTGATCTTCGGGCCGGGCGGATACTGGCGGCGCTTGTACTCCGCGTGATCCACCATCGCGACCACCCTGTCCACCAGGCGCGGGTCATGTCCGGCGGCTACCAGTTCGGCTGGCCCGAGGTCATGAACCACGTAGTCGTCGAGCACGGCGTCGAGCAGTGAGTAGTCCGGGAGTGAATCCGAGTCCAGTTGGCCCGGGGCGAGTTCGGCGCTCGGCGGCTTGGTGATGGAGTTCTCCGGAACCGGCGGCAGCTCTCCCCGCCGGGCCGCCTCGTCGTTCCGCCACCGGGCGAGGTCCCACACGAGCACTTTCGGCACATCCTTGATGGGGCCGAAGCCTCCGGCAGAGTCGCCGTAGAGGGTGGAGTATCCCGTCGCAAGTTCGCTCTTGTTGCCGGTCGTCAGGACCAGATGCCCTTCGGCGTTGGAGATAGACATCAGCACCATCCCGCGCACCCGGGCCTGGAGGTTCTCGGCTGCCAGCCCCTGCAGGCCGAGGACCGCCTGGAAGGAGTCGACCATCGGCTGGACCGGCACGGTCCTGGCGTGAATCCCCTGGCGCTTGACCAGGTCTTCGGCGTCGGCGACCGAGTGCTCGGAGGAGTAACGGCTGGGCATCAGCACGACATGGACCCGGTCGGCGCCGAGAGCGTCGGTGGCGATGGTGGCGGTGAGGGCCGAATCGATCCCGCCGGACAGGCCGAGGATCACCGAGGGGAACCTGTTCTTGGTGACGTAGTCCCGGACACCTGTGACGAGTGCGGTGTAGACCTCGGCCAGTGGCGAGAGCCGGGGCCAGATCGGTGGCGACGCAAGCGCGGGCGGGTTCGCCGGCGAATCCCGGTCCCCGGCGAGGCCCGGGGCCGCGGTGCCCGGCCGCGCCGCCATCGGCGCGGCCGGCAGGGCGACGCGCTCGATCAGCATGCTGGTGCCGTCTCCCGGCTCCGCGGGTGATTCGCCCATGACCAGTTCCGGGTCGGCGCCGGGCAGTTCCAGGTCGGTGACGATCAGGGCTTCCTCGAATTGCGGCCCGCGCGCCAGCAGGGCGCCATCGGCGCCGACGATGATCGAATCGCCGTCGAAGACAAGCTCGTCCTGCCCGCCGACCATGTTCACGTAGGCCAGCGTCGCGCCCGCTTCGCGGGCGCGACGGACGCACAGGTCCAGCCGTGCCTGATCCTTGCCCCGCTCGTAAGGGGAAGCGTTCGGCACGACCAGCAGCCCGGCTCCGGCCTGCCGGGTGAGCGCCACCGGGCCGCCGTCCTGCCAGAGGTCCTCGCATATCGCGATGGCGACATCAACTGCCGGAAATGCCTCCCGGTCGCCTGCGGTACGGTCCCGGTCGCCCGCGGCACGGTCCCGGTCGGCTGCAGCTAGTTGACCCCGAGCCTGCCCGGCGCGCGCACCTCCCGGCACGGCACCACCACCACCGGACCCCGCAGTCGCCGCCCGTCCGTCACTGCCGAGCCGGAACACCGGTGTCCGGTCGCCGGGTACGAAGTACCGGTACTCGTCGAACACCCCGTAGTTGGGCAGGTGGTGCTTGGCGGTGGTCACCACGACCCGGCCGGCCCACAGCAGGGCGGCCGAGTTCTGAGCACCCGTCACGGGCTGGCCGGTGCGCCGGATGTCGCCGCGGTACCGGCCGAGATACCCGGTCACGACCGCGACCCCGGCCAGGCCCCGGTCGGCCAGGCGGGCGGCGGTCTGCTCCAGCGCGGCGCCCGAGGCGTGGACGAACGATGCCCGCAGGGCCAGGTCTTCGACCGGGTACCCGGTGAGCATCATCTCCGGGAAGACCACCAGGCCGGCCCCGGCGTCGGCGGCGCGCTGGGTCCACTCGATGACGGCGGCGGCGTTCCCGGCGAGGTCGCCTACCGTCGAATTGACCTGGGCGAGAGCGATCCTGACCCTGGGCACCTTGTCACCCTAACCTGCGCACCGCGCTCGCGATTGCCCACGCCACAGCATGCCGGGCCCCACCCGTGCCCCGCCCCAGGAGGTTGTCCCGAGTCTGGTAGAACTTCGGTGGTGGTCCCTATGATCGTCATGCCGTTTTCTGGTCACCATTCTGGTGTGCGGCACTGACATTCTTGACGTGATCTTCGAGGGGGGCGTGGAGTTTCGGCAGGTGCAGGTGACCGTTGACGCGGCGGAACTGGTGACCGGCTTGGAGCATCACGGCCGCGCACCAGCGCAGCGCCATGGTCCCGTCCCGCCACCGTTTGACGTTCTTGGAGTGTTCCCGGCAGATCTCGATCATTGACTCGATGCTGTTCGTGGAGCGGAGCGTCCGTGCGAGCGTGGGCGGCACGCTCAGCCGCAGGATGGTCAGGGTCTCGGCCATGCCTTCCCGCAGCGGCGACGCGGCGCCAGGGTGGGTCTTGCCCAGTTCACGCGCCAGTGCCTCGAGTTCGGCTTCGGCTTTCAGCACCGACTCGGCGTGGCAAGCCGTCGTTCACCCGTGACCTACCACTCGGCAGGCTCCGGGTGAGGGACCGCCACTCTCAAAGTTCTACGAAGGCCGGGACATCCTCCACCACACGCGGCAGCGCCCACGCCGCAGCATGCCCGGCCCTGGCCCCGCCTGCTTCCAGGGATATGTAACCCCCCGGAAACACGCGCACGGCAGACTGGGACCGACGGGAAGCCCGAGGATAGGCGGCCATGGACAGGCAGGAAGAGTTCGTGCTCCGCACCCTGGAGGAGCGGGACGTCCGTTTCGTCCGGTTGTGGTTCTCCGACGTGCTCGGATTCCTCAAGTCGGTCGCGGTCGCGCCGGCCGAACTCGAGGGCGCATTCGCCGAGGGGATCGGCTTCGACGGGTCCTCGGTCGAGGGCTTCGCCCGCGTCTACGAGTCTGACATGATCGCCAAGCCCGACCCGTCCACCTTCCAGTTGCTGCCCTGGCGCGGCGAGGCCGGGGTCGGCCGCATGTTCTGCGACATCTTGATGCCCGACGGCACCCCGTCCCGCGCGGACCCCCGCTACGTCCTCAAGCGGGCCCTGGGTCACGCCGCTGACCTTGGCTTCACCTTCTACACCCACCCCGAGATCGAGTTCTTCCTGCTCAAGAGCAAACCGGATCCCGGAGGCCACCCCGAACCGATCGACACCGGCGGCTACTTCGACCACACCCCGCACAGCATCGCC
>DAHUZQ010000240.1 GCA_027306495.1 Actinomycetota bacterium | reverse complement strand
ACCCTGGTAATCCCACGTGATTGTGACTGGATCGTATCGGGGTCCAGTCGATACCGGGAAATAGGTCTGCAGGGCAGCACGGGTGCTGCTGTCAGGCAGAGCGAACTCGCCGATGAATGGTGCGCAGAGAAGCAGCAAGATCAGAGCAGGAGATGGGCGACTCTGGCGTGAGCCCTGCCTATGACGTTAGTGCCGCCTTGCTGGAAGCCGCAAGGTTGAACGCAATTACCGACATACGAGATGTACGCTTGATGAAAAGCGTTGCGGAGATCGTGCGGCTGCCTGTCTCCGATCCTTTTCTGACGTATCGGCTGGACTCCGACGCGGCTGTCGAGTACGAGCCTGGCAGTGAGTCTTTTGTGGTGCGTGGAACCTATCGCGTTTCGATCGAATCAGCTCGGGATCCCGAGAGCGACAGACCACCTGATTCAGATGCCTCAGATTCTACCGTGGCTCGAATTGAATTCGAGCACGCTGCTCTGTTCGTGATGGATATGGACGATGACGAGCCACCGAGTTCAGAGGAACTGAACGCCTATGCTGTCAGCACTGGCCAGTATGCTCTGTATCCATATGTTCGTGAGTACATTTCGGATATCACGATGCGGCTGGGCCTGCCGCCGCTTACCGTGGGGGTGCTGAAGATACCTTTTGATGCTGCAACCCCGCCCTGATCGTTCGGGTTCACCGGGCGGAAAGCTGACCTTTGGCGACGCAACTTCTGCCTTGACCCTGCGATTTCCCCCATCATCTCCTCGTGAGGCCGGAGGTGCGGACCATGAGCCCGTTTCGCGGATCGGTTGAGCCCGTGGGGGAGTGGCGGCACTTCGGATTCGAGTGCGCGCAGGGGATCGCCACCCTGACCCTCGACCGCCCGGAAAAGCTCAACGCGCTGACCTTCGAGTCCTACGCGGACCTGCGGGATCTGCTGGCGGGTCTCCCCCAGCGCGGGGACGTGCGGGTGCTGGTCCTGCGCGGCTCCGGCCGGGCGTTCTGCTCCGGCGGGGACGTGAACGAGATCATCGGGGCAACCCTGCGCATGGGCCAGGCGGACCTGCTCGCCTTCACGCGGATGAGCGGCGAGGTGATCCGCCTCATGCGGGATTGCCCCATCCCGATCATCGCGGCGCTGCAGGGGATGGCGGCCGGCGCGGGGGCAGTGATCGCGCTCGCCGCGGACTTCCGGGTCGCGACGCCGAAGGCGCGGTTCGCGTTCCTGTTCACCAAAGTCGGCCTGTCCGGCGGGGATATGGGGGCGGCCTACCTGCTCCCGCGGCTGGTCGGCCTCGGCCGGGCGACGCAGTTGCTCATGCTCGGCGACACCATCGACGCGGCGCACGCCGAGCGGATCGGGCTGATCAGCGAACTGGTTGCGGAGGGTGATCTCGACGGGGCGGTGAGCCGCCTATCGCGCCGCCTGGCGGACGGGCCGTCGCACGCGTACGCGCAGACGAAGGCTCTGCTCACCCGCGAGCAGGACATGAGCATGTCGGCAGCGGTCGAACTCGAAGCCATGACCCAGGCGCTGCTCATGACCGGCAAGGATTACGCGGAGTTCCACGCCGCGTTCACCGAGGGCCGCGAGCCCCGCTGGGAAGGCCGCTGACCCGGTCAGCAGTGTTCGGGGCCCCGGCGCGATACCGCCGGCGCTTCGTAATCACCATGGCTGGGCACTTCGCCGGCCACCGATCCCGGCACCCCCCTGGTACACCGGCCCCGACGGGCACTGTTCTGGACGCAGTGGTCAACGCCAGGATATTTTGGGTGATGGCCATGAGCCTGCGCGCAAAGCCAGCGAACACCAATGCCCTCGGAAAGCCGTTCGAGTGCTCCTGGAGGTGATCCGGGATGCCTGGATCCGCGCCACTACCCGGAGCATCCAGCCACTGCCCGGCCCGGCGCAGAGTGAAACACGGCCAGCTTTCCGCGGTAATTGCAGCAGGTGCCTTGTGCGTGCTCGCTGGATGCGCTGGTGGAGCGGTTCCTCACCAGAGAGTCGCTGGTATTCTCGTCATGGTAGGAGGTCCTGCCGCGGGTGGCACGCCTGTCGCCGGGACTGTGGAAGCTCGCTCCGACCACGGTAAGTATTTCACAGTTGCGACCACTGGCAGCGGACGGTTCACTCTGAATCTTCCTGCTGGACTTTATCATTTGATTGGCCATAGCCCGCGGGTCATGACGGGCGGGCGGCAGATTCGTTGCGCCGCCGACAGTGAAGTCAGGGTAATGGCTGCCAAGCCAGTGACCGGCGTTAAGGTCATGTGTCCCGTGCGATAGGTAATTGTGCGATCGGCTGGCACGGCCGCTGCGCTGTACCAGGGCCGGGTGGGTGCGGGACTAGCTGGAAGCCGTCGGCGGTTAGCCGCCTCTGCTGGCCGAGGTCGGGCCTGACCCCGAGCTGGGATCAAAGTAGCCATGCATACCTGCTGATCTGGGGTTAGTCCTGGCCTGCGGGGCGGGACCGCAGCAGGTCACGGGCGATGATGGTGCGCTGGATTTCGGAGGCTCCCTCATAGATGCGCGGCGCCCGGACCTCCCGGTACAGGTGCTCCAGCAGGTGCCCCGTCCGCAGCGCCCGGGCGCCGTGGATCTGCACGGCGGCATCCACCACGAACTGCGCCGTTTCCGTCGCGAAGACCTTCGCCATCGCGCTGCGGGCACCGACCGCCCGGAGTTTCGTTCCCGCCAATCCGGCGGAGCCGTCGAGAGCGGCAGCGGCCGAATACACGAGCAACCGGGCAGCCTGGGTGCGGGTGGCCATCTCGGCCAGCAGGTGCGCCACGGCCTGCTGGTCGGCCAGGGTGCCGCCGAAGGCAGTCCGGGTGGCCGCGTGGGACAGCGCCGCGTCGAGCGCCGCCCGCGCCATGCCCACCGCGAACGCGCCCACACTCGGCCGGAACAGGTCCAGTGTGCGCATCGCCACCGCGAATCCATGGTCGGCCCGGCCCAGCAGTTCGCCGCCGCGGACCGGCACGGCGTCGAAGGTGAGCGAGCCGATCGGATGCGGGCTGAGCATGTCGAGGTGCTCGCCGCCCAGTCCCGGCCGGTCCGCCGGGACGAGGAACGCGCTGATCCCGCGGGCGCCGGCGCCCGGCGTGGTCCGGGCGAACACGGTGTAGAAGTCGGCCTCCGGAGCATTGGAGATCCAC
>DAHUZQ010000065.1 GCA_027306495.1 Actinomycetota bacterium | reverse complement strand
TGCCGGCGCGGCCGCTCTACTGATCGTCAGCAGATGCGATCCCGGCAAGCTCAGTGGACGCCGGGGCGGCCGGCTTCACATGGGACGACCGTCGCCATGACCGCCTGACAGCGGCCGCCAGGGCGATCGCGTACAGGACCGCCACGCTGACGCCGATCGCTGCGACTGCCTGGTGACTCAGCCCGGTGGCCTGCGACGCGAAGGACGTCGCGGCATCGAAGTCCGTATATCCCAGGCCCCAGCCCACCGGCTCCCGGGCGGGCACCGGCAACTGCTGCACGGCCTGCACGAACTGCCAGACCAGGTCCCCGGCAAAGCAGATGACGATCACCTCGGCCAGCAGCCACCTGGGCACCCACCGTGGACGCCCGGTCCAGCCCAGCACGGCGACGGCCACAACGGTCAAGAGCATGGTGCCCCACACCCCACCCAGGCTGACCGCCACGTTCCCCCACGGCGTGAGCCGCTGCGAGTCATACAGGTTGCAGCCGATGCAGGCACGACCGTAGAGCACGAAGGTGGCACGACCGTCGCCGAGCAAGCGGGCCACGACCGTGTGCCCGATTTCATGCGTGAGGATCATCAGGATTGTGACGACAGGCAGGCACACCACCACGAGGCAGGTCACCAGCAATGCGCGCCTAACGGGCATCGGGATCGTCCTCCACAATCACGCCGGGCGAGGTGGGATCGCGGGCGCATGCGCCGATCTGGGGCCGTTCCCGATCGGCGCATGCACCCAGCTAATGCGGTGGTATCAGATGAGGTGCCGGGCGAAGAAGCGCATCGCGCTGTCGATCTCGAATCCGGGGATCTCCCCGTGCTTGCCGGGGTTGGCGTGCAGTGTCTTCTCGGCCGAGGCAAAGGCGTCGAAAAGCGCCAAGCTCTCCGACCGCGGAATCCGCTCATCGTCCCACTGCACCAGGAATTGGACCGGGACCGTGATCCGTGCGGCTGCTTCGGCCAATGCCAGCCCGACGCCGAGGCCCAGCACCGCCGCCCGGACCCGGGGGTCGGCGGCAATGCAGCCTCATCGCACGGTCTTGATCCGCCAGACTCCGATCGCGGCCGCGACCGCGACCACGACTGTGGCGCCGAACAGGGCCGGGTAGCCGCCGAATGAAACCAGCGGCGCGGCGATCAGCGCGCCAATGGCCGCCGGGCAGACAATGGCGATGTTGATGACCCCCAGATCCTTTGCCCGGTCACGGGCGGCGGGCAGGACCTGGGTGATGAGCGCCTGGTCGACCGCGAGGTAGGTCCCGTAGCCCACACCGAACAGGACGGCGGCGATGAGCGCCGCTCCCCAGGTCTCGACGAAGGTCAGCAACAGCGCCGCGGCGGCTATCAATACTGTGGCGACCGTGACCACGACCTTGCGGCGGCCAAGCCGGTCGGAGATCATGCCCCCGACTACGGCGCTGACGACCACACCGCTGGTGTAGATCACGATGAGGAGAAGCAGCCCCTGTTTCGGCTGCGCATAATGCACCGCGTCGCGCAGGAAATACAGCAGGTAGAGCGTGCCCATGGCGACTGACAGGGCGGCCAGGAACCGGGTGACCCACGCCCAGGCGAAGTCCGGGTACTGGCGCGGGCTCACCCAGAGCGAGCCAGCCAGCGCTCGCCAGGACAGCGGCGGGCGGTGCTCGCGCGCCAGCGCATGGTCGCCGGTCAGCAGCACGAACGGCAGCACCGAGACAGCGAACAGAATGGCGAGCGTCAGGTAGCCGCTGAACAGGGTGGTGAACACGTCGACCACCAGGAGGCTGCCGACCACCAAGCCGACGGCGTGCTGCATGCCCGCCCATCCGGCCACAGTGGCCCGCTGCCGGACCGGAACCCGGTCCGGGAGTGCGGCGCTCAGGCTGGCGAACTCACCGTTCTGGAAGATGCAGAAGGCCATCCACAGCACGATCACGCCAGCCACGGACTTCTGCACAGCCAGGAAGGCCAGGCTCAAAGCGCCGAGCAGTGCCATGCCCAGCGTCCACCGGTGCCGCCTGCCGCGCAGCCTGCCCAGCCCGAACGCGTCCGTCGTGCGATCGGACAGCGCCCCAGCCAGCGGCGTAGCCAGCCCCGACGCGAGCGCCCCCAGTCCGGTCGCCGCCGCGAGCGCGGCGATCTTGTGCTGTGGGGTGATGTCCTGCAACTGGATGGGGAGCAGTACCTGGAGCGGGGTGTTCACGGCCATCCACATGCCGAGGTTGGCCAGACCGAGCCCGGCGATCCAGTTCCGGCGGACGTGCAGGGTCGGTTCCGCCAGTGCGAGCGGCACCGCCGGCGCTGCCTGCGTTGTCGGGTCGGCCATTTCACCCCAGCATCCCGGTTGGGGACCTTGCCGGGATAATGCCGCGTTTTGGCCGTGAATGGTAGACCGGACGCGGGAACAGGTGCTGACAATGAGCCGCCGGTCACTGCGGGCCACACCCGAGCCCAGCCGCTGCCGCCAGCGGCCTGGGGTGTGCTCAGCCAGTCAGGCGGTAACGGTGATCTCGTGGATCTCGTCGGCGGGATGCCCGGCCCGCTCGTGGACGCGGCGCACGGCGTCCGCGCTTGGCCCTTCGGACAGGCAGAACACGTGGCCCGTCTTCGGGTCTGCCCAGGCCTTCCGGAAGACCACGTCCTCTTCACCCTGAATTTCCACGTCTGCGTGGTGCGCTTCCTGCAGGGTCTCGGTGGTGACTCCGCGCATATGTGTATGAACGTCCATGAACTGCGGCATCGAAAACCTCCCCTGGGTCTCTCTTCGACCCTACGTCCCGCGCCGGCAGCCGCTCACTCAGGGCCGTGCTCCAGCGCCCTGCTTCCGCAGAACCGGCACTCTTCGCCGCCACGCCAGGATCCCAATTTGGTCGCCACGAACGTTTTCACACACCCGCCGACGGCGCCCTGGCCCGGCACCGACAACCGCAGCAGGGACGCGCAGGCCCTCCCCAGGCCGGAGCCCGTGCCGCTACGCTGATCCCGCGCTGGAGGGCCACCCACCAAACCGGCATTGACGGGAAAGTGGCACCCACAGCGGCAGGAGACCAACGGGAAGGGCGGACGGGATGCGGACCATCGCGCTGGAAGAGCACTTCTGGACCCCGGCGCTGGCCTCGCCTCCCGGGGCCGGCGTGCTGGCCCTGCTTGGCGAGGATCTGGACGCGCCGCTGCGCGACCTCGGTGAGGGGCGCCTGGCCGCGATGGATGCGGCGGGCATCGACGTGCAGGTCATCTCGCACAACGCCCCCGCCGCCCAGCACCTGCCGGCCGACGAGGCGCTGACGCGGTCGCAGGAGGCCAACGACCTGCTGGCGGAGGCTGTCAAGGCCCATCCGGACCGGTTCGCCGGATTCGCCACCCTGCCGACGGCGGACCCGCCGGCGGCCGCGGACGAGCTCGAGCGCGCCGTCACCGGGCTCGGCTTCGTGGGCGCCATCGTGCACAGCACTCTCGGCACAAACGGGACGTTCCTCGACGACCCCAGTTACGAACCGCTACTGGCCCGAGCCGAGCGACTGGATGTACCGCTCTACCTGCACCCCTCCCGCCCGCCAGCCGCGCTGGCGGACATCCTCTTCCACGGCCTGCCACCGCGCCTGGCCGGGCTGCTGGCGACCAGCGCCTGGGGATGGCATGCCGAGGCCGGGCTGCACACGCTGCGCCTGGTGGTGAATGGGGTGTTCGACCGTCATCCGGGCCTGCGCCTCATCATCGGGCACTGCGGGGAGATGCTGCCGTTCATGATGGACCGCATCGACGCTGTCCTCACGCCGCAACGGACGGGACTGGCGGGCCAGGTGTCCGAGTACCTGCTGCGCAACGTGTGGGTAACCACGAGCGGGATATTCAGCCTGCCGCCGCTGCTGTGCACGCTGCAGGTGTTCGGCATCGACCGGGTGCTCTTCAGCGTCGACTATCCCTTCGCCCCGAACGCACTCGGGCGGGCGGTCCTCGACGCGCTGCCGCTGAGCCCGGCGGACAAGGAGAAAGTCGCCGGCGCCAACGCGGCCAGCCTGCTCGGGCTCTAGCGAACGGGTGCCCCACGCGCCCCGCAGCCCGCAAAGGCCTCCATCAGCGAGCCGTCGATCAGCGGATTGTCTCGCACTTTCGGCGCCTAGTCGCCGGAGCGCTGGACGGTCAGTCGCATGCCCGCTGTCCGGAGGCGGTCGATGAGCACGGGGCCGAGCGCGGTCGCTGGGGTGAGCACGCCGGCCCGCTCAGGCAACCGGTCCCGGTCCAGGGCCAAGCCGAGCGCAGCCTCGCCGAGCATCACCGAAGTGGCTGCATAGCCCGGATCGCCCTGCGCGCCGACCCGGGCCAGATACCGTGCTCCAGACGAGGTGCGGGCGTGGATGTCGATGCGAAAGAAGCCCGCGCGGCGGGCCCGTTCGCTGGGGCCGGCACCCGGCGCGGGCAGCACCCGGTCCAGCACAGCCCGGGTGGGCCGCAGCACCAGCCCGGCCGTCAGCGCCATGGTCGCGGCGCTCAGGCCCGCGGCCGCGACCGCACCCGCCGGGCCTTCCCGCATGCCCATCGCCTCGGTGTACCGGAACGCCCGGCCATACGCCCACCCCAGCAGTGCGTTGCTGCGGCGCACCACCCGGGTGTTGATGCCGGCCATCAGGAACGGCCCCAGCCAGCCCAGTTCGGGGTCGTGGCGCGGCCAGGCCAGGTCTCGCTCGTTGCCGAGGCCGGGCTCCGACGCCCGGTCCGGGCTGAGCGCGTACGGGTCGCCGGCGATCGCCCGGCTGCGGGGGCTGCTCCGGACCTCGTCAAGCTGGTTCTTCATGGAAGCGATCGTCCCGCCGGACAGGCCGCCCTTCATCGCCCGGACAACCAGGGTGGTGTCAGTCAGTCCCCCCGCCCCATCAGCGGCGGCCGCCTGGTGGAGCAGCAGCACCCCGAGGTCGGACGGGATGGAGTCGAATCCGCAGCAGTGGACCACGCGCGCGCCGGAATTCTGGGCTGCGGTGTGCCACTTGTCGATGCTGTCCCGGATGAACAGCACTTCGCCGGTGAGGTCCGCGTAGTCGGTTCCAGCCTCCGCGCAGGCCCGCACGAGGGCGAGGCCGTTCCGGCGGTAAGGGCCGACGGTGCTGGCCACGACCGCGGCCTGGGCAGCCATCTGCGCCAGGGAAGCAGGGTCTCCGGAATTCGCGCGGATCAGCGGCCACCGATCCGCCGGTACGCCGAGCCGGCTCCGCACAGCGGCCAGGCGGTCCTGCGACCGGCCAGCCAGGCCGATCCGCAGGCCCGGCGGAGCATGGCTGGCCAGATGGGCCGCGGCCAACTGCCCGACGTAGCCGGTGGCGCCGTAAAGCACCACGTCCAGCGCTCGGTCTTGGCGCATCCGCGCACGATAACGCGGGGCGGCTCAGCGCGGCAACCACGACGGCGGAGGCTGACCGGCCGACGATGGCGGGCACTCAACAGCGGGCCGCACCCTCCGGCACACCCGAACCTGGAAGGATCTCGTCTTGAGGATCTGCCCGCAAACCCTCGCGCTCGCCAGACCGGCTGAGCGGAAGGAAGGACCGATGCCGATGCCGACCATCCCGCTCCGTGAGCGCGCCGCGTGGAAAGCGCTTGAAACCCATCACGCCGATATCGGCGGGCGGCACCTGCGCGACCTGTTCGCCGACGACCCCGGCCGCGGCGAGCGGTTCGGCGCCGAGGCAGCGGGAATCTACCTCGATTACTCCAAGAACCGGATCACCGGCGAAACCCTTCGCCTGCTGGTCCAGCTTGCCCGGGAGAGCGGTCTGGAGCAGCGCAGGGACATGATGTTCGCTGGCGAGCGGATCAACGTCTCGGAAGACCGCCCGGTGCTGCACGTGGCGCTGCGGATGCCCAGAGACGCCGTGCTTACCGTCGATGGCACGGACGTCGTTCCCGAGGTCCACCAGGTCCTGGACGCGATGGCGGACCTTGCCCGGCGTATCCGTTCCGGCGAATGGACGGGCTACACCGGCAAGCCGATCAGGAACGTCATCAACGTCGGGATCGGCGGCTCCGACCTCGGCCCGGTCATGGCCTACGAGGCGCTCCGTCACTACACCAGCCGTGACCTGACCTTCCGGTTCATCTCCAACGTCGACTCGGCCGACTTCGTGGAGGCGACCCGGGACCTGGCGGCCGGCGAAACCCTGTTCATCATCTCGTCCAAGACGTTCGGCACCCTGGAGACCCTCACCAACGCCCATTCCGCCCGCGACTGGGTGACCGGCCAGCTCGGGACGGAGGCGGCGGTCGCCAAGCACTTCGTCGCGGTCTCCACCAACGCTGCGCGGGTCGCATCGTTCGGTATCGATACCGCGAACATGTTCGGCTTCTGGGACTGGGTGGGTGGCCGGTACTCGATGGACTCCGCCATCGGCCTGTCGACCATGATCGCGATCGGGCCGGAACGCTTCCACGAGATGCTCGCGGGCTTTCATGAGATGGACGAGCACTTCCGCACAGCCCCGCTGGAGGCGAATCTCCCGGTGATCATGGGGATGCTCGCCGTCTGGTACGTGAACTTCTTCGGCGTGCAGACGATCGGGGTCATGCCTTACGACCAGTACCTGAAGCGGTTCCCGGCATACCTGCAGCAGCTCACCATGGAATCCAACGGCAAGCACGTGACCCTTGACGGCACGCCCGTGGACTACCAGACCGGCCCGGTCTACTGGGGCGAGCCCGGAACGAACGGCCAGCACAGCTTCTATCAGTTGGTCCATCAGGGCACCCGGCTGATCCCCCTCGACCTGATCGGTTTCGCCAAGCCGCTCAACCCTTTGCGCGATCACCACGACATCCTGTCCTCCAACGTCTTCGCGCAGGCACAGGCGCTCGCTTTCGGCAAGACCGCGGACGAGGTACGGGCTGAGGGGACAGCGCCAGACGTCGTGCCGCACCGGGTGATGGCCGGCAACCGGCCCACCAACGTGCTGCTCGCCGGGAAACTCACCCCGCGTCTGCTCGGCGCGCTCGTGGCGCTGTATGAGCACAGCGTGTTCACCCAGGGCGCCATCTGGGGGATCGACTCCTTCGACCAGTGGGGGGTAGAACTCGGCAAAGTGCTCGCGACCCAGATCATCCCGGAACTGGAAAGCGCTGACGAACCGCACCTCACCCATGACTCGTCCACAAATGCCCTGATCCGCCGCTACCGCCGGCTGAAGAACGAGGGAGAAACCCCATGACAACCGCACATCCCATGCAGATCGGCATGGTCGGGCTCGGCCGCATGGGCGCCAACCTCGTCCGGCGGCTGATGCGCGACGGCCACCGCTGCGTGGTCTACGACGTCAGCCCGGCAGCGGTCGAGGCCCTCGTCGCCGAGGGCGCGGTCGGCGCCACCGACCTGGATGAGTTCGTCGCCAGGCTGGAGCAGCCGCGGACCGTCTGGCTGATGCTGCCGGCCGCGATCGTGGAGCGCACGCTCAGCCACCTGTCCGGCCTGCTGGACCGCGACGACGTCGTCATTGACGGCGGCAACTCCTACTACCGGGATG
>DAHUZQ010000224.1 GCA_027306495.1 Actinomycetota bacterium | reverse complement strand
TGATCGTGTGCGCGCTGGCCGACCCCCCGCCTCGCCCCCGGCTGATCGACCGGTTCCTGGTCGCCGCCTATGACGGTGGGCTGGATCCGCTGCTGTGCCTGACCAAGTCGGACCTCGCGGCTCCGGACGACCTGCTCGGCATCTACCGCCCGCTGGGCATCGTGTCGGTGGTGTTGGGCAGGCCGCTCACCCCCGAGCGGCTCGCGCCGGTGTGGCAGCTGACCGCGGAACGGATCAGCGTCCTGGTGGGCCATTCCGGTGTCGGTAAGTCGACACTGGTCAACGCCCTGATCCCGGAAGCTGCCCGCGCGGTCGGCACCGTCAGCCCGGTCACTGGACGGGGGCGGCACACCTCCTCGTCGGTGCTGGCGCTTCCCCTGCAGGCGGGTGGGTGGATCATCGACACGCCGGGACTGCGGGGATTCGGGCTGGCGCACGTTGCCCCGGACCGGGTGGTCCGTGCGTTCCCCGACCTTGTCCAGGGAACGGCTGCCTGCCCGCCGGGCTGCACACACCTTCACCCCGACTGTGCCCTGGACGACTGGGTACGCGACCAGGGCGGTGACCGTCGCCTCGTATCCCGGCTCGAGTCCCTCCGGCGGCTGCTCCGCAGCCGCATCGGGGAGGAAACCGGCTAGCCACCTTCCCGCGCACGACCGGACGGCAGACCAGGGCCCGACACCGGCTGCGCTCCCTGGCTCACCTTCCCGCGCACGACCGGACGGCAGCCGGTCAGCCGGTGGCGTCCACACGGCTGAGTGTGTCGGATGGCCGGTGCGTAACCGGCGCGTGCTCGGCATGACTGCCGCCGCGATCACGGGTGCTGGTACCGTTTCGCGCCATGGCGGGCTATGACGACGATTTGCGCTTCGCCCACGTCCTGGCGGACTCGGCGGACGACATTACGGTGCGCCGGTTCCGCGCGCTCGACCTGCACGTAGAAGCCAAGCCCGACCTGACCCCGGTGACCGACGCCGATCGCGCGACCGAGGAGTCGCTGCGCAACGTGCTCAGCCGTGCCCGGCCGCGGGACGCCATCCTGGGCGAGGAGTTCGGCAGAGTCGGCACGGGGGCGCGGTGCTGGGTGATCGACCCGATCGACGCCACCAAGAACTATGTGCGCGGCGTTCCGGTCTGGGCCACGCTGATCGGGCTGATGGATGGCGACGAGGTGGTGGTCGGCGTGGTGTCCGCTCCCGCGCTCGGCAGGCGCTGGTGGGCATCACGGGGCGGCGGCACCTGGAGCGGGCGGAGCCTCACCAAAGCCAGCCGCTGCCGGGTCTCCTCGGTGGCCAAGCTCGAGGACTCCTCGTTCTCGTTCTCGAGCGTGCGGGGCTGGGAGGAGCAGGGGAGGCTCGCCGGGTTCCTGGAACTGACCCGCTCGGTCTGGCGGACCCGCGCCTACGGTGACTTCTGGTCACATGTGCTGGTGGCGGAAGGCGCCGCGGACATTTCCGCCGAACCGACGGTGTCCTTGTGGGACCTCGCGGCCCTGCAGGTGATCGTGGAGGAGGCGGGCGGGACGTTCACCGACCTGTATGGCAACGCCACCCCCGACGGCGGCAGCGCCGTCGCCACCAATGGCCTTCTGCACGCCGAGGTCCTCAGCCAGCTTGCGGCGCGCTGACCGGGGCACGCCCCGCCCGCCCACCGGCAAGTCACACCGCCAGCCAAAGTCGTCAGCCCCCCGCACCGGGCTGAACGCGGGCGGGGATGAACCGGTCGACCCGGACAGCCCGGCCCGTCCGGGATAGCGGCGGGGCGGCATGGCACCGCTGGCCCGGACCGGCCACGATCCCGCCACCAGCGGGCCTTTGCGGACGAGGTCTTGCTCTTTGAGCCGACATGGCAGATGCTTTACTCACGCATGTTGTCACAAAGGCACAAGCGTCTCACGGCGGAGGCGCGCTGGCCATCGGTCCCGCCGGGAGGAAATTCTGCCGATCTGGGCCCGGGAGTGATGATCATGAAGGTTCGGGACGGCATGACGAAACTCGTTCTCACCATCGGGCCCGCGCATACGCTCCGTGAGGCTGCCCGCCTCATGTCAGCCCGGCGGGTCGGCGCCGCGGTCGTGATCGACCCCGAGCACTCAGGGCTGGGCATTCTCACCGAGCGCGATGTGCTCGACTCGGTGGGGGCGGGCCAGAATCCCGATGCCGAACTCGTGTCCGCGCATCGCACGGTCGATGTGATCTTCGCGACCCCTGAATGGACACTGGAACAGGCCGCCGCGACCATGGTGCGGCAGGGATTCCGGCACCTGGTGGTGGTCGACGGCCACGACGTGACCGGGTTGCTGTCCATGCGTGACATCGTGCGGTGCTGGACCCAGACAGCGACCCAGCTACCGGAGCGGACTTCGATGCCAGCCTGAAGAGCTGGGCCAGGGCACCGGCCCGGCACCCGGCCGCCCGCTGTCTTGCGACGGCGCCGGCGGTGCGCGAGAGTGGTGCGTCATGCGACTGGACGGCGCGGTAGCCCTGGTCACGGGTGCCTCTTCGGGCATCGGCGCGGCGACCGTGCGACACCTCGCCGGTGCGGGCGCGCACGTGCTGGCCGCTGGGCGGGACGAGACCCGCCTGCGGGCGGTCGCGGAAACAACCGGCGGCGTGCCCATCCCAGCGGATCTGTCTGCGGCGGATGGGCCAGCCGAACTCGCTGAAGCGGCCCTGCGGGCTGCTGCCCGTCTGCGGCGAGCGGACCCCCACATTGACATCCTGGTCAACAATGCCGGGGTCGGCTGGGCTGGGCCGTTGGCTGATATCACTTCGGGCAAGGTGAGCGAACTCGTCACGGTGAACCTGACCGCCCCCATCGAACTGACCCGCCTGCTCACGCCGGGCATGGTCAGCAGGGGCCAGGGCCGGGTCGTGTTCGTCTCCTCGATCGCCGGCTGGACCGGCGTGCGGGGGGAGGCCGTGTATTCAGCCACGAAAGCCGGCCTGACATATTTCGCGGAGAGCCTCGGATACGAACTGTCCGGGCATGGTGTCGGAGTTTCGGTGGTGGTACCCGGCGTCATTGATACGCCATTCTTCGATCGCCGTGGCCTTCCCTATGGCCGGAAAAGGCCCGCGCCCATCCCGGCCGAGCGGGTAGCCAGTGCCGTCGCCTCCTGCGTGGAACGCGACCGGGATGTCGTCTTCGTCCCCGGGTGGATGCGGGTGGCGGCGTGGATGCACGGCGCGTGGCCGGGCGCGTTCCGGATGCTGGCGATGAGATTCGGGAACGGCGGATAGCGGCGAGCGGGGCATCCGCGCAGCCTGTCCTCCAGTGGCGGGCCCGGGGCCATCCGGCCGGGGTATGTGAAGGCCCTCGTCCCCGCCCCCCACAAGGACGAGGGCCCCTTGGACCATCACAGCCCGGACGGGCACCCCCAGCGAGGGACAAAGGTCCCTCATCAAGTGACGGCCGGCCGCCACCGGGCTCGTTTGCCGGAATTCCTCTTATAGGGGATCTTCTCGTCACGATTCGGCCATGATGGGTGGTCTGAGACAGGTCGCCAGGTAAGGAGCGCTCACAGTGGACGGTGCGGTGGAACCCACAGGGGAGCGGCGGGGCGCTCCGAACCGGTTCGGGGAGCGGCGCATCTGGCTGAGCGCCCTCGGCGCACTCGCTGTCCTGATATGCGTCATCCCGCCGGTGCTCACGTTGGCACAGCGGTACGTGGTGGCCGAGACAGTTCAGTTCGTGGTTTGCGGCATCATCGGCCCGGCACTGATCGTGCTGGGTGCACCCTGGCGGTTGCTCGGCCTCGCCCGGTCACAGGGGGCGCCGGTGCCCGCGGGCGCCCACGGCGGCGGCTTCGCCGACTGGTTGGCGGACGGGCGACGCCATCATCCGACGTTCCGGCGGGCGGGCCTCTTCCTGCTGCTGTTCATGGCCGTGGCGCTGGCCTGGCGGCTGCCGGTCACGATGGATGCCCTGGTCAGGGTGCCCGCACTGGCCGCAGTCCAGGTGGTCAGCCTGCTGGTGGCGGGCACCGGATTGTGGCTGGAACTGGTGGGCTCGCCACCGCTCTCCCCCAGGCTGCCACGGCCCCAGCGGGCGGCGGTATCGGCCCTGGCGATGTGGTTCATCTGGGCGACCGCCTACGCCGTCGGGATGAACACCAACAATGTGTATGGCGCCTATGGCGACCTGCCCGGCCGCGCGCTGAGCCTGATGGCCGACCAGGAACTCGCCTCGGGGGTCATGTGGGTGGTGGCCGGATGCGCGTTCATACCGATCGTGCTGGTCACGATGCTCGGCTGGCTGAGCAACGCGGAAACCTCCGACGAGGAGTTCCAGCGGTCGGTCCGGGACGAGCACCAGCGTGCTGTGGTCCGGGGATGGGCGCGCCGCAGTGGTGCTCAGTCTTAGGCGCGCTTTGCGGATGGCGTGCGGTTAGGGCCGTGGCCTAACGGGTGCCGTCGTGGGAGGCAAGCACACGGCCGATGATCTGGGCCGCCCGGTCAGGCTCATCCGCCGGCGAGATCCGTTCCGCCCACGACCACCAGTACCACCAGCGGCCATCTGAGCCCTCCTCGGTGGTCACCAGTTCGGACAGCATGGTCGCGGACGGGTTGGCGACATGCAGCATGGGACGCCGATCAGGCGGCGCGTGGAGGCGGACCTGCCAGCCACTAGCGGCCAGTCGCGACGCCAGGTCGTCCAGAACCGCTATCGCGGTCGCCGCGCGCGAATCAGCCTGCCACGGCATGTCGGGTCCTCCGCTCGTGTCCGCGCCGCGCCGCGCCTTGCCAATCATTGCTCTCATGCCCCGAATTGCCCGGGATGATCCATCCCCGGGCAGGCTGCCCGCGCTGCGTTGGCTATTTCCGGAGCCGGGCCGCGGCCGACACACCAGTCGCGCGAGAGAACCGTCAGCCGACACCGGCGTCGGCAGTGGCCCCGCGCATGGCCGACCCGGCTGCGATCCACAAATAATGGCCCGTGCGTGAGTGCTTGACAGGCGATTGCCGAGATTTATAACAGATGCCGGTTATCGCGTGACTCAGGTTTCGGGGGCGGCATACATGCCGCGCCGGCGCCAGCGCACGGCCGGCCAGATCATCCCAAGGAGCACGAACGCCCAGGCCGCCAGGATATAGACCAGGACCAGCCAGGCCTGGTGCCGGTCACCGGCCTGACCACCGTAGCTGCCCGCCTTGCTGCCGTAAGCGAGCGCGAAGATGAGGCCGTCCGCCGCGGTCGCGAGTACCAGCACCGCCGCGGCCGCGACACCGAAGACTGCCCAGAAGATCCTGAACAGGTGGCCGAACCTCATAACCTCACCAACCCTCAGCAGCGCGACGTGTGGCCCCCCGCGCACGTGCCGCCGAAGATAGCAGCCACCAGCGGGTCCCGTGGGGCGCGGCGGAGTTTGCGCGTACCGCCGGGCCGGACCACGCGGCGGGACTAACCAGCGTGGCGCTCACTGTGCGCCCGCCGGGGGCGGCTTCGTAGCGACCAGGACGCTGGCTTCCCCTTCGCTGGAGGTCATCGCCCGTACCGCCAGGCCGCCCGCGGCCAGGAGTTCGCCAGCCGGCTGGAGCTGGCGTTCACTGGTCTCGGTCAGCAGGGCACCACCCGGCGCCAGCCAGCGGGACGCCCCGGCGCAGACACGCCTGAGCACGTCCAGTCCATCAGTTCCGCCATCGAGTGCGGCCCGCCGCTCGTAATTTCGCGCCTCGGACGGCAGCATCGCGATGTCGCCCGAAGGCACGTAGGGGACATTGGCGATCAGGATCTGCACACGGCCCCGCAGGTGTGCGGGCAGGGGCACGTACAGATCACCCTGGAAGACGTGTCCTGCGATCGCCGCCAGATTGCGCCGCGCACACGCGGCCGCGGCCGGGTCGATGTCGGTGGCATGCAGCGCGATCGGGCCAAGCATCGCCGCCAGCGCCAGCCCGATCGCACCCGAGCCACAGCACATGTCGAGCACCGTGATCCGGCCGTCGGGCCGCCCCTTCGCCAGAGCTGACGCTTGCGCGAATGCGACCGCCTGCCGGACCAGAAACTCGGTCCGGCGGCGCGGCACGAACACTCCCGGCCCGACCGACACCCGCAGCCCGCAGAACTCCGCCCAGCCGACGACGTGCTCGATCGGCATACCCGAGGACCGGCGGCTGATCATCTCCTCCAGTTCAGCGGGCGTCCGCGCGGCGTCCCTCAGCAGCCGCGCCTCCTCCTCGGCGAAGACACACCCAGCGGCTCGCAGCCTGCCGGCAACGCCGTCCCGATCGTCAGCACGGCCCTGCCGGGCGCCTCCGGCCGGTAGATCAACCATCGCGTTCGTGCCGCCTCTCACCGCCGCCCAGGGCACACCCACTCTCGCTGCCGTCCGTGGCACACCCACTCTCGCTGCCGTCCGCGCATGCCGGCTCTCAGGGGTGCCGGCCAGCGCCCGCGCCTGGTCAGACCTCATGGAACCACCGACGAGCCCACACCGGACACCAACTCCCCGGACCTCCATACAACGTGATTCCTGCCCCGGCCGCCGCCCCCGGCGGCCCATTCCTGCTCGTTCCGCACGGTTGCCGAATGGATCTGGCAGTTCCCAGTGCCCCGGCCCACCGCGGGCCGCAGCCGCAAACGCGGCGCTGCCTAGTCCTCTCGCGCGATGGCAGGGACTGTGCGACGATTGTGCCCTGGTTTGTTAGTAGCTGTGCGGAGCCAAGAGGTAACGCGTGAGTCTGGATCGGCTTTTTGATGGGCGCCAGCGCTCAGAGATCGAGGTTGCGGACGTCTTTGTCGACCGCAAACCTTTCATCGAAGCGTTCGACAATGCGGTATCGGCGCTTCGCGGTCATACTGCCAGCGCGGCTTCCGCCCCAGTTCAGCGGCGCAACCTGCTGGTATTCCACGGGCTGGGCGGAATCGGGAAGAGCCGGCTGATTCGCAGGCTGGAACAGCGGTTTGGCGGCGGCGAGCAGCCGGAATCCCTCAGGCTCAGCGGCCGTGTTGACTTCGACGATCAAGGATTCATCGACACCGAGAATCTCCTGATCGCACTGCGCGCCGCAGTGGGTTGCGGTAGCAGGCATTGGCCAGCATTTGACCTGGCATTCACTGTCTACTGGGAGCGGGCACACCCTGGGGAACCATTGGGCAAGGCCATCGTGCGCGATTCTGGATTGCGCCGCCTAAATGGTGTGCTGGATCTGCCGGGGCAGATCGACACCACCATCGATGCGCTGCTGGGCCCGATTCCTCTCGCTGGGCTGGCCCGTCGTACCGTGGCCATCCTGGTGACCAGAGCCCAGGACAAGATCCGCCGCGACCGGCTCCTGTCGAAATGCCCGGGTCTTGCCGACATTCTCCAGACCGAGGACCCCGCGGACCAGTTGCCGTACCTGCCTGCCCTGCTGTCCTGGGATCTGGCCAGCAGGAAGGCCGAGAAGCCGACGGACGTGGTCTTCTTCCTCGATACGTTCGAGCGCATCGAACGCCGCCCACGTCTGTCGGGTGGCCCGGAGGATCAGCTCGCCCGGCTGATCTACCTGCTGCCCAACGTGCTGTTCGTCGCTGCCGGGCGCGATCGCGTCGACTGGGGCGACCGCCATCACCCAGCTATCCATTATTCGGGACCCAACTACTGGCCCGCCCTGGCAGCCGAGTCGCCGGGCAGTCCAGATGCGGGGTTGCACCTTCCGCCGCACCGCCATATGCAGTACCAGCTCCACGGCCTGGCGGACTCAGATGCAGACGTCTACCTGCGGCAACGGCTGACGCTCGGCGGGGAGCCGGCGATCGGCGCCGCGATCAGGCGCAGCATCATCGCCGCCTCCGGTGGTGCGCCGCTGTACCTGGAACTGTCGGCACAGTACTTCGATCAGCTCAGTGCCGCCGGCGGGGTGCCCGCGCCGGAGCAGTTCGGAGCCACGTTCGCCGAGATGGTTATCCGCGTCATGCGAGATCTCGACCGCGCGGAACGGGCACTGCTGCGGGCAGCTTCGCTGCTGCAGAATTTCGATGCCGACCTGCTGCGCGCCGCTGTCCCCACGGTGGTGGACAGCACGATCGGCCGCTTCATGAAACGGCCCATCGTGCAGACGCGCGACACCGGTTGGCTACGGCACTCGATCGATGAATACGTGCGGAACGCGGTACGCGAGCACGACGAGGACACCGATGACGCCTGGTCCGCACAAGAATGGCGCAGTACTGCCCTGCGCGTGATCTCCTACCTCGGCTCCGCGCTCGAGGATGAAGCGAAGGATCCGACTACGGCTGACAGATCACGGCTGACTGAAGCCTTCGTCGCCGCCGGCCTGCTGACCATTGAGGCCGGCCAGGTGCCCGACTGGCTCTACGACCTGGCATACGGACTTCGACTGCGCCATTTCACCTCCGTGCTCGCGGACACCGCCCATTGGCCCGTGTCCGCGGACAGCCCGACCGGCGCGTTCGTCCTGACGTGCCGCGGCATCGCCGAGCGCGACTATGGAAACCGCGCCACATCGCTGGAACTGCTGGAGGGCGCGAGCGAGCATTCAGCGCTGGCCGGAGACGACAGCGGTTACGCCTCACTTTTTATCCGGCACCGGCTCGGCAAGGCCCTTGAGGAGTGCGGGCGGTATGCCGACGCCGAACAGATGATAAGCCAGGTGGCATCCGCAGACAGCCGGCTGCGAACGACCGCGCAGAAGGACCTCGCCTGGGTTCGGTGGCTGCGGGGGGATGGGCGGCTGCTGGAATCCTGGGCACGTGCCAACCGGCACTCCTCCCTGGGGTTCCACCGTGGTCAGGCCCTCGACCTGCTGGGCCAGCACCTGCTGATGCAGGGCGAGTTCGAGGAAGCCGCACAGTGCTTCCGCGACCTGCTCGGTGACGCGGAGTTGGAGGAAGCCGGGATCGTGCGGGACACCGCCTGGCGGCACCTGGGCATGGTGCTCGCCTGGAGCCAACCGCTGGCCGCCATCTCCGTCCTCGACCGCGCCGTCGAGGTCAACACCGAACTCGGCGTCAAGGTCGGGGTAGCTCAGACCTTCATCTTCCGGGGGGTCGCGCTAACTGGATTCGCCCCGGCTGAGGAAGTCGCGACCACCATCACAGAGGGTGAGCGCCGACTAGCGGCCACCGGCGGAAGCGCCGACCGGTGGATGGTGCTCTTCGCGCGACTCTTCCACGAACTGATAGACCCTACCCCGTCCGGTGCTCTGGCCGCGGCCGAGAGCCTTATCACCCACGTCATCGAGGCAGACTGCCATCCGGGACTCGCGGAGATCGCGCAAAAGTGGCTGGCTGTCCGCGACCTCACCCCCAGGGTTGCCGTGGTGCCTGGTGAACAGTGGACCGACCGTGACCGCGCGCTGGCCGGATGGGAGGCCATCTTGCGCGAGCGGTTGCTGCTGCGCCGTCCACCCCTCACTCACGAGGGCGCCGCCCAGGCGTAGGGCCGCCCCGCGATGGCCGTAGAGTCACTTCACCTCTCACCTCTCACCCCCCGGGAGCCGCCGTGTTCATCGATGTTCACAATCATGTGATCCCCGACAGCGTTCTCCGCCTCGCCGAACGGGACAGCCGCCTGGGCATCTCCACCGCGGCGGGGATCTGGCACGGTCCCAACCATGTGCCATTCCCGCTGTTCCCCGCCTTTCACAATCCCGAGTTGAAGGTGAACGACCTGGCGGCGCGGGGCCTGTGGGGAGCGGTGGTGTCACCGGCGCCGGTCCTGTTCTGCTACGACCTGCCCACCGATGCGGCGGTCAGCCTGTGCGAGGCGAGCAACGACGGAATGGCGGATTTCTGCGCCTACGCGCCCGACCGGTTGCACTGGCTGGCCAACCTCCCGATGCAAGACCCCGCGCGTGCCGCGCAGCTATACGCCAAGGCTGTGGAGACCGGGGCGGTAGGGGCCGCGGTCGGCACATCGATCGCCGGACGCCGTCTGGACGAACCAGACTTCGAGATCTTCTGGGCAAAAGCCGACGAGATCGGCCGCCCGGTGCTTATCCACCCGGCGTTCAACTGTGCCCATCCTGCCCTGACCGAGTGGTATCTGCAGAACGTCATCGGCAATCCGCTGGAAACCACGATCGTGGTGGAACGGCTCATCTGTGCGGGGGTGCTGGAGCGTCACCCGAACGTCCGCCTGCTGCTGATGCACGGCGGCGGCTTCCTCCCCTACCAGACCGGCCGATTGGTGCACGCGCGCAGCGTGCGGCCCGAACTCGCGGATGCGCCGGAGAACGCCTGGGACTACTTCGGGCGGCTCTACTTCGACACCATCACCCACGACGCCGGGGCGCTGCGCTATCTGGTGGAACGCGTCGGCGTGGACCATGTGGTCCTCGGCACCGACCTGCCGTTCGACATGGCATTGGCCCAGCCGGTGCAGACCCTCACGCACGCACTGGACGACAAGCAGATCCAAGCGGTCGCCGCCGACAATCCGCGCCGGCTGTTCGGCATCGGATGATCTGGCGGCAGCTGATGACCTGACCGGGCTCACCCCGGGGCTCACCCCGGGGTCACACTGAACTGTGGGCCGCTGGGTGCTGCACGTCGACCTCGACCAGTTCATCGCGGCCGTGGAGGTGCTGCGACGGCCCGAGCTGCGCG
>DAHUZQ010000215.1 GCA_027306495.1 Actinomycetota bacterium | reverse complement strand
CCAACGGCGGCGCCGGCAGGGTCCTGCTGATCGGCAACCAGGGCAACGACAAGCTGTCCGGGAGCGGCGCGGGCGGCGAGACCTGGATCATCACCGGGACCGGGGGGGCCAACGTCGTCAACGGCAATGGCGGCACCGGCTACATCCAGGAACGTGGCAACCCAGCCGACATCCTGAAGAACGTTGCTGACTACACGGTGGCCGCGAACTAGCAGCGGATCCCTCAGATGACTGTGGGGGCACCGCCGCCATCGGCGGCAGTGCCCCCACAGCTCACTCAGTCCTCGTCCTCCGCCAGCCGGGCAAGCCAGCTCGCGAGCCGGTCCACCGGTGTCTCGAACTCGGGGAACTCGTCCACGAAATCGCGCAGCCGCTCGCAAAGCCAGGCGATGGCGACCTCTTCTCCGTCGCGCCGGTCGGCGAGTTCCTCGATCCCCTTGTCGGTGAAGTACATCGGCTAGCTCCCGCTCAGCGCCGACTCCACGACGTCGGCGTGCTCGGCTGAGTGAGCAGCCGCCGACCCGGTCGCCGGGGCGGAACTCGGCGGCAGTGACACCAGCCGCAGTGAGCGGCCGAGCGCGGCGGGCACATGCAGGGCCATGGTGGGCCAGGCGCCCATGTTGCCCGGCTCCTCCTGGACCCAGACAACCTCGCTGGCCGCCGGGTAGCGCCCGACCTCGGCCCGCAGTTCATCGGCAGGCACCGGGTAGAGCCGCTCGACCCGGATGATGGCCGTGTTTGTGACACCAGCCCGCGCACGGTGCTCGGCCAGGTCGTAGTAGATCTTCCCGCTGGCCAGGATCACCCGGGAGACCGAGGAAGGATCGGCCACCTGCGTGTCACCGACGACCGGCAGGAACCAGCCGTTGGTGAAGTCCGGCGTGGCGGAGGCGGCTGTCCGCAGGCGCAGCATCGACTTAGGCGTGAACACCACAAGCGGCTTGCGGCGCTGCGACAGGGCCTGCCAGCGCAGCAGGTGGAAGTAGTTCGCCGGAGTGGTGGGCATCGCCACCGTCATGTTGTCCTGCGCGCAAAGCGACAGGAAGCGCTCCACCCGCGCCGAGGAGTGATCGGGCCCCTGACCTTCATATCCGTGCGGCAGGAGCAGCACGACACTGGACTGCTGGCCCCACTTCTGCTCGCCCGCGGAGATGAACTCGTCCATGATCGTCTGAGCGCCATTGGCGAAATCGCCGAACTGGGCTTCCCAGCAGACCAGTGCTTCGGGCCGGGCGACCGAATAGCCGTATTCGAAGCCCATGGCCGCGAATTCCGACAGCAGGGAGTCGTAGATGTGGAACTTCGCCGTGCCGGAGTTGAACCGCCGAAGCGGGGTGTGTTCGGCGCCGGTGTGCCGGTCCACCAGCACCGCGTGCCGCTGGCCGAAGGTGCCCCGCCTGGTGTCCTGGCCGACCACCCGCACTCCCCGGCCATCCATGAGGAGAGACCCGAAGGCGAGCAGTTCACCGGTTGCCCAGTCGATGGCATCCTCAGCGACCATGGTGGCCCGCCGCTGGAGCTGTGGCTGGAGCCTGGGATGCGGGGTGAAGCCGTCGGGCAGGCTGATCTGGGTATCGACGATCTGCTTGACCGCCTCGTCGGTGATCGCTGTCGGCACCGCCCGGTGGTCGATGGCCTCCGGCGGCGCGGGCTCGGGGCGGACCACCGCGCCCGGCTCGGCGGGACGGCGTGCCGCTTCCCGGGTCTCGGTGAACGCCCGCTCCAGTTGCTGCTGGTAGTCGCGCAGCGCTTCTTCCGCTTCCTCCATGGAGATGTCGCCGCGGCCGATCAGCGCCTCGGTATAGAGCTTGCGGGTGGACCGCTTGGCGTCGATCAGGTCATACATGAGCGGCTGCGTGAACGAGGGGTTGTCGGCCTCGTTGTGGCCCCTGCGCCGGTAGCAGACCATGTCGATGACGACATCCTTGTTGAAAGCCTGCCGGTAGGCGAAGGCCAGCTGGCCGACCCGCACCACAGCCTCCGGATCGTCCCCGTTGACGTGGAAGATCGGTGCCTGGATCATCCTGGCGACATCCGATGCGTACACACTCGAGCGAGAGTGCTGCGGCGCGGTGGTGAAGCCGACCTGGTTGTTGACGACGATGTGTACGGTGCCGCCGGTGCGGTAGCCCCGCAACTGGGACAGGTTCAGGGTCTCCGCCACCACGCCCTGGCCGGCGAAGGCGGCGTCCCCGTGGATCAGCACGGGGAGCACCGTGAACCCCGGCTCACCGATGTCGAGCAGGTCCTGCTTGGCCCGCACCACCCCCTCCAGCACGGGGTCGACCGCCTCCAGGTGGGAGGGGTTGGCGACCAGCGAGGTTGGGATCTGTGAACCGTCCCCGGCGGTGAAGACGCCCTCCGCCCCGAGGTGGTACTTGACGTCGCCGGAGCCGTGCGCGGTCCGGGGATCGAGGTTTCCCTCGAACTCCCTGAATATCTGGGCGTAGGACTTGCCGACGATGTTCGCCAGCACGTTCAGTCGGCCTCGGTGGGCCATCCCGATGAAGGCCTCGTGCAGGTGCTGCCCGGCAGCCTCGGTGAGGACCGCGTCCAGCAGCGGGATCAGCGACTCGGCGCCCTCCAGTGAGAAGCGCCGCTGGCCCACGTACTTGGTCTGCAGGAACATCTCGAACGCCTCGGCCACGTTGAGCCGGGACAGGATGTGCAGTTGCTCGTCATGGCCGGGCCGGTCGTGCGGCCGTTCGACCCTTGCCTGGATCCAGGCCCGCTCCTCGGGGTTCTGGATGTGCATGTACTCGACGCCGACGGTGCGGCAGTAGGAATCACGGAGCACGCCGAGGATGTCCCGCAGGTACATCAGGGACTTGCCGCCGAAGCCACCGGTCGGGAACTCGCGCTCCAGATCCCACAGCGTCAGGCCATGCTGGTTGATGTCCAGGTCGGGGTGCTTGCGCTGGCGGTACTCCAGGGGATCAGTGTCGGCCATCAGATGCCCGCGCACGCGGTAGGCGTGGATCAGTTCGTGGACCCGGGCGGGCTTGGTGATGTCGTCCTCATGGCCGGAGGGGATGTCGCTGACCCAGCGGACCGGTTCATAGGGGATCTGCAGCGAGGAGAAGATGTCGTCATAGAAGCCGTCCTCACCCAGCAGCAACTGGTGGATCCGGCGCAGGAACTCCCCGGACTGGGCACCCTGGATGATCCGGTGGTCGTAGGTGGAGGTGAGGGCGACCGTCTTGCTGATCGCGAGCCGGGCCATGGTTTCCGGGGAGGCCCCCTGGTAGGCAGCCGGGTACTCCATCGCGCCGACCCCGATGATGCAGCCCTGGCCGACCATCAGCCTGGGCACGGAGTGCTCAGTGCCGATCGTGCCGGGGTTGGTCAGCGTGATCGTGGTGCCCTGGTAGTCCTCGACTGTGAGCTTGCCGGCCCGGGCGCGCCGGACCAGGTCCTCGTAGGACATCCAGAACTGGCGGAAGTCCAGCGCCCCGGCAGCCCTGATGTTCGGCACCAGCAACTGCCGGGCGCCGTCCTTGCCGCTCACATCGATGGCCAGGCCGAGATTGACGTGCTCGGGCCGGACAACCGTCGGCTTGCCGTCCACGTCCGCGTAGGCGTAATTCATCTCGGGGACCACCGACAATGCGCGGACTATCGCGTAGCCGATGAGGTGAGTGAACGAGACCTTGCCGCCCCGGCCCCGGCCGAGATGATTGTTGACCACGATGCGGTTGTCCACCAGGAGTTTGGCGGGGACGTTGCGCACGCTGGTGGCCGTCGGCACGGTGATGCTGGCGGCCATATTGGTGGCGGTGCGGGCCGCCGCGCCACGCAACCGGATCTGCTCGCCTGCGGGTGCCTGCGGAACCTGTGGGGCCGGCGCGGCTGGCGTGGGAGCCGCCGGTGGTGGGGCCTGGACCGGCGGGGCGGTTTCAACGGCCGGTGGTGCGCCGGCCAGGCCGGCGGGTGCCGCGAGAGCGGACGGGGGCTGATAGTCGGCGAAGAAGTTCCACCAGGCCATGTCCACAGACGCTGGATCGGCCAGATATCGCTGATACAACTCGTCGACGAGCCACTCGTTCGGGCCGAAGACGTTGCTGGCCGACGCTGGCAACGCCTCCTCGCCGGAATGGCCGTTCGGTTGCTCAGACAGATCCGCGGACGCCCGCGGCGACTCGGGAGGCACGGCGGACATCGCCCTCTTCCGACGGTTGGAGACTGTGATTGTCCGCCCCTTAGGCTACCCGGCGGAGCAGGGACACCGGCCCGGCGGTGAGGCCTGGCGCGTGCCCCGGTGAGGCCTGGTGCGTGCCCCGGTGAGGGCAGAACGGCATGCTCCCCGCAGGGCTGGCCGGAAGGGGGTGTCGGCACGCTGCGGGGCCGGACGCGGTCGCTGCGGGCAGTGGCGGCGTGATGAACGCGGGCACCGGTGCCCGCGCCCGCATAAGGTCATGGTGAGGCGGGACGGGCCGGGACCGGCGGGGGATGCCGGCACGGCAAGTCGGCAGCCGGGACGATCAGAAGGGGCCGGGAGGTGCGAGGGTGAGCGCGATCGCCACAGATCTCGTGCGATTGTCGGGCCTGCTCGCCTATACGGTCGTGGCCGCGCTCGTTTTCGGGGAGACGGCCCTTTTCTTCGGGTTCGTGCTCCCGGGCGAGACCGCGGTGATCCTCGGCGGGGTCCTTGCGAGCCGTGGGCGGGTGTCGCTGCCCACGCTGATGGTGGTCGTCGTGGTCGCGGCCATCCTTGGCCCCATCGTGGGGTATGAGATCGGCCGGCGGATGGGCGGACGGCTGATCGCCTCCCGCCTGTTGCGGCGCGTGTCTCCCACCGCCGAACGGGCTCTGCTTGTCCTGCAATCGCGGGGCCCGGCCGCCATCATCGTCGGCAGGTTCACCGCCGTGCTCCGCGCGCTGATTCCGGCCCTGGCGGGGACCGCCCGCGTCCCTTACCGGACCTTCGCCATCTACAACGCCGCTACCGGTGTGGTCTGGGGGGTCGCTTATGCCCTGCTGGGGTACCTGGCGGGCTCGGCGTACACGGTGATCGAGCGGCGCGTTGGCACTGGGTTGGCAGTCGCACTCGCCGTCCTGGTGGTGACGGTCGCTGTGATCTGGGCGGTGCGGCGTCACCGGCGTGGCGGCGGACTGCTCGGTCGGGTGGGGATAGCTGTCGGCGAGGTTCCCGCGGCTGACCCGGCCGTTGCACGCGCCGGGGTGGCGGTCCCGACGGAGGCTCTCGGTGCAAATTCCTTGATCGGGGATGAAGAATCCTCCTCGCAGGAACGGTTTCCTTAGACGGCACTCCGCGGTCGCCGGGCGTGCTCCGCCTGATCGTGTTTGCATGGATGCCGGAGGTGACCTTCGTGCGTGAATTCGGCGAACTCGAATCCGCGATCATGCGGGTCATGTGGGACGCGCGGCAGCCTCTCAAGGTCCGCGCGGTCCGCGACGGCCTCTGCTATGACCGGCCGGTCGCCTATACCACGGTCATGACGGTTATGGACATTCTCTACCGCAAGGGCGTGCTGCTGCGGGCCAAGCATGGCCGCGCATGGCGGTATTGGCCGGCCGAGTCCCGCGAGGACCACGATGCGCGCCTGATGGCCGAGGCCTTGCGGGCCGGTGGCGATGAGGCGATCACCATGCGCCGGCTCATTGAGGGCTTCAGCGAGGATGAACTCGAGCATTTGCGGATCGCCGTGCGTGATGTGACCGCGCACCGGTTCGCCGGGTTCTTCCGCCAGCGCGGGTTACGGCCCGGCAGAAGTGCCCGCAACCTGGGCGCCCGGGTCGTCAGTTAGCCGGAGCCAGCAGCCCTGACCCCAGTAGCATCTACCGGCGTGACAGATACCGCTCCGCCCGCTGCGCCTTCCCATGAAGGACCAGGTGCCGACGCGTCCCCACGATCGCTGGCGAGTGCTGAGGAAACGGCGGGCGAATCGGCTCCTGAGACGATGGGCGCCGTCACAGCCACCGTGGGCCGTGACTGGGAAGCGGTCGCCGAGCCCGCCGGGGGAATGGCGGATGAGTTGGCTGGGGAACGGAGCGGCGATACGGCGCTCGCGCCCGGTGAAGGGCCGAATGGGCAGGCAGCGAACCTGGCCACGGTGTCAGGGTGGGCGGGCACACGTGCCGTGCGCGGCCTTCCCGGTGGTCCGCTCGGGCCGGCCGGGAGCCGGCCCGACATGCCCGGCCGGCTGAGCCAGCCTCCCGTACGCAGGCAATTGCGGCATCTTCGGCGCACGCCGGCTCCACCGCCCTCAGCATGGCAGCGGGCGTGGCATCTCTGGCACGAGGCTGGCATCGCCTGGCAGCAGCCCGCGGGCAGGGGCGGCTCGGCTCCGCCGGAGGAGGTTAGGCCCGCTGCGCCGGAGGAGACTGCGCCCGCCGCACCGGTCCCGCCCGCCGCCAGGCCCGAACCTGAGCCACCGGCGCGGGTACCGTCCCAGTCCGGCCGTGCTCGCGACCGGTTTCACCGGAGCCCTCTGCTGGTCACTGGTGCCGCCCTGGCCGCCATAGCGGCGGTGGCGGTGGGAGTCCTGGCGCCCGGGGGGGCTGGGCAGCCGCCCGTTGGGCTGCTGGCCGGGGCGATCACGCGCACGAGTGCCGCCGGGCTGTCCGTTCCGGGCGCACCCGGCGCCCCGCCTTCGCTCACCGGCCTGGCAGGTGATGGCCAGACGGTGGTCGCCTTCGGTGCTGTTCCCGGGATCCCGTCTGTGCGGCCGGTATTCCTGGTCTCCACCGACGCAGGGCACAGTTGGCGCGACGCGCCCGCCGTGGGCACGCCCACCGGGAACCGGTTCCCGGCGCTGGCGGCCGGGGGTGCGGGACGCTGGCTGGCGATCGGCCGCGGCTCCGCCTGGATCTCCTCGACTGGCCTGCGCTGGAACTCCGTCCGGCCGATGGCCCCGATGCTCACCGGCGACCGGGTCCTCTCGCTCGCCAGGACCGCCGATGGGTTCTTCGCGGTCGGCACCAACGTGGCCGCCGCGGGCCGATCTGTGACCCATACGGGTGTGGTGTGGACTTCCGCGGACGGCACCACCTGGCGTCGAAGGACAGCCGCTCAGCTTGGCCTGGTGACCGGCCGCACACATGTGTCGGCGCTGCGCTGGGTTGCCGTTCACGCAGGCTCGGTGATGATCGCGGGAGTGCTGACCCGCACCGCCGGCCGGCGGCCCGGAACGCGCCGGTCCGCGCGGGTGTTCACCACCCCCGGCCTGTGGCGCAGTGCCGACGGCGGCAGGCGCTGGGCGCGGGTGGTCCTGCCCGGCAGGCTCGGGGCTGGCGCGCTTGCCGGGATCGCCGCGATCGGCCGCGGGTTCCTGGTGGTGCGGGACGCCGGGGCCGGGACGGGACGGCTGGCCGTCAGCTACGTGTGCGCGGCCGAGGGCCAGTGCCGCCGGGCGGGCACGCTACGGCTGGCCCGTGCTGGTTTCCAGGCCACGATGGTGACCGGCGATGGGAGCGCCGTCGCGGTGGCCGGATTCGCTGGCCACCGCCGGGTGGCGTTTGCCAGCACCGATGGCCGGCGCTGGCAGCACACTGCGGAACTCCCAGCCGGAACCGCCGTTCTGTCGGGCATGCTGCCGGTGACGGGCGGATCAGTGCTGGTGGCCGGCGCGAGCTACACCCCGGGCGGGCCGGCGGCGTCCCGGGTGCGCCAGCCGGTGCTGGCGCTGGCCCGGCCGGGGCGGTCCGCCGGTGCGACAGCGCTGTGGACCGGGGCCGGGGCTGCCGCTATGGCTGGTGAGAGCAGGCCCTATGCGGTCGTGCGGAGCCTGGCCACCGCCGCTGGCTGGCAGGTCGCGGTAGGGAACGCGGATGGGATCCCGGCTATCTGGACGGCGCGGCCCGGCAGCCACTGGACGCTGATGAACGGGTTGCCGGTGGCCGGTGGCGCCGCGCCGGGGCTGACCGGCGTCGTACACGGGCCTGCCGGCTGGCTGGCGATCGGCGGCGCGGGGACTGCGTCCGTGCCAGGCGACGGCGCGAACACGGCGGTCGGCCCTGACCGGGCCGGCCTGCCGCCGCAGGTGCTCATCTCGGCGGACGGTCAGCACTGGCAGGTCGCTGCCGGATCGAGCGCCTTCGGCGCGCCCGGCATCGTGGCGAACCAGGCGGCGGCTGGCCCTGCGGGATATGTCGTCGTCGGCGAACGCGAGCAGCAGGGACGGCCTTTCGCCGCGCTGTGGTGGTCCGCCCGGTTGACCAAGTGGACACCACTGGGCTGGTGGACACCCTCGCGAGCGCAGGGACCATCCGCCGTGCTGGCCGTGACCTCCGACGGCGGTTCCTTCGCGGCGGGCGGCGCCATCGGTGCTCATGCGGCGGCGTGGCTCTCCCCGGATGGGCAGCGGTGGACCGGGGCTTCGCTGGCGTTGCCGCCGCATGCCGCGTCGGCGGTGCTGACGAGGATGGCGATGTCCGGCCGGACGGTGGTCGGTGTCGGGTCGTGGGTGCCCCAGGGCCGTCCAGGCGATAGCTCAGCCTTCGTCGCCGTCTCGGATGATGGTGGCCTGCGATGGCGGGAGGCGGACCTGTCCGGCGGCGGGGAGCCGGCCGCGGTGACCGCGCTGACGGCGGTGCCGGGGGGATATGTCGCCGCCGGCCTGATCGGCCCGGCCGGACACCAGCGGGTCGTCTTCTGGTGGTCACGCGATGCCCTGCACTGGTTCATGGTCCGGCCCGCGCGGCAAGTGCCGGGCGCGGGCCGGGTCACCGCGTTCAGCCTTGACGGGTCCGTGCTCAGGGCCGTCGGCTACGAGGCTTCCGGTCGAAGCGAGCAACCGGTGGTGTGGCAGGTCAGGGTCCGCTGAATGGCGGCTGGGCCCGTCGGCGCGGCGGACCCGGCCGCGTCGCGCGGCCGGGTCCTGTGACCGGTGATCAGCCCACCGCCTGAGTGGACGCCGCCGGCATGCCGAGCAGGTCCGGCCGCTGATGCTCCAGGCACGGCAGCACCGACCTGACCCGAGCGGTCAGGTGCAGGTCCACCTCCGCGACGTGCACCCCCGGGAAGGAACCGAGGTCGGCCCGCACCACGCCCATAGGGTCAACCAGCATGCTGCGGCCCACACCCGTTGGTGCGGTCGTCGGCGGTGCGGACCGGTCGGGGACCTGCCCCGAGGCCGCCACCCAGATCGTGTTCTCGATGGCGCGCGCCCGCACCAGTGTGACCCAGTGCTCCTCCTTGAACAGGCCGGCCGCCCACGCCGAGGGAACGACGATGATGTCGGCACCCCCTCGCACCAGCGCCCTGGCGAGTTCGGGGAAGCGGATGTCATAGCAGGTCATGAACCCCACCCGAACGCCAGCGAGGTTGGCGACGACGGGTTCTTCCCCTGGCGCCACCACCGCCGACTCGTGCTCCCCCAGCGAATCGAAGAGGTGGATCTTGCGGTAGGCCGCCACCCGTTCGCCATCGGCCCGGTAGGCCACCGCCGTGTTGTAGACCCGCCCGTCCGGGGCGGGCTCGAACACCCCCGCCACCAGCGCCACGCCCATCTGCCGTGCCGCCGCCGCCAGCGCGCTGCCGAACGGCCCATCGAGCGGTTCGGCGGCAGCTCGCAGATCGGTGCCGAACCGCGCCTGGGTGGCCTCGGGGAAGACAGCCAGATCGGCCCCGCTTGCGGCCGCGCTGGCCAGGGACTCCCTCACGCGGTCGATGTTGATCGCCGGATCAGGGCTGACCGGCATCTGGCAGAGAGCGACCCACATGCCCGCAGCTTAAGCCGGCCGGCGCCGATTCGCCGCTGCCGGCCTTCCACCGGCCCGGTTTCACGTCCCGCGACCCTGGAACCGGACAAAACTCCGGCAATAATGGTCGTGCGGCGTGAAGGTTGCCGGGTGGCGGCGCAGGAGAGCGGCAACGCTCGGTCCGGTCACCAGACACCGGCAATCCGGGCGCGGCGCGGCGCTCCGTGGTGTCATGTCATGGTGAACCGACCGCTGCTGAACTCGCGCCTGGCCGGGATGGGCACGACCATCTTCGCCGAGATGTCCGCGCTCGCCGCCGCCACCGGCGCCGTCAACCTCGGCCAGGGCTTCCCGGACACGGACGGGCCCGCCGAGATCGCCGAAGCCGCCGCGGCCGCGATCCGCTCCGGCCTGGGCAATCAGTATCCGCCGGGCACCGGTGTGCCGCAGTTGCGGCAGGCGATCTCGGCTCACCAGAAGCGCTTCTACGGGCTGGCCGTCGACCCTGACTCGCAGGTGCTCGTCACCGCCGGCGCGACCGAAGCCATCGCGTCGGCCCTGCTGGCCCTCGTGGAGCCCGGCGACGAGGTGATCGCGTTCGAGCCGTACTACGACTCCTACGCTGCCTGTATCGCGCTGGCCGGCGGAGTCCGGGTGCCGGTCACGCTGCGGCCGCCCGGCTTCCGGCCGGACCTGGACGCGCTGCGCGCCGCGGTCACCGCCGCGACCAGGATCATCCTGCTGAACACACCGCACAATCCGACCGGCGCGGTCTTCACACCCGCCGAGCTTGCCGCCATCGCCGAGATCGCCTGCGAGCACGACCTGCTCGTGATTTCGGACGAGGTCTACGAGCACATGGTGTACGACGGGGTCCACGTCCCGATCACCTCACTGCCGGGGATGGCCGACCGCACCGTGACTATCAGTTCGGCCGCGAAGACGTTCTCCTTCACGGGCTGGAAGATCGGCTGGGTGACGGCCAGCCCGGACCTGGTCGCCGCGGTCCGGATGGTGAAGCAGTTCCTCACCTACGTTTCCGGCGGCCCGTTCCAGTACGCGATCGCGCAGGCAATTGCCCTGCCTGATTCGTACTACGCGGCCATCAGCGCCGACCTGCGCGGCAAGCGTGACTTCCTGTGCGCGGGCCTCGCCGATGCGGGCTTCGAGGTCTACCGGCCGGCCGGCACCTACTTTGTCACCACTGACGTGCGGCCACTCGGGTACGCCGATGGCATGACATTCTGCCGCGAGCTTCCGCACCGCAGTGGCGTGGTCGCCATCCCGAGTGCGGTCTTCTACGACCATCCCGACGCGGGCCGGACCCAGGTGCGATTCGCGTTCTGCAAACAGCCCGGCGTGCTGTCGCAGGCGCTGGCCAGGCTGGCGGGCGCGGGTGCCTGACGACCAGGCGGACCACCCGCCGGGCCGGGCACCGGCCGCGCTCGGGCCCGGCCGGCCAACCGGGGACGAAGGGTTCGGCATCCGCCTGCTGCACGAGCTTGACGCCGGCGCCGCCAACCTGGTGCTCTCACCGGACAGCATCGCCGCCGCCCTGCGCGTGGCACTGCTGGGCGCGCGCGGTCCGACGGCGCGGCAGATCGCCGGCGTACTCGGTGTGCCCGGCCCCGAGTCCGCGGCGGAGGGCCTGCGCACGCGGGCGGGGTGGCTGGCCGCGCTCGCGGATGGCCCCGCGGCCCTGTCCGCGCCGGCGACGGTCTGGGTTCAGTCGGGGCTGCCGTTGGCACGCGATTTCCGCGACATGGTGGACAGCCTGGCGGTCGTCGTGCGGCACGCCGACTTCCGGGGCTCACCCGAGGGGGCCAGGGCGGTTGTCAACGGTGTGATCGAGGATGCGACCGGGGGGGCGATCCAGGGCCTGCTCGGCCCGGGGGGCGTCACGGCGCTCACCCGGCTCGTGCTGGCGAACGCCGTCTACCTGAAGGCGGCCTGGGAATGCCCGTTCCCGGCGCCGGACACGGCGCGGGCTCCTTTCCGGGATGAACGGGGAGACCGGCTGGACGTGCCGATGATGCGGCTGACCGCCCAGTTGCGCTACCGGGCGGGCGACGGCTACCAGGCGGCGGTGCTGCCCTACCGGGGCGGTCGCCTGGCCATGGTGGTCATCCTCCCCGACGGCCCGCTTGCGGACTTCCGCGAGCGTATGACCGGCCCCGGACTGACCGGCCTGGCCGCGGGTGCGGCTCCCGAACAACTCCGGCTGCGGCTTCCCCGATTCCACCAGCGCACCCGGCTCGACCTGGGACCGGTCCTGGGCCGCCTGGGGATGGCCGGGGCGTTCGGTCCCGGGGCAGACTTCTCCGGGATCGCCGCCGGGGAGCCCTTGGCGCTCGGGGCGGTCGCCCACATGGCCGATGTCCGGGTCACCGAGCAGGGAACCGAGGCCGCCGCGGCGACCGCGGCGGCCATCCGTTCGCTGGCCGCACGGCGGGTATCGGCGGAGATGACGGTGGACCGGCCCTTCGCATATGCGATCGTGGCCCGCGAGACCGGCGTCCCGCTGTTCCTTGGTGTGGTCAGCGACCCGTCTGCCTAGGCCCGGCCATTCATGGGTCACTCCACCAGGCGCAGCGCGGTCTTGGGACAGGACCCCACCGCCCGGCGCACCGCGTCGGCAAACTGGTCCGGGATCTCGCCCACCAGGATGTGCAACTCGTCGGTGTCATCGAGGTCGAAGACTTCCGGGACCAGTCCCGCGCAGATGCCGTTGGCCTCGCACGCCGTGGGATCGACTATCACTCTCATACCGCACTATTCTCGCTGCCCCGTGCGGCGGCCATCGCGTCAGGCTGGCCGGCCGGCTGCCTCGCCAGGGCGGGCGGGGGCGGGGGTGGCGGGCGTGGGCCGAGCCTGCCGGGATGATGACCTCATGAAGCTTGTCACCGCCGAGTCCAGGCTCGCTCGCTCGCACTGCCCGCCCATGGCCGAGCCGCTGGTGCGCGCGGCCCAGGCCGCGAAGGGATTCATGCCTGCCGCCGAGGGGATGGCCCTCTACCAGGTGGCGGCGGCCTACGCCCCGGTGGGGCCGGTCCTGGAGGTCGGCACCTACTGCGGAAAGTCCACCATCTACCTGGCGGCGGCGGCCCGCTCCGCCGGGCAGCGGGTGGTGACCGTCGACCACCATCACGGGTCGGAGGAGAACCAGCCGGGCTGGGAGTACCACGACCCCGAACTCGTCGATCCCCGCACCGCCAGGCTGGATACGCTGCCGTGGTTGCGGTCCACGCTGGCTGCGGCTGGCCTGGAGGATTCGGTCATCACCATCGTGGGGCGGTCGGCGGAGGTGGCAGGGCTGTGGGGCGCTCCGCTCGGCATGCTCTTCATCGACGGCGGCCATACCGACGCAGCGGCCCAGGCCGATTACCAGAACTGGGCGGGGTGGGTCGCGCACGGCGGGGCGCTCGCGATCCATGATGTCTTCCCCGATCCTGCCGATGGCGGGCAGCCGCCCTACCGTGTCTACCTGCGGGCCCTCGCTTCAGCGGCGTTCACCGAGGTGGCCGTTGCGGGGTCGCTGCGGGTCCTGGAGCGTACCGGCGAGGGGGTCGGGTAGCCCTCACACTTGAGCCGACAGGCCGCAGCCACAGGCGGCCCCGTCCGGGACAGGCAGCGCGGCTACGTCATCACCGTGCCGGAACAGGCCGGCCGCCCCGGTCGCGTCCGACAGCGCATCGGCCGCGAGGATGACCGCAGCCGATGTCCAGCTGCTTCGTTCCGCGGGGAAGGGCGCCCGGTTGGCGAACTGCCAGCCGGTCCAGTAGCTGCCGTCGGTGTGACGCAGATGCTGCACGTCACGGAAGAGGGTTCCGGCGCGTTCACGATCCCCGGTCGCTTCGAGTGCCAGCACGAGCTCGCACGTCTCGGCGCCGGTGACCCATGGCTCGTCGCTCACGCAGCGGACGCCGAGTCCCGCCACCACGAACGCCGGCCAGCCGCGAGCGAGCCGCTGCCTCGCGAGCGCCCCCTGGACCGGCCCGGCGAGCACCGGGTAGTACCAGTCCATGGAAAACCGGCTCTTGTCGGCGAACGCATCCTGGTGGTGGGCGATCACATGCCCAAGGCGGGCAGCCGCGAGTTCCAGGCCCGGCTGGGGTTCACCCATCAGCCCGGCCAGCGCGGCCGCGCAGCCCAGTGCCTGATAGATGCTGGAGCAACCGGTCAGCAAGGCGTAACCGCCAGCGGCCCCCGCCGCGGTCCGTTCCCAGATGATCTCGCCACGCGGTGTCTGCAGCGCCAGTACGAAGGCGATCGCGCGCCGGACCATGGGCCACATCCGCGCCGCGAATGCCATGTCGCCGGTGACCAGGAACTCATGCCAGACGCCCACCGCGGCATACGCCGCGTGGTTCGACTCGGCTGCCGGGTCGAGCACGGCACCGCCTGGGCCCGTGCTGCGCGGCCATGACCCATCCGGCCGCTGGCTGGCCCGCAGCCATTCGTAGCCGAGCCGCGCGTGTTCCCGCAGGCCGCAGGCGGACAGGGCCATCGTGCATTCGATGTGGTTCCATGCGTCGACGTGGCCATCCGGCCAGCCGATCGCGCCGGAACGCTCCTGGACTGCGGCGATGCTGACCCCGGTGGCCAGCACATCGGCCGCGGTCAGCACCCCCGGGACGGCGGGTGGACGGTGACCGGGCTCGGCTGTGGGCGAGGCCGGCCCAGCGGGGCGGCGGGTGGTGGGAGAGCGGCGGGACGGTGCGGCCGCGCGCCAGGGGGGTGGCTTGGCCGGGCCGGCCGCCCAGGTGTGCCCGCGGTGGCCGGAGCCGCCGCTGGCCCTGCCGCTATGCGGCGGCATGCGCCCGCCGGGCCCGCGGTGGCCCCACCGGTTCGGCCGCCGCGGCGGGCTTGCGGGCGTACATGCCCAGGCTCTTGCCGATGAGCGGGTTCAGTGCCCGGTCCAGCCCCCGGGTGAGTGCCGGACGCTCGGTGATGTCCCAGACCAGCATCCGGTGGTAGGCGCGGGCGAGCGGATGACCGTCGTCTTGCACTCCCACCGCGCACTTCAGCCACCAGTAGGGCGAGTGGAGGCCATGCGCGTGGTGATGACCGCCCACCACCAGGCCGGCCCGCCGCAGCTTGATCTCCAGTTCCGGCCGGGTGTAGATCCGCACGTGCCCGCCGGGCACATTGTGGTAATCGTCGGACAGGCGCCAGCAGATCCGTTCCGGCAGCCAGGCGGGGACGGTCACAGCCAGCAGCCCGCCCGGCCGCAGCACCCGGCTGATCTCGTGCAGGGCGCGCTGATCGCCGGGCACATGCTCCAGCACCTCGGCGGCGATGACCCGGTCGAAGGTGTCGTCGGCGAACGGCATGAGGGTGGCGTCGCCGCTGACACACATCGCGTGCGCTGCCGCTGGCGCCTCGCCGGCCGTACCCATGGCCCCGGCCATCGCGGCGACAGCGGTCAGCTCGGCCGGCGAGGCATCGAACGCGACCACATCAGCACCCCGCCGGTAGGCCTCGAAGGCGTGCCTGCCACCGCCGCAGCCCAGGTCGAGCACCCGATCGGTGTCGCGGATCGGGAAGCGGTGGAAGTCAACGGTCAGCACGGCCCGATCCGGAGGTTGTGGCGCCAGCAGGTGAGCATCCAGCCGGGCGCGGATCGTGCCCAGGGGCCGGCCGCCGCCCATGGCCGCAGGCATCGATCGCGCGTTCGTATTGAGCGACGGTCGCCCTCGCGACAGCCGGCCAGGCGAATCGTTCCTTGACCCGCTGCAGGGCCGCCGCGCTCAGCGCGGCCCGGCGGCGGGGGGAATCGAGCAGGCCCCGCAGGGCGGCGGCGAGTTCCTCGGGATCGCCGGGCGGCACCAGCACGGCGGCGTCCTGCGTGACCTCGGGCAGGGCGCCGGTCCGGCTCGCCACCAGCGGCGTGCCCGACGCCATGTGCTCGACCGCTGGCAGCGAGAAGCCCTCGTACAGCGAAGGCACCACCGCGATTTCGGCGCTGGCCACGAGTTCGGCGAGTTCGCCGTCGCTGATACCTGACACGAAGCGCACGTGGCTGGCCAGGACAAGCTCACCGATCAGCCGTTCGGTCGGGCCACCCGCAGTCGGCCGCCCGACGATGACCAGTTCAGCGGGCCGGTCGGTGATCAGCTTGGCGTATGCGCGCAGCAGCGTGCTCACGCCCTTCACCGGTGAGTCGGCGCTGGCCACCGCCACGATCCGGCCCGGAACGCGGGGCCCGGTACGGGGGTGGAAAAGGCGCGTGTCCACCCCGAGCGGGATGATGCTCACCCGGCTGGGCGGGACGCGGAAGTCACGGCAGAGGTCATCGCGGGCCGACTCCGACGCCGTCATTATCGGCCCGCAGCGGCGGGCAACCCGGCCCTGCATCCGGATGAACGAGTACCACCGCCACTTGGCGATCTTGCTCAGCCCGCGCGCCTGCGCCAGTTCGATGCGCCGGTCCACCGTGATCGGATGGTGAATGCTGGTGACCAGCGGCAGCCCCGCCCGTGGCATCGCGAGCAGGCCGTATCCCAGCACCTGATTGTCGTGGACGAGGTCGAAGTCGGACCGGCGGGCGAGGAGTTCCCGGCGGACCCGCAGGCTGAAGGTCAGTGGCTCCGGGAAGTAGCCGGTCTTCATCGCGGCGAATTCCGCCACGTCGATCCAGTCCCGGTACTCGCCCAGGCGGGGCGTGCGGAACGGGTCGGGCTCACGGTACAGGTCCAGGCTCGGCACCGTGCGCAGCACCGGGCCGGGCTCCAGTTCGGGATATGGCTGGCCCGAGAACACCTCAACGTGGTGCCCGAGAGCGGCCAGTTCGCGCGACACGTGGCGCAGATACACACCCTGGCCGCCGACATGCGGCTTGCTCCGGTAGGAGACGAGGGCGACACGGAGCGGGCGGTCCATGGTGAGCACGCAGGTTCTCACCCCTCGTCGGTTCGTCCTGGCACGTAGCTGCTTCCCGTCCGCGCGGCCTTCTAGGCAGCGAACATTACCACCGGGTACTCCTCGTCCCACGCGCCACC